>NZ_CP117782.1:2924691-3249656 GCF_028657905.1 Burkholderia sp. FERM BP-3421 | reverse complement strand
GGTGCAGCGTGCTCGGGTGCAGCGTGCTCGGGCGATGCCGCGTCGCGGCACGCCCGATCGGTCGCGGCAACCTAGCCCGCCACGCCGTCCTCGAGCGCGAACAGCGCGCGCAGCTGGCGGGCGACGCCCGCGTCGGAGTTGTTGCCGATCCGCGGCACGCGCGGCAGGCGCGAGACGAGATCCGGATTCGCATTGTTCATCATGAACGGATGACCGGCGGTTTCCAGCAGGTCGATATCGTTCATGTTGTCGCCGAACGCCACGCAGTGCGCGGGATCGACGCCCAGCCGGCCCAGCACGACGCGCAGCGCGCGCCCTTTCGACACATTCGCCGTCATGACTTCGAGGCAATCGGGCAGCGAATAGGTAACGTACAGCGCATCGCCGAAATTCGCGGCGAGGTTGTCGGACACCTCGGCCAGATCCTCGGGCTCGCCGATATACAGCACCTTCGCGACATCGGCGCCATCATGGGCCAGCAGGTCGACAACGCTGTAGTTGAAACCGGAGTCCTGGTGGAAGTCGAGCAGATGCGGCGCGTCGCGGTCGATCAGCCAGGCGTCGTTCGTGAACAGGTTGACGATCACCCGGCCGTGGGCGCCCGCCGACTCGGGCCGAACCAGCTGCCGCACGGTCGGCGCGGGGAGGTCCTGTGCGTAAATCAGGCTGCCGTCGGGCGCATGCACCCGCGCGCCGTTCGACGTGATCAGGTACGGCCGGATCCCGAGCACGTCGCGAATGCCGTTCACGTCCGCATGATGGCGCCCGGTCGCGATCACGAAGTCCACGCCGTCGTCGGCCAGCCGCCGCACCGTCTCGATCGTATAGGGATCGAGCTGGTGGTCGCTGTTCAGCAGGGTTCCGTCGAGATCGGTGGCGATGACTTTATACATGGCGGCAGGTCGGAATTGAGCGGGGGAGGCGGAAGCGCAAACGGCCATTCTAGCGCCGCGGCGCGCGCCCTGCCGCCGTTTGTCGCGGCGGGCGCGGCTCAGGGCGCCGCCGCGCGGCCCGCCGCCTCGCGGCGCGCGAGCTGCAGCGCACCCTGCGCGGAGTCGGCGAGCGGCGCGCGCAAGCGGGGCCGGTGGCGTTCGGGCACGGCGTCGGCGAGCGGCGCCGCGAGCCCGCCGCAGAGCGCGACGGGCCACGCGGCGGCCGGATCGAGGGCGTCGATCAGCTTGCCGATCTCGTCGCCCGCCTGCGCGACGAGCATGGCCGCATACGGGTGCGCGCGATGCGCGAGCACGATCGGCGCGAGCCGCGCGTAGGCGGTCTGGTTCGCGTCGCACGACCAGACCACGAGACTGTCGCGCTCGGCCGCGCCGGTTTCGTCGAGCAGCGCACGCGCGAACGCATCGAGCGGCGCCCGGCCGTCTAGCGCCTGCTGCGCGTAGGCGAGCGCGCGCAGCCCGAGCCACGCGCCGCTCGCCTCGTCGCCCGATGGGAAGCCGTAGCCGCCCGCGAGGCGGCAGGCGCCGGCCGCGTCGAGCGCGGCCGCGATGCTGCCCGTGCCCAGCGCGACGATCACGCCCGGGCCGCCGCCGTGCGCGCCCAGCACGGTCGTGTAGGCGTCGCTCTCCACCGCCAGCGCAGCAAGCGGCGCGCGCGCGCGGAACGCGGCCAGCCACGCGGGATTGTTCACGCCCGCGAGCCCGCAGCCGAGCACGCAGGCGTGCCAGTCGAAGCCGACGCCGGCCTGCGCGGCCGCCGCGCGGCATGCGGCCTCGATCGAACGCCACGCGTTCTCGACGCCGAGCGCGAGCCCCGACGGCCCGCCCGCGCCCCGGCCCAGCTCGCGCCCGGCGGCGTCGGCCAGCACCGCGCGGGTGCCGGTGCCGCCGCCGTCGATGCCGATCAGATAAAGGTCATGGCTCATTGCTTGGGTTCCGCCTGTTCATCGACGCGCAAGCTTAACCGCAACCGCGGCCGCCGCGCATCGGCCGAATGGCCGGGCTTGCACGTGCGCGGCATTCCGCTATCCTGACGCAGCTCAAGCCGGAACGACACGAGAGGATGCGATGGGAGAACGTTGCAACTGGGTCCGCACGGACGCCGACGCCCACTATCACGACACCGAGTGGGGCGTGCCGTCGCGCGACGACCGCCACCTGTTCGAGATGCTGATCCTGGAAGGCGCGCAGGCAGGCCTGTCGTGGTCGACCATCCTCAACAAGCGGGAAGGCTACCGCGCGGCCTTCGCCAATTTCGAGGTCGACAAGGTGGCGCGCTTCACGCCGGCGCGCGTCGACAAGCTGATGCTCGACGCCGGCATCGTGCGCAACCGCGCGAAGATCGAATCGGCGATCGTCAACGCGCGGGCGGTCCAGCAGATCCAGGCCGAGCACGGTTCGTTCGCGGCCTTCCTGTGGTCCTTCGTCGACGGCGCGCCGCGCCAGAACAGCTGGGATTCCTATCGCGACGCGCCGGCCTCGACCGACGCCTCCGACGCGCTCAGCAAGGCGCTCAAGCGCTACGGCTGCAAGTTCGTCGGCTCGACCATCTGCTATGCGCTGATGCAGGCCACCGGCCTCGTCAACGATCACGAGCGAACCTGCCCGTGCCACGCGCGCTGTGCGGCGCTCGGCAAGGCGTCCGCCAAGCGCGGCGCGCGCGCCTAGCTGGCCGCACCTAGCCGGCCGCACCTGGCCAACCGCGCCTTAGCCGACCGCGCCTGGCCAGCCGGCTCAGGACGCGGCGCGCGCGGCCTTGGCCGGATTCGACGCGGCGGCCGGACGGCGCCGGGCGCGGAGCTTCTTCAGCCAGATCCACAGGCCCGTCACGCTGAGCATCGCGATCACGACGCCGAGCGCGCTGACGAGCACGCGGCCCGGCAGGCCGGCGATCCGGCCGGAATGCAGCGGGAACTGCGCCTGCATGAACACGTCGCCCGCCGACCCGCGGCCGGGCACGAGCCCCGCCACGCGCTTGCCCGTCGAGGCGTCCCAGAACAGCCACGGATTACCCAGGCCGACATCGCCGTGGTCATTGCCCGGCCGGAAGAAGCCGACCGCGTAAACATTGAGCGCGGTGGAATAGAACATGCCGCCCGGCGGCGCCTCGATGCCCTCCGCGCGCGCCGCGTCGGCGGCGATCGCCGCCATCCGCTCGCGGCTGATCGGCGCGGGCGCGGGCTGCGCGGGCGCGAAGCGCTGCGGATCGGTGAACGGCGTGGCCGTGAGCGGCGACAGCCGCTCGACGAGCGGGCGCACGACCTGGTTGCCGAGATTCATCGACACCGAGGTGAACGCGACCACGATCAGCAGCGCCCACACCCACACGCCGCCCGAGCGGTGCAGGTCGAACACCACCGGGTAGCCGCCGCGCGCGAAGCGGAACGCGAACGACTTGCGCCACTGCTTCCGGCTCGGGAACGCGAGCACCAGCGCGATCACGCTGTCGGCGAGCCAGACCACGCTGACGACGCCCATCACCCACATCCCCAGATCGATGCCGCCCACGGCGGGCAGGTGCAGCGCGTAGTGCAGGCGGTAGATGAACGGGATCAGTTCGAGCGGCGCGAGCGAGATCGCCCCCCATTCGCGGCGCGCCTGCACCGCGCCCGTCCCCGGGTCGACGGCCAGCTGGTTGAAGTCGAGTACGTAGGGCGCGCCGGTCGCGGGATCCGTGCGCGGCATCAATCCCACCTGCAAGGTATGGCCGGGCTCGATCGCAAGCGGCAGGTAGGTCACCTGGATGCGCGGATCGGCGCGCTCGATCCGGTTGGCCAGCTCGAGCGCCGACAACGGCGGCTGGCCGCTGTGCGCGTGGAAATACTCGGGATTGATCAGCGCATCGAGCTCGTGGTCCCAGGCGATGATCGCGCCCGTCAAGCCGGCCAGGAACAGGAACAGCGCGACCCCGACACCGAGCCAGCGGTGCAGGAGGACGAACAGCGGCCTCATGCGCGCGACAGACGAAACGGGACGGAAGCGGCCGGGCGGACGCCGAAGAAGTGGGCTGCGGGACTCACTGCACGAAAATAGAATAAGAATCGTTCTCATTCTATCAAATCTCTTGCCTGGGCGACAAGTCGCCGGCTCACCGCCGGTTGCGCGTTCCAGACACATCTGAGTTTGCAGCCAAATGATTTCGGACTCCGGCCGATCTTTGATAGCATGCGCGCCATTCATTCATATAAATGCGAATGATTCGCAACACTATTCCATCTTCATGACCCATCCCGCCCTTCGACCGCTGCGCCTTGCCGCGTGGCTCGCCTTCTGCAGCAGCGCCCTCGCTCACGCGGCCCCGTCGCCGGACAGCACGCCGCCGCAGGAAAACACGCTGCCCGCCGTGCGCGTCACGGCCGCGCCCGACGCCCCGCAGCATCTGCGCGAGGACGTGAGCGGCGGGGCGCTCGGCACCCGCTCGCAACTGGATACGCCGTTCTCGACCACGATCGTCGATGCGAAGGAATTGGCGGAGCGCCAGCCATTCAAGCTCGCCGAGGTGTTCGGGGGCGACGCGTCGGTGACCGACAACGGCAACGGCTACAGCGTCTGGGCCAGCTACCTGTCGGTGCGCGGCCTGCAGCTCGACTGGCAGAACGGCTACAAGATCGACGGGCTGCCGTTCGTCTCGTACGGAATCACCATGCCCTACGAGCAGCTCGAGCGCGTCGAGCTGCTCAAGGGCCTGGGCGGCTTCATGTACGGCTTCGCGTCACCGGGCGGCGTGATCAACTACGTGACGAAGAAGCCCACCGCGCAGCCGGTGGCGAGCGTCGACGTCGGCTACCGGAGCACCGGGGTGTGGAGCGAGCACGTCGATCTCGGCCGCCGCTTCGGGCCGGACCAGATGTTCGGCGCGCGCCTGAACGCGACCCACGAGGAAGGCAAGATCTACAACGGCGGCAACGTCCGGCGCGACACCGCCTCGCTCGCGCTCGACGCGAACCTGACGCGCGACCTGTCCGTCAATTTCGGCGCGCTGTACCAGAACCGGCGCACCTCGGGCCAGACGCCGTCGATCTATACCAGCAGCTACACCGGCGCGAGCCTGCCGAGCGCGATCAGCGGCGGCACCTCGAACCTCGCCGGCGCGGACCAGTATCTCGCCACCAACCTGCAGCAGTACACGTTCGGCGTGCAGTACCAGCTCACGCCGGACTGGGTCGCGAGCGCGACCTACAGCTACAGCAAGGTGACGCGCCAGCGCAACGAAAGCACGCTGAACCTGCTCGACGGCGCCGGCAACTACAACGACACGCGCTACGCCGGCAACCAGGGGCATCGCTTCAGCCTGTGGCAGGCGATGCTCGAAGGCAAGGTGCGCACCGGCCCGTTCAGCCACCAGCTGGTGTTCGGCGCGGCGTGGCAGAAGGAGACCAGCGACTATTCGAGCAACGACCTGTACCACAGCATCGGCACGGGCAACCTGTACGCGCCCAATCCGAATACGCTGTACAACCCGGGCGGCTTCACGCAGTACCGCGACAACGACATCACGCAGAAATCGCTGTTCGCGAGCGATACCGTGAAGCTGACCGAGCGCTGGTCGGTGATCGCCGGCCTGCGCTACATCAGCTACGAACAGAATTCGTACAGTCCCGCCGGCGCGACGCTGTCCACCTATGCCGACAACGGCGTGATCACGCCGACCTTCGCGCTGCTGTACAAGCTCGCGCCGTCGACGACGCTGTACGCGAGCTACGTCGAATCGCTCGAACCCGGCCAGCGCGTCGGCGACACCTATGCGAACCACGGCGAACTGCTCAAGGCGCTGCGCAGCAAGCAATACGAGGTCGGCGTGAAGAGCGAGCACGCGCGCTGGAGCGCCACGGCCGCGCTGTTCCGGATCGAGCGCGGCGCGGCGTATGCGAACAGCGCGAACGTCTACGTGCAGGACGGCCAGTCGATCTATCAGGGCGTGGAACTGGCCGCGAGCGCGAAGCTCGGCTCGCAGTGGGAAGTGGCTGGCAGCCTGATGGCGCTCGACAGCTGGTATGCGAAGGGCGCGGCCAACAACGGCAACCGGGTGGCCGGCGCGCCGACCTTCGTCGCGGCGGGCAAGCTCGCGTATGCGGTGCCGACGCTGCCGGGCCTGACGCTCGGCGCGCAGGCGAAGTTCACCGGCAATACGCCGCTGCGCGCGGCGGGCGGCCTGAACGCGCCCGGCTATCTGCTGCTCGGCCTCGGCGCGACCTACACCACGCGAGTCGGCGGTCACGGCGTCACGCTGCGCGCCTCGCTCCACAACCTCGCCAATCGCCGCTACTGGCAGTATCAGTACGAGAACTACGTGATGCCGGGGGATCCGCGCACCGTCAGCGTCAACGCGAAGTTCGATTTCTGAGCGGCGGGATCAAAGCGATCCGCTCGCCTGACGCTGCTCCGGCGGGCGTGCGGTATCGCACGAGAATCAGCTGCCACCTTCCGGGGTCGGCGCATACCGAAAGCGTTGCGGCAATATCTCGCCTGTGCCGTCAATAGGCCCATCTCTCGATGGTCATGCTGACCATGCCGGCATTGTCGAAGCGCGCCCGGTCTCGTCTGCCGTGCTCATCCGAGCGTCAGTCCCGACCGCGGCGGATCGAGCCGGCATTGATATCCCCGGGCAAGCGGTCGATCAAAATCCTTTCCAGTAATCCACGAATCCCTGCTTGTAATGAAAATAGGGGGTCTGCAATTCGCGGTTGATCCCGATGATGCGCGCCTCAAGCTCGGCCAGCCCCGGGCAGCCGCGTTTGAACAGATACCAGCTTTTGGCCTGCGGCGAATAGACCGACGCGGCGTATCCCCACTGGTCCATCAGCAAGGACATGCTCTTGTTGGTATGGAAGGCCGTGTGGACCATGGTGTCGATGTAGAACCAGTCCGGATCCTTCGGCACCCGCTCGGCGATCACGGTATGCAGCATCAGTACGCCATCGTCACGCACGAGTCGATTGACCTCATCAAGCGCATCTCGGTCCAGCACATGCTCGAACATCGCGCTGTTGATCACCAGCGTGTAGCGGGACAGATCCTGCTCGGCCACATAGCTGACGCGATTGTCCTGATTGCGCACGTAGCGATCGAAGATGGGAATGCCGATATCGAAGTACTTCTTCATGCAACGGGAGAACGTACCGTAGCCGGCCGCATAGTCAATCGCATCGTCAAGCTCGACGACGCCGTTCTTCGCCAACAGCGTCAGGGCGAGCGCCTGATCGATGTATGGCGGCTGGTTGGTGGTTCTCGATGCAAGATCGTTTTCAAACGTGTGATGCCAACTCGAATTCAGTTGCGACCATTGCGCATCGGTCATTTCCTGATGGGTTCTCGACACGGTGAAACCGCAGTTTCCGCATTTCCAGAAATCAACTGTCAGCGTCTCGGGAAACGGGCTGCCCGGATAGGTCGGGTAGTCTTTCGAGAAAAAGTACGCCGTTTCGCGGCTGCAGATCATGCATGGGTGAATTCTCATACTTGCCGTCGGACCCGACATCTTGGTTAGCTGCCGCAAAGTATACCGAGGGAACCGTTCGGGAGGCGAGCGCGCTGGCGGACGGCTCCTGCGCAAGTCTGGCGCAAGGGTGAACGCCGTGCAGTGACCGGCTTCTCCGCTGGCATCGCCGCCGGGTCGCGTTCAAAGAGCCGGTCCGGTCCGCCTGAAGGTCGATCGCGCGACGATACGGCCGGACCCATGAGCGTGCTCGGTCCGGCATTTCGCGATTGCGGCCCGGATGCCGTTCGCGCCGCATGCGCCGGCGCCGTCCGGAATCGCAGTGGCGATCCGCATCGCCGGTTGCCGTTTGCGCCGACGTCCCGGCGCCCGGTAACAAAAAACCCCGCCCGACTAGCGCCGGGCGGGGTCTTTCATCGTACGTCACGCCGGATGCTCCAAGCAAAACGGCGATGCAGCCTCTTTCGAGACTCGCATCGCCGCTCGCGGACGAACCGGAAAGAAGCTTTTAGTGGAGCTTCTTCGGCAGCATCTGGCTGCGCAGGCGCTTGTGCAGGCGCTTCACCGCAGCGGCCTTCTTGCGCTTGCGCACAGCCGTCGGCTTTTCGTACGACTGGCGTTCACGCAGTTCAGCGATCAGGCCATTTTTTTCGATAGCACGGCGAAAGCGGCGAATCGCCACTTCGAACGGCTCGTTTTCCTTCAGAAGAATCGTCGTCATGTCGTTCCTAAATTGCTTGATACGGTCAAAAACGTAGCGGCCAAGCGCCACGCACCGGCCTTCCGGGCGTTCCCACAACAGGCGAAACGAGCGGCTAACGGCCTCGGAGGCCGGAAATGAGAGGCGGAATGCACCGCGACACGCTTGGCAACCCACACCAGGCGCCGCGTTTGACTGCCAGCAGACATGCCGCGAGCGGCAAAGGCTTGACAGAAAATCTCAATTCAGCCCGCCATCATAACAGGTAAACATTGGGCCGGCTACCGGTTTACCGCTTTCCCGTGGCGGGCTCCCCGAGCGCCTTCCCCTGCGTTCCCGCGCATTTGCTGCCCTATTTTGAGATAAATCCTCGAATCCGGGCACATATAAATAAGGGATCAATCCAATTGACGTCACGCCTCACTCAAATCCTTTCCAAACCTTTCATTTGTATTCAGCCGCTTTTATGAGAGACGACAACCTGCATTGAGGCCGCCGGCAAGGGACGCAGGCGGCCGCCGATGCCGACTCCGGCTTCCTTTTCGTCCGACTCTCCCAGGAGTGTTCCATGCTCGGAATCAACAGCAACATCAACTCGCTGGTCGCCCAGCAAAACCTGAATGGCTCGCAAAGCGCGCTGTCGCAGGCCATCACGCGCCTGTCCTCGGGCAAGCGCATCAACAGCGCGGCCGACGATGCCGCGGGGCTCGCGATCTCGACCCGCATGCAGACTCAGATCAACGGCCTGAACCAGGGCGTGTCGAATGCGAACGACGGCGTGTCGCTGATCCAGACCTCGTCGAGCGCGCTGTCGTCGCTGACCAACAGCCTGCAGCGGATCCGCACGCTGGCCGTGCAGGCGTCGACCGGCACGCTGTCCACCTCCGACCAGAACGCGCTGCAAAAGGAAGTCTCGCAGCAGATCTCCGAAGTGAACCGGATCGCGTCGCAGACGACCTACAACGGCAAGAACATCCTCGACGGCTCGGCCGGCATCCTGTCGTTCCAGGTCGGCGCGAACGTCGGCCAGACGGTCAGCCTCGACCTGAGCCAGAGCATGTCGGCCGCGCAGATCGGCGGCGGCCTGGTGCAGCAGGGCCAGACGGTCGGCACCTTCACGAACCTGAGTCTCGACGCCAGCGGCTCCTCGACGGCGGGCGCGCCGGCGATCACGGCGGTCAGCGTCATCGCCGACGGCCGGGGCGGTTACACGTTCACCGACCAGAACGGCTCGGCGCTAACCTCGGCCACGGTCGGCAACATCTTCTCGTCGGGCACGGCGGCCGGCTCGGGCACGGCCGTCACGGACCTGGCGCTGAAGGCGTCGGTCACGAGCGGCATGTCGCCCGCGGCGGTCGCCGCGACCGCCGCGATGCAGGCACAGATCAACGCGGTCAACCAGCCGCCGACGGTCTCGAACCTCGAGATCTCGACCGTCGCGGGCGCGAACCAGGCGATGGTGTCGATCGACAACGCGCTGCAAACGGTGAACAACCTGCAGGCCACGCTCGGCGCGGCGCAGAACCGCTTCACCGCGATCGCCACGACCCAGCAGGCGAACTCGACGAACCTGTCGTCGGCTCAATCGCAGATCCAGAGCGCGGACTTCGCGCAGGAAACCGCGAACCTGTCGCGCGCGCAGGTACTCCAGCAAGCGGGCATCTCCGTGCTCGCCCAAGCAAATTCCAACCCGCAACAGGTGCTGAAGCTCCTGCAATAAGAAGCGGTCGTCCGACGGGCGGCCCCTTCCGGGCGCGCCCGTCGCGGCAAGCGCGCCAGCGGTCCTGGCGCCGCACCGGCCAGGTCGTTCAGGCCGGCCGGCGAGCGCCGCCGGCCACCCGCGCCCCCGAGCTTTCCCGCGCCGCGCGGCGCCTGCCGCCGGCCCGCCCGAGCCCGTTTCGCCCGCCACCGGCGCGGCCAGGCGGGCATTTCGCGCCGCGCCCGACATAAAAATCGGGCCGAATCTATTCGCCCGCCCCTCAAGTTTTGTTTCCGAAGGCCGAAATCCTGCTCTGAGGCGGCCAGCAAAGAACGAGTGCTTCCGCCGATGCCAATAGTGGCTTTTATGGGCTTTCGGCTCACTTAGGAGATTTTCCATGCTCGGAATCAATAGCAATATCAACTCGCTGGTCGCTCAGCAAAACCTGAACGGTTCGCAAAGCGCCCTGTCGCAGGCGATCACCCGTCTGTCGTCGGGCAAGCGCATCAACAGCGCGGCGGATGATGCAGCGGGCCTCGCGATCTCGACCCGGATGCAAACCCAGATCAACGGCCTGAACCAAGGCGTGTCGAACGCAAACGACGGCGTCTCGCTGATCCAGACCGCGTCGAGCGCACTGTCGTCGCTGACCAACAGCCTGCAGCGTATCCGTACGCTGGCCGTGCAAGCGTCGACCGGCACGCTGTCGACCTCGGACCAGAACGCGCTGCAACAGGAAGTCTCGCAGCAGATCGCGGAAGTGAACCGGATCGCGTCGCAAACGACCTACAACGGCAAGAACATCCTCGACGGCTCGGCAGGCATTCTGTCGTTCCAGGTCGGCGCGAACGTCGGCCAGACGGTCAGCCTCGACCTGAGCCAAAGCATGTCGGCGGCGCAAGTCGGCGGCGGCCTGGTGCAGCAAGGCCAGACGGTCGGCACGTTCACCAACCTGAACCTCGACTCGACCGGCACCTACACGTCGACGGCGTCCAGCGTGGCGATCACGTCGGTCACCGTCAAGGCTGACGGCAAGGGCGGCTACACGTTCAGCGACCAGAACGGCACCGCACTGTCCGCGACGGCAGTCGGCAACATCTTCTCGGGCGGCACGGCAGCGGGCACGGGCACGGCAGTCACGACCCTGGCGCTGGCGACGCAAGCCACGGGTGGCATGTCGACTGCGCAGGCCAGCGCGGCAACGACGATGCAGGCACAGATCAACGCGGTCAACCAGCCGCCGACGGTCTCGAACCTGAACATCTCGACCGTCACCGGCGCGAACCAGGCGATGGTATCGATCGACAACGCGCTGCAGACGGTGAACAACCTGCAGGCGACACTCGGCGCGGCGCAAAACCGCTTCACCGCGATCGCGACGACGCAGCAAGCGAACTCGACGAACCTGTCGTCGGCACAATCGCAGATCCAGAGCGCGGACTTCGCGCAGGAAACCGCGAACCTGTCGCGCGCGCAAGTGCTGCAACAGGCCGGCATCTCGGTGCTCGCGCAAGCGAACTCCAACCCGCAGCAGGTTCTGAAGCTTCTGCAGTAATGCTGTAACGGGCAACCGTACGATGGGCCGCGCAGTAGAGCGGCCCGTCTTGTGCGGCGGTGCAACTCCTCGTGGCCGCCGCACTCTTTTTCGCTTATCGCGACTGAAGTTCCAGATTCGCGCCAGCCGCTTCCGGCGACGCACGGAGTACAGCGATGTCCACACCCATTTCGTCGACGACCAACACGCCGATCACCAGCTCGACCAGCGCCACCCAGCAGGCCGCCCAGCAGGCGCTGCAGGAAGCCGCGCAGTCCATCATCAGCGGTGCGACCGGCAACTCGTCGCTCGACGTCAATTCGCTCGTTACCGCCCTCGTCAACGGCAAGACGGCCGGCCAGACCGCCCAGCTGTCGACCGCCACCGCGTCCGACCAGACCCAGCTCACCGCGCTCGGCACGCTGCAATCGGCGCTCGGCGCGCTGCAAAGCGGCCTCGGCGCGCTCGCCGACGGCACCTTCAACCAGGTCCTGACCGCCACCACCAGCGGCACCGGCCTGACCGCCACGACCGGCGCGGGCGCGGTCGCCGGCAGCTACCAGATCACCGTCAATCAGATCGCGACCTCGCAGACGCTGACTTCCGGCGCGTTCGGCGCGACGCAGCAGCTCGGCGCCGGCACGCTGACCCTGTCGATCGGCAGCCAGTCGACCTCGATCTCGATCAACTCGACGAACGACACGCTGGCCGGCGTCGCCGCCACGATCAATTCGGCCTCGAACAATCCGGGCGTCACCGCGACCGTCGTGACGGGCAGCGACGGCGCCCACCTCGTGCTGCGTTCGACCAATACGGGCGCGGCCGACACGATCAACGTCGGCGTCAGCAACCTGTCCGGCGACAACGGCCTGTCGAGCCTCGCCGTCACGTCGACGCCGAGCACCACGGGCGGCCAGTCGACCATCGCCTCGGGCGGCAGCATCGCGTGGTCGCAATCGACCGCCGCGCAGGACGCGGAATTCTCGATCGGCGGCGTCGCCGCGAGCAGTGCGTCCAATACCGTGTCGAACGCGATCGCGGGCGTCTCGCTGACGCTCACGCAGGCGGCCGTCAGCACGACGCCGCAAACCCTGACCGTGTCGCAGGACGTCACGACCCAGGTCAACGACATCTCCAATTTCGTGTCGCTGTACAACGCAGTCGTGTCGACGGTCACGCAGCTGACCTCGCTGAGCGGCGGCGGCACCAGCTCGGCGTCGGCGGGCCCGCTGCTCGGCGACTCGACGCTGAATACGATCAACAACTCGCTGATGACGATCCTCGCGAGCGGCGTGCCCGGCGGCGGCTCCACCGCGACGCTCGGCGCGCTCGGCATCACGATCGCCGACGGTGCGTCCTCGAGCCTGCCGGACGGCTCGCTCGTGCTCAACAAGGCGCAGCTCACGGCCGCGCTGCAAAGCAACCCGGCGGCCGCTTCGACGCTGTTCAACGGCACCAACGGCATCGGCGCACAGATCAACACGGCAATCACGGGCTTCACGCAAACGGGCGGCATGCTCGCCACGCGCACCAGCGCGCTGAACTCGGACCTGCAGAGCCTCGCGACCCAGCAGCAGAACCTGACCAACTACACGACCCAGCTCACCGACCAGTACAGCGCGCAATTCACCGCGCTCAACACGCTGATGGCTTCGATGAACTCGAACCAGAACTACCTGACGGCGCTGTTCGGCGGCACCAACAGCGCGGGCGCGCTGGCAAGCAACAAATAAGCGTAGAGTCGCGCTTGGACGAACAAAGGAGCGATTCCATGGACCAGACTTCGCTGGTGCAATACGTACTGGAGCTGACGCGCGCCATCGACCAGGCGGCCCGGCTGGCCGACTGGTCGGAGGCCGCGCGCCTGATCGACGTGCGGTCCCCGTACCTGATGTCGATCACGGCCGAGCAGACGAGCGCGTCGCTCGAGCTCGTGCGGCAGATCCAGACGCTCGACGCGGCCGTGTTCGACAACGCGCAGACGACCCAGACCGAGCTGCAGACCGAATACCGCGCCGCGATGGCGCGCGCCAATGCGGCCAGCGCCTACCAGCAGGCCGCCGCGCGGTTCTGAACGCCGCTTCCCCTGACAACAATAAATCACGCGTGTAGACGCGTGCTCGTTCGCCTCCGTGCCCGCCTCGTGCGGGCCTTTTTTTATGCCGGAGCAAAAATCGGGACAGATTGACCATGCGGCAAACTGACGGGGGATTTGGGGTTAGCTCCGCGCTTCAGGCTCGGGGGGCGGCGCCGATAATCAGGTGAACTCGCTCATTCCGTCATGCCCATGGCCACCTTGTCCGTCCCGACCTCCTCCCCGCTGTCTCCCGAAGCCCAGCAGGCCGCCGACATCGCACTGGTGCTGCAAAGCGCGATAGAGCAGCACCAGCAGGGCGCGTTCGATGACGCGCAGGCGCTCTATGAGGCAATTCTCGGCGCACTGCCCGAGCAGCCGCAGGCGCACTATGGGCTCGCCATGCTGAAGGTCCGGACCGGCGCGCCGGCCGACGCGCTGCCGCACTTCGAGATCGCGCTCGGCAGCGCGCCGAATGACGAGAGCTACTGGTTCGGCTACATCAACGCGCTGATCGAGGCGGGCATGATCGCCGCCGGCTGGACGGCGGTCAATCTGGCGCAGCAGCGCGGCGTCGGCGGCCAGACGCTCAACCTGCTGATGCTGCGCCTGTCGAATTCGGTCGAGGGCACGCCCTCGCCGATGCGCTTCACGCTGAGCACGCCGCTCGACCTCCCGTCCATGCCGGATACCGCGGAAGCCTCCGCGTCGGAGCCTGCGGCCAGCGTGCGCCGGCCGAACCCGCAGGACATGAACCGCCTCGCCACGCTCTACAACAAGGGCCGCGACGAGGACGCGATCAAGCTGGCGCGCACGCTGACCCGGCGCTTTCCCGCGCATGGTCCCGCATGGCGCGTGCTGGGGCTGGCGCTGCATCGCAGCGGGCAGACGGAGCCGGCCCGCGAGGCGTTCGTGCGAACCCTCACCTTGCTCCCCGACGACACGCAGTGCCGGCTGCTGCTGGCCGATGGGCTGCGCCTCCTGAACCAGTTCGCGGACGCAGAACGGCAATGCCGCCAGATCTTCGAGCTTGCGCCCGACATGCCGGAGGCGAACCGCCTGATGTGCACGCTGCTCGGCGGGCTCGGCCGCGTGGATGAAGCGCGCACCTACGGCCTGCGCGCGATCGAACTCGCGCCGAACAACGAATCGATGTACAGCTCGCTTGCCGTGATGCTGTTCGACCACAACGGCTCGCCTACCGAGGCCGAGCCCTACTTCCGGCGCGCGTGCGAACTGAATCCCTCGGATGCCGGCGCGCACAGCAGCCTGCTGTTCAGCCTCACTCACCAGATCAACATCGACGTCGCCGCGCTCGCCGCCGAGCATCGCGGATTCGCGGCGCGCCACGAGGCGCCGCTGCGCGCGCGCTGGACCCCGCACCCGAATCGCCGTGATCCGGCGCGTCCGCTGCGCATTGGCTTCGTGTCCGGCGACCTGTTCAAGCACGCGGTCGCGTCGTACCTGACGCCGCTGCTCGGCCCGCTCAAGCGCGAAGGTGATCTGTCGCTGTACTTCTATTACAACCACGTGCTCACCGATTACGTGACGGCCGGGTTGAAAGGCCATGCGAGCGCGTGGCGCGACGTGTCCACCCTGTCGGACGACAAACTGTGCCGACAGATCCGCGACGACCGCATCGACATCCTCGTCGACCTGTCGGGGCACACCGGGCGCAACCGGCTCCTGACCTTCGCACGCAAGCCTGCGCCCGTGCAGGTCAGCTTCATCGGATATCCGGGGACCACCGGCCTCGACGCGATGGACTATTACTTCGCGGACCGCTTCGCGATTCCGCCGGGGCCGGTCGAGCAGCAGTTCAGCGAGAAGATCGTGCGCCTGCAGGCCGCCGCCGCCTTCGAGCCAGAACGCCAGGCGCCGCCCGTCAACCTCCTGCCCGCGCGGCACAACGGCTATGTCACGTTCGGCAGCTTCAACCGTCTCAACAAGCTGCGCGCCGATGTGATCGCGGTCTGGGCGCGCCTGCTGCACGCGCTGCCCAATGCGCGCATGGTGCTTGGCGGCATTCCGCCCGAGGGTGGCCAGGACGAGCTGGTCGGCTGGTTCGAGCAGGCCGGCATCGGGCGCGAACGCCTCGACTTCCTGACACGTTCCGCGACGATCGTCTACCTGCAGCAGCACCACCAGATCGACATCTGCCTCGACACGTTCCCCTACAACGGCTCGACCACCGTGCTCCATTCGCTGTGGATGGGCGTGCCGACGCTCACGATCGAGGGCGACACCCTGCCGAGCCGCTCGGGCGCGACCTGGATGTCGCACGTCGGCCTCGATGCGTTCATCGCCGCCGACGCCGATGATTTCGTCGCGAAGGGCGTCGCCGCCGCACGCGATGTCGATACGCTCGCACGCGTGCGTGGAGAACTGCGTTCGCGCTGCCAGGCAAGTCCTGCATTCCAGCCTGAAGTCGTCGGACGCAACATCGCGGACGCGTTCAGGACCATGTGGCGCCGCTGGTGCGACGAGCTGCCGCCCGAAAGCTTCAGCGTGACGCCGCGCCCCGAACTCGACGGAGAATCCAAGTGAACGCCCTGCCCCTGCGCCAGATCGAACTGGAAGCCCAGGCGCCGATCTACGTCACCCAGCCGTACCTGCCGCCGCTCGAGGAATTCATGCCGTATCTCGAGCAGATCTGGGAAACCAGGACGCTCACCAACGGCGGCCCGTTCCACGAACAGCTGGAGCGCGCGCTGTGCGAGTACCTCGGCGTGCGCCATCTGTCGCTGTTCACCAACGGCACGCTCGCGCTCGTCACCGCGCTGCAGGCGCTGCGCGTGACGGGCGAGGTCATCACGACGCCCTATTCCTTCGTCGCGACCGCCCACTCGCTGCTGTGGAACGGCATCAATCCCGTGTTCGTCGACATCGACCCGGTCACGCTGAACCTCGATCCGGCCAGGATCGAGGAGGCGATCACGCCGCAAACGACCGCGATCATGCCCGTGCACTGCTACGGCCGGCCATGCGACGTCGAGGCGATCCAGCGCATCGCCGACAACTACAACCTGAAGGTGATCTACGACGCCGCGCACGCGTTCGGTGTCCGGACCGCGAGCGGCAGCGTGCTCGAGCACGGCGACATGTCGATCCTCAGCTTCCATGCGACGAAGGTGTTCAACACCTTCGAAGGCGGCGCGATCATCTGTCCCGATGCGAAGACCAAGCGGCACATCGATCACCTGAAAAACTTCGGCTTCGTCGACGAGGTCACGGTGGTCGCGGCCGGGATCAACGGCAAGATGAGCGAGATCAATGCCGCGTTCGGGCTGCTCCAGCTCAAGCACGTCGACGAAGCGCTGACGCGCCGCGCACGCATCGATGCGATCTACCGCGAACGGCTTGGCGACGTGGCCGGCATCCGATCCCTGCCGGCCCTCGACGTGAAGGTCGGCAACTACGCCTACTTTCCGATCCTCGTCGACGACGCGTATCCGCTGACGCGCGACGCGCTCTACCAGAAGCTGCGCGATCACGGCATCTACACGCGCCGCTATTTCTATCCGCTGATCTCGGATTTCCCGAACTATCGCGGCCTGCCGTCGGCGCAACCCGACGGCCTGCCCGTTGCGCGCGAAACCGCCGCACGCGTGCTGTGCCTGCCGATCTACCCCGCGCTCGACGACGCATCGCTGATGCGGATCATCGACCTGATCGCGGACGGTCGCGCATGACGCCGCTGCCCCCACGGCACGGCACGCGCGAGCACACGGACTCGGCGCGATGATCCGCACCGACCACGCCGACCGATCGCCGCGCGCGGTTCTGCGCGACCTCGCCGGCCATCTGCCGGAAGCGGCGTTGACGAACGATGCGCTCGCCGCGCTCTACCCGGAATGGCCTGCCGACAAGATCCTGGCGAAGACCGGCATCCGGACCCGTCATCTGGCGGGCGCCGACGAAACGGCCGCGGATCTCGCATATGCGGCAGCACGACGCCTGTTCGCGCGGGGCGCGGTCGCGGCCGAGCAGGTCGATTTCGTGATCCTGTGCACCCAGGCGCCGGACTATGTCCTGCCGTCCTCCGCCTGCATCCTGCAACAGCGTCTCGGCATCCCGACCCACGCCGGCGCGTTCGACGTCAACCTCGGCTGCTCCGGCTATGTCTACGGCCTGTCGCTCGCGAAGGGGCTGGTGGAAACGGGCGCCGCGCGCTGCGTGCTGCTGCTCACGGCCGACACATATTCGAAGTACATCCATCCGTACGACAAGAGCGTGCGCACGCTGTTCGGCGACGGTGCGACGGCCACCGCGATCACCGCCGCCGACGACGGTGCGGGCAGCATCGGCCCGTTCGTGTTCGGCACCGACGGACGCGGCGCGCCGAACCTGATCGTGAAGGCCGGCCTGTTCCGCACGCCGCTCGATGCGGCCGGCATGCAGGCGTACGAGGACGCGTCCGGCAACCGGCGCACCGACGCGCACCTGTACATGAACGGCGCCGAGGTCATGGCGTTCTCGCTCGCCGAGGTGCCGCGCGCCGCCGAACGGCTGCTCGAGCGCAGCGGCGCGGACCGGGACGACATCGATTTCTACGTGCTGCACCAGGCCAACCGCTTCATGCTCGAAGCATTGCGCAAGAAGATGAAGATCCCCGAGCACAAATTTCCCATCCTGATGGAGCACTGCGGCAACACGGTGTCGTCGACCATCCCGCTCGCACTCGAGCAGATGCGCGACGCGGGCACCCTGTCGCGCGGACAGCGCCTGATGTTGCTGGGTTTCGGCGTCGGCTACTCGTGGGCCGGCTGTCTTTTGGATTACTAGCAGGAGCGCAACATGAATGCATTGAACGATGGACTCGTCGACGTGAAGGCCTTCTACGAAGGGTTGGCCGAAGTCTTCGAGATCGACGCCGCCGGCATCACGCCCGAGTTCGATCTCGTCGCGCACAACTGGGATTCGCTCGCGATCGTATCGACCATCGCGCTCGCGGACGATTGCTTCGGCGTGTTGCTGAACGGCCAGGCGCTCGGCAACTGCAAGACGGTCGCCGACATCGAGGCGCTGATCGCAGCGCAGAAGGGCTGACGATGTCCGCGCAAGCCGCCGCGGGACGCGCGCTGCACACCCGAGGCGCGCGAATCGCGGGCCTGGTGTCGGCGCTGCCCGCGCGCGAGATCGGCAACGACGTGTTCGACGCCCGCTTCGGTGCCGGCCCGGTGCGCGACGTGATCAAGATGATCGGCGTCGAGCGTCGCCGCTGGGCAAGCCCCGGGCAGTCGACCGGCAGCCTGTGCCTCGCGGCGGGCAAGCGGCTCCTTGCCGGCCTCGACTGGGAGCCGGGCAGCGTCGATGCCGTGCTGTTCGTGTCGCAGACGCCCGAGTACCGGCTGCCGGCCACCGCATTCGTGCTGCAACGCGACTGGGGCCTGCCGGCCACCTGCCTTGCACTCGACGTCAATCTCGGCTGCTCCGGCTATCCGCAGGCGCTGTGGCTCGGGATGAACCTGATCCAGAGCGGCGCGGCGCGGCGCGTGCTGCTGGCCGTCGGCGACACGATCAGCAAGCTGATCGACCCGGACGACCGCTCGACCAGCCTGTTGTTCGGCGACGCGTGCACCGTCACCGCGCTCGAGGCCGGCACGCCGGACGACGTCGCACACTTCGTGATCGGTTCGGACGGACGCGGCGCCACCAACCTGATCGTGCCGTCGGGCGCATTCGGCGACTACGATACGACTGCCGATCCGCGCTTCGCGGAACGCTCGCCGCGCCATCTGTTCATGGACGGCGGCGAGATCTTCAACTTCACGCTGCAGGGCGTGCCGCCGCTCGTTGCGCACACGTTCGCGCATGCGGGACGCGAGCCCGGCGCCTACGACGCCTTCCTGTTCCATCAGGCGAACCAGTTCATGCTCAAGCACCTCGCGAAGAAGGCCGGCCTGCCGGCCGCGAAGGTGCCGTCGAACATTGCCCGCTACGGCAACACGAGCTGCGCGTCGATTCCGTTGCTGATGACGACCGACCTTCGGGCCGAGCTGGCGGTGCGCCCGCTCGAACTCGCGATGTTCGGCTTCGGCGTCGGCTACTCATGGGCCTCCGCGTCGCTCGCCGTGGGGCCGCTGCGCGTCATCGACACCCTCGATCTATGACCTACTTTTCCGAACGCTGCCTCGCGGGCGGCACCTATCTCGTCACCGGCGCGTCGTCCGGCATCGGTCAGGCCGCCGCGCAGGCCATCGCCCGCGCCGGCGGCCGCGTGATCGCCGGCGGCCGCGACGCCGCACGGCTCGACGCCGCGGTCGCCGCGCTGCCGGGCGACGGCCATGTCGCGGCGCCCGCCGCGCTCGACCAGGCGGACCCGGCCGCGGACTGGACGGGCCAGCTCGCCGAATTGCATGGTTCGTTCGCCGGTATATTCCACGCGGCGGGGACCGAGCTGATCCGGCCGGCCCGCATGACACGTCAGGCCCAGCTCGACCAGGTGTTCGGCAGCAGCCTGTATGCGGCGTTCGGGATCGCGCGGGCGGTCAGCCGCAAGGATGTGATGAGCGACGGCGGTTCGGTGGTGCTGATGTCGTCGGTCGCCGGCGTGACCGGACAGGTCGGGATGACCGCGTATTCGGCCGCGAAAGCCGGCGTCGACGGCCTCGTGCGTTCGCTCGCCTGCGAACTCGCCGCGAGGCGGATCCGGGTCAATTCGATCTCCGCGGGTGCGGTGAAGACGGCAATGCATGCGCGACTCACCCAAGGCAGCCCTGACGACGCGGTGGCTGCCTACGAGCAGAGCCACCTGCTCGGCTTCGGCGAACCGGACGACGTCGCGCACGCCGTGCTGTTCCTGCTGAGCGGCGCGAGCCGCTGGATCACCGGCACCGCGCTCGCGGTGGACGGCGGCTACCGGGTGCGCTGATGGCCGCGCGACTGGTGGTGGCCGGCTGCGGCGCGTTCGCCCGCGAACTGATCAACTGGGTGGACGACGCCGCCGAGCGCGGCGCTGGACCACGTATCAGCGGATTCCTTGACGCGAATCCGGATGCGCTGGGCGGTTTTGCCTACGATCTCGAATGGCGGGGCGACCTCGATGCCTATACGCCGCGCGCGGACGAAGCGCTGCTCGCGGCGATCGGCGATCCCGCCGCGAAGCGCGACGTGGTGGCGCGCCTGCGCGCGCGCGGCGCCGTGTTCGCCGGCTTCCGGCACCCGAGTGCGCTCGTCGCGCGCACCGCGCAACTCGGCGAGGGCGTGGTGTTGTGCCCGTACACGGTGATCTCGGCGGACGCGCGGATCGGCGATTTCGTTGCCGTCAACCTGCACAGCACCATCGGCCATGATGTGCGGGTCGGCGCGTATTCGACACTGAGCGCCCACGTCGACTTGACGGGTGGGGTCGAGGTCGGCGACGCCGCGTTCTTCGGTTCCGGCGCACGCGTGTTGCCGCGCGTGAAGATCGGCGCCGGGGCCAAGGTCGGCGCGGGTGCGACCGTGATGCGCGCCGTGCCGGAACAGGCGGTGGTCTACACGACGCCCGCCAAACGACTCTGACGACCCCACTCAGCATGGAATTCGACACCGCACTGATCGGCCACTACTGGCACCTCGGCTGTCACCGGCGCGAGTTGCCGGCCGATGGCGATTATCTGCGCTTCGACAGCGCGGCGGGTGAAATCGTGCTGTTCAACGACGCGGGCAACCTGGTCGCGTTCGACAATCGCTGCCCGCATCGCGGCGCGCGTCTCTATGTCGGCGACAGCGGCAACCAACCGGCGACCTGTGCCTATCATGGCTGGACCTATCGTCGCGGCGAGCTGATCGTGCCCGGCCGCGAACGCTTCGACGCCTGCCAGCTCGCACACGCCGCGCTGCGCCGCTTTCGGATCGACTGGTGCGGCGACTTCCTGTTCTTCGCGAAGCAACCGCGCACCGATCTCTCGACCCAGCTCGGCGCGTTCGCCGCCACGCTCGAGAGCCTGTCGTTCAATATTGCCGGCCGGCTCGACCTGAACCGCTACGACTACGCGTGCTACTGGCCACTCGCGATCGAGAATGCACTGGAGCCCTGCCACATCGATGCGGTTCACCAGGACACGCTCGCGACCCTGCGGCTCGAAGCCGGCGAGAACCGCTTCGACGGCGACAACAGCGCATGGTATGCGCCGCTCGGTGAGGCTCGGCTGAACAGCCGGCTCGCGAAGCTGCGACGTTTCTTCATGATCGACGACGCGTACGACGGCTACATGAGCCTCTATCTGTTCCCGTTCACGATGATCTCGTCGACTTACGGGTACTCGTATTCGCTACAGCATTTCCTGCCCGCAGCCGACGGCGCGCGCACGCACTTCACGAGCCGCCTCTATGCGGCCCATGCGACCGATCCCCATGCGAGCGATCTGCTGGGGTCGTTTTTCGATTCGACGATCCGCGTGAACCGGCAGGTATTCGACGAGGATCACCGGATCTGTCAGCGCATGCCGCGCGACAGCTGGTCGATGGAGCCGCTGCGGTTCGCCGCCGCCGAAGAGGCGAAGATCGATCATTTCCGCGCGAGTTGCCGGCGCTTCGTTGCGACGACGGCCGCAGCGGTCGCCCGGGCGCCCGCTTCAGCCGACGCCTGAGCGCGCAGGCTTCTCACGGCCACCCGGCCAACGGCGACCGCCGCCGGCCGGATCGGCCCCGCTCCGTGCTCAACCCAGTTCGAGCGCCTGGGTCAGATCCCCCGGCGGCGTCGCGCCGCGCGCGGCGAACGCCTTGTCGCGCGACGCCACACCGTCGAGCGGCGTGAGGCCGTGCACGCGGCTGATGAAGCGCAGGATCGAGTTGGTGTCGTACAGCGTGTGATCGACGTGGCCTTTCTTCGCGAACGGCGCGATCACCAGCGCCGGGATCCGCGAACCCGGGCCCCAGCGGTCGCCCTGCGGCGGCGTCGCCGGATCCCACCAGCCGCCGTTCTCGTCGTGGGTCATGACGATCACCGTGTTCGCCCACTGCGGCCCGCGCTGGATATGCTCGATCACCGTCGCGATGTGGCGGTCGCCCGATTCGATGTCCGCGTAGCCCGCGTGCATGTTCAGGTTGCCCTGCGGCTTGTAGAACGTGACGGCGGGCAGGCGGCCCGCGTCGATGTCGGCGAGCAGGTGGTTGGTCGACGGATCGTCGCCGAGGCCCGCGTCGCGCAGGTGGCGACGGCGCGCCTCGGTGCCCGGCGCGAAATTCACGAAGTAGTTGAACGGCTGGTGGTGATACTGGAAATCGGGCACCTCGCCCGTGTCCCGATGCTCGAGCGCGTACTGCCACGCGCCGCCGTACCACGCCCAGTCGACGCCCTTCTCCGACAGCCGGTCGCCGATCGTCGCGTAGCTTTGCGGCGGCAGCACGCGCGGGTCGGCCGGATCCGCGTAGGCGGGATTGCCGCCCTCGGGCGGCGGCACGTAGCTCGGCTGGTACGGCGGCGCTATCGTGTTCACCGCGTAGCCGTCCGGCGTGAAGACCCCGTCGCGCTCGAACTTCGGCGGACCGTCGAGCGCCGACGCGGGCGAATCGGCCGCGACCTTCAGGCGCGTGCCCGTCGGATCGTCGCCGTCGACCACCGACACCAGGTGCTTGGCCGCGCTCGTGTGCACGTCGGGATACAGCGGCGTCTGCGCGGAGATCAGGTAGATGTGGTTCAGCCAGGAACCGCCGAACGCGGCCATGAAGAAGTTGTCGCACAGTGTGTACTGGCGCGCGAGGTTCCACAGGCGCAGCGTCTCGGCCGAATTGCGGTAGTGGCCCATCACGAGGCCGCCCGAATCCGCCCACGCGGCGAACTGGTTGTTGCGGCCCGCGTTGATCTGCATCTGGTTCTGGTAGAAGCGATGCCACAGGTCGCGCGTGATCACGTTGTTCGGCAGCGGCTTGCCCTGCTCATCGCGGATCAGGAACGGCGCGTTCGGCAGGTTCTGGATGTCGCGCTCGGCGATCATGTAGCGCTTGCCGTCGATCTCCTGCGCCTGCGGCACGAGCCCGCCCCAGACCTTCGGCAGGGTGGGCAGCGGCGTCTTGCCGTCGCGGTCGAGCTGGAGCGCCTGGTTCGGCGACACGTCGGCGAGCGGATGGCGCACACCCGGGAAATGACCGTACAGGTTCACGAAGCTGCGGTTTTCCGCGTAGATCACCACGATGTTGCGCACCTTGTCGCGCAGCAGCTGGTCGAACCGCAGGTCGGCGGCGGAACGCGGCGCGAGCTGCGCGGTTTCGCAGCCGGTGAGCGCGAGGCTCGCGCCCAGCGCGGCCATGCCGCCCAATACGCGGCGGCGGTCGGGATCGGCGGGGGTGTCGTCGTCGGGAAGATCGGGGGTGTCGGTCATGGGTGGGGCGCTCCTCTACAGTCTGATTGGATCTTGGTCAGTCGGCCGCGGCGCGGCTTGCGGCGCGCGCGGCGTGTGAGCAGGTCTCGATGCAAGGTTTTGTCACGAAACTGTCACATCCGCGACTATAGCGTGCGACGGCGCGTGAGGACAGTCATGCCGCGGCGAAAGCGCGGCGTCTTCGCGTCTTCGCGACTTCGCGACTTCGCGACTTCGCCGCCGACGGTCATCCGGAGCTAAGCATCGTGTCGTGACGGTTTGGTGTAAATGGGACGAACGGCAGGGGACGCGGTCAAGCGCGTCCGTCCGTGGCGATCCGGGCGGCGGAGGCGACAGAAAGGAGCCGGCCGACGGCGCGAGCGACTGCCGCTCCATCAGCCTCGCGGCCCCATGCCGCGGCGCCCGGCCAGCTTGCCCCGCGGCGGATCGAGCCGCCCTCGACCCAGCGCCGGGCTGCGTCGCCCCCAGCCTTCGGCGAGCCGACCCGTCCTTCGCTTTTATTTGCATTCCGAAGTATTGACGGCCTGGAATCGCATGGCGCGCGCGTGACACGAGACACTGGCGCCGCGGTCCGTTTCTCGCTGCCGCACAATGCGGTCTCGCCTTGGCGTGGAACTTGCGCGGAACATCACAGGTCTTCTCACCTTATGCCCTTCATCCCCGGAACGAGCCATGCCGCCCTCGAGCGACTCGACATCCCTCTCGCTGTACCGTCGCGTCGCAGCAGCGCTCCTGCTTTCCGCGAGCAGCGCCTGCGCGCCTCCGCCGGACACGCGAAGCGCGCCGCATGCGCCGAGCGCGTCGAACGCACCGGATACGCCGGCGCAATCCTGTACGCCGGACGCCGCAACGCCCAAGCGGCAATTCCGCGCCGCCTGGATCGCCTCGGTCGTGAACCTCGACTGGCCCTCCCGCCCCGGGCTCGCGGCCACCCGGCAGCAGGACGAGCTGCGCCGATGGTTCGACGAGGCGGCCCGCATGCATCACAACGCGGTCATCGTGCAGGTGCGGCCGGCCGCGGACGCGTTCTGGCCGTCGCCGTTCGAACCCTGGTCGACATATCTGACCGGCAGGCAGGGCACCGATCCCGGCTACGACCCGCTCGCGTTCGCCGTCGCCGAGGCGCACCGGCGCAATCTCGAATTCCACGCCTGGTTCAATCCGTTCCGGCTCGCCATGAGCAGCCGCGTCGATACGCTCGCCGCCACGCATCCGGCGCGCGCGCATCCGGACTGGATCGTCCGCTACGGCGGCAAGCTTTACTACAACCCGGGGATTCCGGCCGCGCGCGCGTTCGTCATCGACGCGATCATGGATGCGGTCGGCCGCTATGACATCGACGGCGTTCATCTCGACGATTACTTCTACCCGTATCCCGTCAGAGGCAAGACCTTCGACGACGCGGCCGCCTACGCGCGCTACGGCGCGGATTTTCCAACGCTCGCCGCATGGCGTCGCCACAACATCGATCGCTTCATCGAGGCACTCGCGCAGCGCATCAAGGCGGCGAAGCCCTGGGTGAAGTTCGGCGTGTCACCATTCGCGGTGTGGCGCAATGCCTCGACCGATCCGCTCGGTTCGCCGACCCGGGCCGGCGTCGAGACCTACGACGATCTGTACGCCGACACCCGACGCTGGGTGCGCGAGGGCTGGCTCGACTACGTCGCGCCGCAGGTCTATTGGGCCCGGGGCTTCCCGGCCGCCGACTACGATCAGGTCGTGGCGTGGTGGGCCGAGCAGGTGCGGGGGCGCGACGTCCATCTCTATATCGGGCAGGCCGCCTTCAAGGTCGGCAAGCCTTCCCGTCAGTCGCCCGGCTGGGCCGATGCGGATGAATTGAGCAAGCATCTGGCGGCCAATCGCGCCTGGCCCGAGGTGCAGGGCGACATCTACTTCTCCGCGAAGGACGTGCGCGCGGATTCGCTCGGCGCGATGTCGCGGCTGACCCGCACATGGTATTCGCGCCCCGCGCTCGTGCCGGTCATGGCTTCGCCCGGTGTGTCGCCGCCCGCTCCGGTCGACACGGTTCAGGTCGAACGGGCCGCAGGCGGCGCACGCCTGCAATGGCAGCCCCGCCCGGCGGCCGGTGCGACCGCCTATGCGATCTATCGCAGCGAGCAGACGCCGCTCACCGCGTGCGACCGCAGCGATGCGCGCCATCTGCTCGCGACGGTGCGCGGCGCCGAGTATGTCGACGCGACCGCGCGGGCCGATCGCGGCTACCACTACGAGGTCACCGCGCTCGACCGGTTCTCGAATGAAAGCGCGCCGGCGGAGGCGCGCCTCGCAGCGGCATCCGGCAAGGCGAGCCCGCGCTGAGGCGAGTGACCGGCGGGTTCGGTCGACACGGCGTGAAGAGTAAGACGACGATGCGAGTTCCAACTGATCTGGCATTCGTTGCGCATCGTGCCGCATGCGTGGAACAACGGCGGCGTCGCCCTCATCGGAAAAGCGACCGGATCTATCGGACATTCCGGCGTTCACCGGCACGGCAAGCAGAACAGGTGTGTCGCAACGGCCGCCCCGCAATGGTTCGCCGAGTCGGCGAAAAGACAAGAGGCGCCGAAGCGCCTCTTGTCCTGCCGCCTCACCGGAACCATGCGTGAGGCGCGTCCCGCGGCAAGCGCAATGCGCGCTCAGTTGGCCGGCTGGATCAGCAACGTCGCCCCGCCGGCATTGTCGGAACAAATGTCGTCGCTGACGTATGCGTACATATCCGTCGTGGTATTGGTGACATCAATTACCGACGGATGCGCCGTGGCGTTGGTGCCCCAGTGAGCCGTGCCCCAACCGCCCTGCATGAACACGGTGTCGATCAGGCAGCCGCCGCCCAATCCGCCACCGGCGCAGCTCATGTTGTTGGATACGAGCGAAATGACATAGCGTCCCGGCGTGAGCTGGAAGCGCGCCGGTGTGCCGCCCGGCGCGCGGCCGAACACGGCGGTGATGCAGTTGTTGCGCGCGTCGATCGGAATCGACGTCGCCGCGCTGCTTACCAGGGGAACGGCAACCGCCAGCAGTGCGGCGACAATTTTCGTACGCATTGATCTAGTCCTCTCAAGGTTCATGCCCGACTGGGTTTCGAAGCGTTGAGCGGGAGGTTCGCGCAAGGTGCTTGGCCCCATACTCGAATCAGTCTTCGCATCCGGACCACACAGCAAGCCGTGCCCTGCGATTCCGCGAACCGTCGACGCTCCATCGCGTAAGAATCGACGTCATGCATCGACTCGCTTGCATCGCGCATGACAGCTTCCTTACGCCCTCCCTATAACGACAGATCAATAGTCAACTTTAGTTTTTGAAAAACTGCCCGGCGTTTCTGTTGCCAGCCTGTTCAGCCCAATTCGGCGCACATTCCTTGCGGCCATCCAAATACGCAAGCGCGCGACACGAAGAAAAAGCTGATTCGCCTGAAGGAGCGTTCCGAAGCTGCGTGCCCGGTCACGACTACCGGAATGGGCAGCCAGAACCCGGTGCGCGGTTCGGCGGCCAGCCTCATTGGGCCTGCGAGGCCTCTCCCCCGATAAATGGTAGGGCCGCCGGGCCGAGGCCTTTCTAAACTGAAATGCTTCATGCGTGTCGGCGATGACGGCAAGGACATGGCTCGTGATGCGTCGGCACGTCATGGACTCACCGACGCCCCATGAGCAACGGGCCGACAACCGCACCTTGAGAGACAGGAGGTTTCATCATGTCACGGAGAGATGTCTTCCACGATCTTCAACTCAATCTCACCCTCGCCTACGCGACCAATGTCGGGCAGAACCAGATGAACATCACCCCGGTTCTGCTGCAAAAGGAAATTCAGGCCGCACTCAAGGCCTCGTCCCTTACCCGGGACCAATACACGATCATCTGGGGACCCTCCGTCTACATGGACCCCAGCGGATTCCCCGCCAACGTCACGGCCGTCCTGCAGGGGACGCAGGACCCCGACGATTACCGGGTCGCGACGAGCGGAACCAACTTCCTCGCGCTGCTCGAAGTCGGTCTCGAGGATCTCGACGTGCTGCCTCCGCTCGTCCCGTTCCAGCAATACGTCTCGGGCTGCCCGTCTCCCGCGCTGATTTCCCCGGCAACGGACATCGGCCTGCAAGCCGTTCTGACAACCCCATCCTCGCTGAATCCGGGCACGGGCAAGCTGACCGATGTGCTGAGCGCGCTTCCCGACACCGCCCGGCTGACGATCACCGGGCACAGCCTCGGCGGCACCATGGCGGCCACGCTCGCGCTGCTCTTTCACGAGACACTCGGCAAGCTGGCCGCGAATCTCAGCTGTTACGCCTTCGCCGGCGCGACCGCCGGCAATGCGGCCTTCGCGCGCTATTCGGACAGCGTGCTGCAGGGCAAGCTGACGCGCGTGTGGAATTCGCTCGATATCGTTCCGCACGCGTGGAACAGCAGCGACCTGAAGCAGATCGATTCGCTTTACCACGACATCGGCACGCCGGATTACATCAAGAAGATCGTGCGGGATGTCGTCGCGCTCGATCTGGGATATACCCATTGCGGCACCTCGCATCGGCTCGAGGGCGTGCAGAATGAAGGCCACAACTATCGAAAATTCACCGGGCAGGCCGGGTATCAGCACATCGATGCGTATCGGGATCTGCTGAAGTTGGGGTGAAGCGGATCGCGGTGGAGACGCCTCCGCTGCACCGGCTGTCCATGCCGGCCGCACCGGGCCGATTCCGCCTCCCTCGGGCAAGGCGGAAATAGGCCCGGCCCGAGGTGCCGGACAGACGCGTCAACCCCTCGCCCGCGCGTTGTCCGGCAGCCGGGAGGACGACCGAGCGCCCTCCTCGCAACCCCTGCCTTCGGAGCACGATGCTCGCCCCCAACCCCAGACAAATCAACGCCTTACCCCACCCCGCCCGCAACTCCAAGCTCACCCAATCTCCCCCAAGCCTGCCCGTCCCCACCCAAGGTGCAATTCCGCTGCACCCGCGCCGCGTCGCGGCGTCCCCGCCGCCACGACGCACGCCGTCCGTTGCCGCCCGACGCCCCACCCCGCACCATCGTTCCGACGCTGTCCGCCCGGCCCGGCGACGTCGGCGCGCGGGCGCCGGACCTGACCGTCACGCCCTGCCCGCCGCCCGTGAGCCGGTCACCGACGCGCACCGCTTTTCCATCATGGAGCCGATCCGATGATCATCCGTTCGCAACAAGGGGACACCGTCGACGCCATGTGCTGGCGTCACTACGGCCGCACGCGCGGCATGGTCGAGGCCGTGCTCGAACACAACACGGGCCTCGCCGACCACGGCCCCATGCTGCCCATCGGCGTCGCGGTCGACATGCCCGAGCTTGCCGCCGCGCAAAAGCCGGTCCCGCTCCTGCAACTCTTCGATTAACCCTGGAGCCGCGCCAATGGCCGAACCGAGCACCACCACCTTTTCCGTAGCAGCCGCCATCGGCGTCGCGGGCCTGATGCCCGGCATCGACGGCAACGCGCTGCTCGGCGCATTCACCGGTGCGGCGCTCGTCGTCGTCACGTCGAAGGACGTGTCGATCCTGCAACGCTTCGCGTACCTGCTGATTTCGATCACG
Organism: Burkholderia sp. FERM BP-3421; assembly: GCF_028657905.1. Classification (NCBI taxonomy): domain Bacteria; kingdom Pseudomonadati; phylum Pseudomonadota; class Betaproteobacteria; order Burkholderiales; family Burkholderiaceae; genus Burkholderia; species Burkholderia sp. FERM BP-3421. The sequence continues at coordinate 3,220,406 of NZ_CP117782.1, read as the reverse complement.
GTCGGCTATCAGTCCGCCCCCGAGGTCATCCAGGCGACTCCGATCCATTCGACCGGCGTCGCCGCCTTCTTCGCCTCGGCACTCGCGATCACCTTCACCCTGCAGCTGATCGAGCGCATCAAGTCGTTCGATCTGCTCTCGTTGTTCAGGAAGTGAGCCTGCCATGCTCGAGAATCCGCCTGCACTCGCCGCCTTCATCGCCTATCTGCTGGTCTGCATGCGGCTGCTGACCTATCGGCGCGGTCGCGCTCGGCATCGTCACGGCGTGGCCTGGGTCGCGTGGATGCTCGTCGTCGTGTCGGGCTGGTCGGCGTTCCAGGCGCTCGTCCACGAAGCCGGGATCTCGACCGTCGAGGCGCTGCGGGCCGCCCTGCTGTGTGTCTTCGTATTCGGCGTGCGCGGCAACGTCGCGCGCCTCCTGCGGGGCGCGCGATGACCGTGCGCCTGAACGACGCCGGGCCGGACGTCGCCCTGCTGCAACGCCAGCTGACCCGCGCCGGCTATCCGCTCGTCGCGACCGGCCGCTTCGACGCCGTCACGCAAAGCGCCGTGATCGCGCTGCAACGCGATCGCGCGCTCGCCGTCGACGGCATCGCCGGCCCCGCGACCTGGATCGCGCTCGAACGCGCGGTCCAGCCGGCGCCGCTCGAAGCGGCGGAGCTCGCCGCCGTCGCCGCGCGCCTGGACGCGCCGCTCGCCGCCGTCCGAGCCGTCGCCGAGGTCGAATCGCGCGGCAACGGCTTCCTGCCCGACGGCCGCCCCGTCATCCTGTTCGAACGGCATCAGTTCTGGAAACGGCTCGCCGCGCGCGGCATCGCACCCGCCCCGCTCGCCGCGTCCTGTCCGGACATTCTCGCGACCACGCCGGGAGGCTATGCAGGCGGCGCCGCCGAATACGCGCGCCTCGCGCGCGCCGAGGCGATCGATCTCGCCGCGGCCGACGAAGCCGCCAGCTGGGGCGCGTTCCAGATCATGGGCTTTCACTGGTCGCGGCTCGGCTACGCGAGCATCGACGATTTCGTGCTGCGCATGCGCGCCGGCGCGGCCGAGCAGCTCGACGCGTTCGCGCGCTTCGTGGGCGCGGACCCGACCCTGCTCGACGCGCTGCGCCGCCAGGCCTGGGCCGCGTTCGCGCGCGGCTACAACGGCCCGGACTACGCGCGCAATCAGTACGACGCGAAGCTCGCGCGCGTCTACGCGCAGTACGCGCGCCCCGCATGAGCCCGTGGCTGTCGCGCGGCGTCGCGCTGCTGCTCGCCCTCGCCGCCGCATGCGGCGCGCTCGCCTACGTGCGCCTGCTGCGCGCCGAACTCGACGCCGCCCGCACCGCCCGCCTGACGGCGGAAGCCGCGGTCGCGGCCCGCGACCGCGAACTCGCCGCGCGCCGCGCACTCGAAGCCGCCGCGCGCGTCCGGCTCGCCGCGCTCGAACACACGCGCGACACGGCCCGCGCGACGCTCGCCGCGCGGGAAAGCGCTTACCGGAGACTCGAGAATGACCATGCGAAGCTGCGCGAGTGGGCGTCTGCTGCCCTGCCTGATGATGTTGTGCGCCTGCACGAGCACCCCGCCTTCACCGGCGCCGGCTCCTATCTTGAATTCATGCGCGCCGGCGAGCCGCTGCACGCTGCCGGCGACCTCACTACGCGACAACGGTGATCTGCGCGCCGCGCTCGCCCGCGCCGAAAGCGCGTGGGCCGAATGCGCGGCGGTCGTCGACACGATCGTCGTCTGCCAGTCCGACCAGGAGTCCGTCCATGATTAAACCCGACAGTCTGCGCCGTGCGCTCGTCGCCGCGGGCGCGTCGCCCGACAAGCTCACTGTGTCGATCGAGCAGGGCGCGCTCGTCGCCACCGGCGCGCCGTCGCCCTCGTTCGAATACCGCTACGTGCTCAACGTCACGCTGCGCGATGCGCCGGGCGATCCCGATCCGTTCGCGATCGCCCTCGTCGCGTGGCTCGCCGAGCACGAGCCGGCGCTGCCGCTGCGGACCGACGAACGCGAGACCGGCGTGACCTTCGACATGACGCCCGACAACGGCGCGCCCCGGCTGATGCTGCGCGTGAAGCTGTCGGAACCGGTCGTCGTGACGACCCTGCCCGACGGCGGCCGGCGCGGCGAGCATCTGTCCGAACCGGCTCCGGCCTGGTCGATCGCCGGCCTCTATGCGCCGCCCGGCACGATCCTCGGCTGACGTCGCCGCGCCGGCGACATACGCGCCGCCGTGCGCCGCGCCGCGGCGTGCCGCACGATGCACGCATGAACGACCGCAATGAATCGACCCGCCTCATGCTCAACCAGATCCGCCGTGGCAGCATCATGGCGGTCGACCACGCGCGCGCGCTGTGCCGCTTCCAGAGCGGCGAGCTGCAGACCGACTGGCTGAGCTGGCTCACGCCCGCCGCGGGCACCACGCGCGAATGGCTGCCGCCCACCGTCGGCGAGCAGGCGGTGCTGCTGTCGGAAAGCGGCGACCCCGCGCAGGGCGTCGTGCTGCGCGGGGTGTTCTCGGATGCGGCCGGCGCGCCCGGCGACAGCCCGGACACGCACACGCGCGTCTATCCCGACGGCGCGCGCATCGACTACAACCATGCCGCGCACGCACTCACCGCCGAGCTGCCGGCCGGCGCGACGCTCACCGTGATCGCACCCGGCTCGGTCGAGGTGCGGACCCGGGCCGCGACGCTCAAGGCCGAGACCGTGACGATCGACGCGGGCGCCACCACCGTGACCGGCTCGCTGCTCGTGCAGGGCGCCTTCGAGTTCCAGGCCGGCATGACCGGCAAGGGCGGCGGCGGCGGCGCGACGATGCGCATCGACGGCGCCGCCGAATTCAGCGGCGACGTGCGCGCGCAAGGCAAGAGCCTCCCCGGCCACACGCACCGCGCGCAGGGCGAGAACGCGGTCACGAGCCCGCCGCTGTGACGCCGCGCCGCCCATGAGCCTGTCCGCCCTGATCGACCTCGCCAGCCTGCCGCGTCCCGACGCGCTCGAGATGCTGGATTTCGAAGCGCTCCTGGCCGCGCGCAAGGCCGCGTTGATCGCGCTGTGGCCCGCGGAGGAACGCGCGGACATCGCCGCCACGCTCGCGCTTGAATCCGAGCCGCTCGCGCGCCTGCTGCAGGAGAACTGCTATCGCGAGCTGGTCTGGCGGCAACGCGTCAACGACGCGCTGCGCGCCGTGATGCTCGCCTATGCGACCGGCGCGGACCTCGAACAGCGCGCCGCGCTGTTCGGCGTCGAGCGGCTCGTCGTCGCGCCCGGCGACCCCGCCGGCCAGATCCCCGCTCAATACGAAAGCGACGCCGACCTGCGCCGCCGCATTCAACTCGCGCCGCAGGGCTTCAGCACCGCGGGCCCGGCGGCCGCCTACGTGTCGCGCGCGCTCGCCGTCGACGGCCGCCTGCTGGACGCGCGCAGTTCGCGTCCGCGTCCCGGCGACGTGCTGGTCACGCTGCTCGCGCGCGACGGCGACGGCACGGCGCCGCCGGCCCTGCTCGACGCCGTCGCGCGCGCACTGAGCGCGGAGGATCAGCGGCCGCTGAACGACACCGTGCAGGTCGCGTCGGCCGACATCGTCCGCTATCGGGTGCGCGCGACCGTCTTCACGCAATCACCGGTCGGCGCGGAGCTGCTGGTCCGGCGCGCGCGCGACAACGTCCGCGCACATGTCGACGCGATGCACCGGATCGGCGCCAAGGTGGCGACCTCCGCGCTGATCGGCGTGATCCAGGCGGCGGGCATCACGCGCACCGACCTGAGCGAGCCGGCCGTCGATCTCGTGACCAGCACCACGGCCGCGCCGTATTGCGAAGGCATCGAGATTCTCGACGGCGGCGTCGATGACTGACCTGCTGCCGCCGAACGCGACGCCGCTCGAACGCCGCGTCGCCCACGCGCTGGGCCGCGTCGACACGCTGCCGGTCCCGCTGCGCGCGTACTGGGATCCCGCGCGCTGCCCCGTGCCGCTGCTGCCCTACCTGGCCACCGAGGTCTCGGTGGACGGCTGGGAGCTGGCGGAATCGGAGGATGCGCGGCGCGCGCTGATTCGCGGCGCGATCGAGCTGCATCGCAAGCGCGGCACGCCGTGGGCGGTGCGCGAGGTGATCCGGCGGCTCGGCTTCGGCGAGGTCGCGCTGATCGAGGGCCGGCTGATCCGTCGCCGCGACGGCGCGATGCGCCGCAACGGCGACTACGTGCATGGCCGCGCCGACGCCTGGGCCGAATACCTGATCCGGCTCACGCGCGCGATCACGCGCGACCAGGCCGACAACCTGCGCGCGATGCTCGAACGCTACGCGCCGCAGCGTTCGCATCTCGCGCTGCTCGACTATCGCGCGAGCCCGATCCGTCACAACGGGGCGGCCCGCCGCGATCGCCAATACAACCGAGGAACGATCCATTCATGACGAACCTGACCGAAACCGGGAAGTGGGAGTCCGGCATCTATCAGCTGGAGACGTCCGACCCCGTCGAGGGCGGACCGGACGGCATCGACAACGTGCAGGCCCGGCAGCTCGCGAACCGCACGCGCTACCTGAAGGACACCCAGGAGGCGCACTTCGCGAGCGCGGACCCGCATCCGCAATACGCATCGAAGTCGTTGCAGACCACCAAGGCCGACCTCGATTCGCCGACCTTCCGCGGCGCGGTGCGCGTGCCGGACGCGCCCGGGGGCGACGCGTCGACGCTGGCCGCGAACACCGGCTTCGTCGCGGCGGCGCTCGCAGCCGGCGTGCAGGCGCAGGGCAAGCTCAACGGCGTGAACCGGCCGAACCTGCTGCCGAACGGCTCGGGGGAACTCGGCAACGCGGCCTGGAGCAGCGCGAACCTGCCTGCGGCGTCGGGCAACTGGGGCGACGGCCCGCAGTTCGTGAACCTCGCGCCGATCACGGGCGGCGATCTGCTGCAGGACCTCGGCGCGCCGCTGCCGTGCAACGCGGGCGTGAACCTCGCGCTGTCCGCCGAGCTGTACGCCTACGGCATGACGCGCGGCACGGTGCGCGTGCGGCTGCAGGCGCTCGACGCAGCGGGCCAGCCGATCGGCGACGTCGCGCAGTGCCTGCTCGACGCGGGCGCGAACGGCTGGCAGTACCGCAGCGCGAGCGGGGTCACGCCGCCCGGCACGACGCAGGTCCGCGCGATCAAGGCTGCCGACGCGCGGCCGCTCGCGCCCGCATTCGGCTGCGCCGTGCGTGCGATCAAGATCGAGCAGGGCCCGGCGCCGTCGCTGTATTCGCAGGAAGCGGACTGGGCCACCGTCGCGCCGCTCGATTCCCCCGCGCTGACCGGAGCGCCAAAAGCGCCGACGCCGCCCCTGACGGATAGCGGCGCGCGCATCGCGACCACCGAATTCGTGCGCCGCGCGGCGGGCAATCACGCAGGCTACCTGTCGCTGAACGCATCGCAGACGCTGACCGACAAGCATGTCGGCCAGTTCATCCAGACGAACGCCGCGGGCGCGATCACGCTCACGCTGCCCGCCGACACGCCCGATCTCCCGCCCGGCAGCGTGATCGATCTCGTCAACGGCGGGCCGGGCGCGGTCACGCTCGCGCCGGCGAGCGGCAACACGATCTACGTGATCGGCAGCGCGCCCGCGCTGTCGCCGGTGCTCGCGTCAGGCGACAGCGCGCGGCTCGTGTCGACGGGGCGCAATACCTGGCTCGTCAGCCAGGGCACCGCCCAGCTGCGCTACACGGGTGCATTCGGCGCGGGTCTCACCGCCGGCGGCAGTTACCAGAAGCTGCCGAGCGGCCTGATCCTGCAGATGGGCTTCTATTCCGGCTCGACGCAGGGAACCGTGATCGACGGCATCAGCGAGAACGTCATCCCGGTCAATTTTCCGATCGCATTTCCGAATGCCTGCTTCGGAATCGTAGCCACGCCAGGCGATGTGAGCGGTTATATGCAGGAGACCGCCTGGGTCCTGGCGCTGCCGTCGCGCACGACCGCCGCCATGGGCCTGTCGTGCCGCCTGGCCAACACGCCTATGTGGGCCTTCTACTTCGCCTGGGGACAATGATGGGTCAGAAATTCGCGTCCTACGACGCCCAGCTTTTCATCACCGGCCTGTACGACGACGTCGACAGCCCGGCGCCTGCGCAGTGCGCGCGACGCGACGCTGCGCACCACCGACGGCGTCGTGGCCCGGCACCAGGACGAACTGCTGCTCGCGCGCGGCACGACCCTGAGCGCCGAGCAATTCACCGTGCTGCTCGCGTATCGCGCCGCGCTGCGCGACGCGCCGGCCCAGCCGAGCTGGCCGGATCTCGATCTGCCGGCGCCGCCCGCGTTCCTCGCGCCGCGCGACTGAGCGCCGCCGGCGCGCTGTACTCGCGCCGGGCACACACGCCGTCGCGTGCGCGCGCCGCGACGGCCCGGCACCATCGAAGCATGAACGCACGCCTCGCTTCGCCTTCGATCGCCCCCGCCCCGAGCCCGGCTCGCCGCGCCGACGTGGAGGCCCGCCGATGAAAGGCCTCAACGCCACCACGGGACGCGCGTTGAGCGGCCTGCCCCATCTCTACCAGTCGATCGGCAAGATCCTGACCACGCCGCTCGGCACGCGCATCGCGCGCCGCGATTTCGGCTCCGAGCTGCCCGATCTCATCGACGCGCCCAACAACGGCGCGGCCCGCGTGCGCCTGTACGCCGCGGTCGCCGCTGCGCTGATGCGCTGGGAACCGCGCCTGAAACTCACGCGCGTGCAGCTCGACGCGTCGACGGACGAACTGGTCGCCGGCGCGCAGACGCTGGAGATCGAAGGCGTGACAACCGAGACCGGCGAACCGGTCTCGACGCGCGTGCAACTCGATGCGAGACCCACCGTATGAGCGCGACCCCGATCGACCTGTCCCGCCTGCCCGCCCCCGACGTGGTCGAGCAGCTCGACTACGACACGCTGCTCGCGGCGCGCAAGGCGCGCCTGATCGCGCTCTATCCGGCGGGCCAGCAGGCCGAGGTGCGCGCGACGCTCGAGCTCGAATCCGAACCGATGCTGGTACTGCTCCAGGAAAGCGCGTATCGCGAGATCGTGCTGCGCCAGCGCATCAACGACGCGGCGCGCGCGGTGATGCTCGCCTACGCGACCGGCCGCGATCTCGACCAGCTCGCGGCCTTCTTCGCCATCGAGCGCCTGGTGCTGTCGCCGGCGATTCCCGAACAGGGCATCCCGGCCGTGATGGAAAGCGACGTCGACCTGCGCAAGCGCACCCAGCTCGCGCCGCAGGGGTACTCGGTCGCGGGCCCGGAAGGCGCGTACATCTCGCATGCGCTGAACACCGACGGCCGCGTGCTCGACGCCTCGGCGACGAGCCCCGCGCCGTGCGAAGTGCTCGTCACGATCCTGTCGCGCGACGGCGACGGCACGGCCGATGCGCGCCTGATCGACGCGGTCGCCGCCGCGCTGAAGGCCGACAATGTCCGGCCGCTGACCGACTGCGTCACCGTGCAGAGCGCACAGATCGTGCCGTACAAGGTCAGCGCGACGCTCTACACCTTCCCGGGGCCGGACTCCGGCGTCGTGCTCGCGGAGGCCCGCGCGCGTCTCGCGCGCTACGTCTCCGACGCCCATCGCCTCGGCCGCGAGATCACGCTGTCGGGCATCTACGCCGCGCTGCACGTGGAAGGCGTCGAGCGCGTCCAGCTCGACGAGCCGGCCGCGAACGTGGCGATCAACCGGACGCAGGCGGCGTACTGCGTCGACGCCGCGATCCGGCACGGCGGCATCTATGGATGACCTGCTCGCGCCGAACGCATCGCGCCACGAGCGGCGCATCGCGGCCGTGAACGGCCGGATCAGCGACCTGCCCTCGCCGATCCGCGACCTGATGAACGCCGACCGCATCCCGGCCGCGCTGCTGCCGTGGCTCGCGTGGCAGCTCGGCGTCGACGCCTGGAAAGACTACTGGCCCGAGCAGATCAAGCGCGCGCGCGTGAAGGCCGCGATCCCGATCGCGCGCCGCAACGGCACGGCCGCGGCCGTGCGCGAGGTGGTCGCGACCTTCGGCGGCAACATCGTGCTGCGCGAATGGTTCGAGACCAACCCGCCCGGCAAGCCCGGCACGTTCTCGATCGTGATGACCGTCAGCAGCCGCGACGGTCAGCCGCCCACCGCGGACTACGTCGCCGACATCCTGGCCGAAATCGACCGGACCAAGCCCGTGCGCGCGCACTACTCGTTCACGCAGGGGTTCGCGATCAACACCACGCAACGTTTCGGCGCGGTGGCACGCATGGCCGCCTATCGCCGCATCCGCATGACAGAGGCTTAATACATGGCTGCAATCTTCACCGTCACCGATGCCGGCCGCGCCGCGCTCGTCGCGAGCGGCAACACCGGCACCACCGCGCACCAGGTCGTCGAGATCGGGCTGAGCACCGTCAAGTTCACGCCGTCGAAGGACCTGCTGGCGCTGCCCGGGGAAAAGAAGCGCATCAGGACGATCGGCGGCCGGAACATCAGCCCGGACACGCTGCACCTGACCATCAACGACGCCACCGCCGACCAGTACGTGCTGTTCGGCATGGGGTTGTACCTGGAGAACGGCGTGCTGTTCGCCGTCTATTCCCAGGACGCGCCGATCATGGAGAAGTCGCCGTCGGCGGACCTGCTGCTGTCGGCCGACATCCAGTTCGTGTCGATCGACGCGGGCGCGATCACGATCGGCGACGCGTCGTTCGTCAATCCGCCCGCGACGACCGAGATCACGGGCGTGATCGAGCTGGCCACGCAGGACGAGGTCAACGCGGGCCAGGACGCGACGCGCGCGCTGACGCCGAAGACGGCGGCCTCGCGCTACGCGGCGAAGACGGGCGCGACCTTCGTGGGGCCGGTCGCGATCGACTTCGATGCGGGCCCGGAAACCGCCCACCTTCACCTGCGCCCGCCGTCGGGCGCGCTGGGACGCGAAAGCCGCCTGCGCTTCTACGGCACGTTCGGCGGCGGGACGGCCGACACCGGGACGCGCCTCGTCGCCACCGTGCGCTCGGGCTTCGACAACGGCTTTTGGGGCCGCGAATACCTCGACTTCTGGCTCAACAGCGCCGGGAACGACATCAACCACGACAACAAGCAAAGCCGCGTGATGCGTCTCACCGGACAGGGCACCGTGGTGATCGGCAAGCTGCCCCACGGCGACGCCAGCGCGCTTCAGGTCGACGGCGGCGGAAGTTTCCGGCGGGTGATCAACGTGGCGGGCAACGCGATCGCCGCGTTCAACACGAACAATTACGACGGCCTGACCATCGAGGCCTTCAACGTGGACAACACGGTGAAGAAGCCGATCTCGCTCGCCCCCTACGGCGGCCGCGTGATGCTCGGCACGGTCAACGACGACGGCGCGAACCTGCTCCAGGTGGCCGGCGACATCGGCACCTCGGGTGCGCTGCAGGCGGGGCGCGGCACGACCAAGGCCGTGGTGAACAGCGACCAGGCCACCGCGTACTACTACGCATCGGGCGATGGCCAGGCCTTCCTCGGCGGCAACGGCAAGGGCTGGACCTCGCTGATCACGGCCGGCGCGGAGCGCATGCGGGTCACGAATGCCGGGCGCGTGCTGATCGGCTCGCTGAACGACGACGGCAAGAACCTGCTGCAGGTCAACGGCAATGCCGCATTCGCCAACGGCGTGATCAGCCGGGGGCTCGACCATGCCAACGGGGGTCAATTCCGCGCCGCCGGCAACAACTTCGGTGCGTTCCTGCGCATCGACGACAGCAACGCCTATCTGCTGTCCACGAACAAGGGCGATCCCTACGGCGCCTTCAACGGCTACCGGCCGTTCTCGTGGTCGCTCGAAGACGGCGCGGTCAAGATCGCCTTCGACGGCTCCCCGACCTTCATCAACGGCACGACCACGATCGAAAAGGATCTGCAGGTCAAGAACGGCGTGATCAGCCGCGGGAGCGACCGTGGCAACGGCGGGCAGTTCCGCGCCGCCGGCGCCAGCTACGGCGCGTTCCTGCGCAACGACGATTCGAACGTCTACCTGCTGTCCACCAGCAAGGGCGATCCATTCGGGGGCTACAACGACCTGCGGCCCTTCGCGTGGTCGCTCGACACGGGCACGGTCAAGATCGCCAGCCATGGCGCCGACACCTACATCGGCGGCAATGCCATCGTCGGCAGCGATCTGCATGTCAACCGGGGCAACAATGAAGGTCACATCTTCCTCGGCACGAACACCGGCTACCTCTACGGCAACGCGGACAGCTTCGGCTGGTGGTGGCCGGACAAAGGCGCCTCGCTCCAGTACTTCGCCACCGACCACACGCTGCGCGTCGACGGCCAGCTGGTCTGGCACCTGGGCAATCTCACGCCGCTCGATCGCAACCTCGGCGGCCAGATGCTCGGCGACCTCAATTTCGCGCCCGGCAAGCGCATCTTCCTGTCGGAAGGCAGCGCGAGCGCGCCGTCGCTGACCTTCATCAACGACGGCGCGCCCGACACCGGCCTGTATCACATGGCCGACGGCCACTTCGGCGTGACCTGCAACGGCATCGGCACCGTTCACTTCGCCCCGGAAGGCACGTACTTCGACCAGCCGGCGTTCAGCCTTCACCCGCCCGCCGGCGAAAAGTCGAACCGGGTGCCCACCACCGCGTGGGTGTCGTCGGAGATCGCCGCCGCCTCGATCGGCCAGATCGTGTTCGAGCCGCGCACCAACGCGCGCGCGGGCTTCGTCAAAGCGAACGGCGCGCCGCTCAATCGCGCCGACTATCCCGCGCTGTGGGCCTACGCACAGGCCAGCGGCGCGCTCGTCGCCGAAAAGGACTGGGCCAACGGCAACTGGGGCTGCTTCTCCGACGGTAACGGCTCCACCACGTTCCGCATCCCCGAGCTGCGCGGCGAATTCATCCGCTGCTGGGCCGACGGCCGCGACGACATCGACGCGCAGCGGCGCATCGGCACCTATCAGGACTCACAGAACATCTGGCACGCGCACGGCGCCTCGTCGAGCACGGCGGACGATCACGTGCACAACGCCTGGGCCGACGGACAGGGCGTGCACAACCACCACGGCGTAACGGGCGCCAACGGCAACCACCAGCACATCGCGCCGTATTCGGAAGTCAACGTCGCCCCGTGGGGCGTCGCCGCGTGGTCCCAGCTGGGCTCCCACGGCGGCATCGACTACGACAACCCATGGGCCTACACGTCGCCCGCGGGCGATCACAACCACGAGTTCTGGACCGACGTCGGCGGCGCCCACAACCACGCCATCGGGATCGGCGGCGGCGGTCGCCACAGCCACGGCATCACGGTCAACGCGGACGGCGGCAAAGAAGCGCGCCCGCGCAACATCGCGATGCTCGCGATGATCCGCGCTTACTAACCATTCCACGAGTTCACCATGCTGATTCATCACTACGACTCGCTCACCGGCCAGTACCTGAGCAGCAGCCAGCCCGACATCGATCCGCGCAACGACACGCGCTGGCTGATCCCCGCCTTCAGCACGACCGACGCGCCGCCCGCGCGCACCCCGTTCACCTGGCCGTTCTACCGCGACGGCGCCTGGTCGCTGCTGCCCGACTATCGCGGCCGCATGCTGTATCGCCAGAGCGACGGCCTGCCGACCGAACTGGTGGTCGCGGGCAAGACGCCGGACGAACAGGGTCTCACCGATCAGCCGCGCCCGAGCGAGCGCTACAGCTGGCACGACGGCGGCTGGAGTGTCGCGCCCGAGCAGATCGCCCGCGAAAAGCACGATGCCGCGATGGCCGAGTTCGAGCTGCGCATGACGCGCGCGCGCAAGCAGAACGCCGGCAAGGCCGACGCGCTCGCCGCCGGCCTGCTCGACGACGAGGGCGTCTACTACTTCAAGGCGTGGTCCACCTACCAGATGGCGCTGGTGCGCGAGGTCGAGAAGGAAGGCTTCCCGGAAGGCGTGACCTGGCCCGCCGAACCGGCGCCCTACGTGCCGCCGCCGCCGAAGCCGACCCCGCCGACGCCCGAGCCGAAGCCGGATCCCGCGCCCCAGCCCGACCCGGCCGCACCGCCGAAGGACGATACGCCCGCGACGCCGGCCCAGCCCGCCGGGCCCACGGCGCCTCCGAAGAACGCGTCACCGGATCCGGCGGCGTCTTCCCCGGCCCCGTCCCGCGACGCCGCCCCCGCGGCGCCCGCCGGAACGGATCCGCAACCCGCCGCCCCCGCGGCTTAACCCCAGACCGCCCTGATTCGGGCTCCTGAATTTTCTCACCTTGGAGTAACGACATGCCCCAGGATTACCACCACGGCGTCCGCGTCATCGAAGCCAACGACGGCACCCGTCCGATCCGCACCGTCTCGACGGCCGTGATCGGCGGCGTCTTCACGGCCGAGGACGCCGACGAAAAAGCCTTCCCGCTCAACACGCCGGTGCTGCTGACGAACGTGCTGCAGGCGATCGGCAAGGCCGGCACGAAGGGCACACTGGCGCGCTCGCTCGACGCGATCAGCAAGCAGGCCAAGCCGCTGTGCATCGTGGTCCGCGTGCCGCAAGGCAAGACCCCGGAGGAAACCACCTCGAACGTGGTCGGCACGGTCACGCCGGACGGCCAGTACACGGGCCTCAAGGCGCTGCTGACGGCCGAGGCGAAGCTTGGCGTGAAGCCGCGCATCCTCGGCGCGCCGGGCCTCGATTCGCAGCCGGTCGCGGCCGCGCTCGCCGAACTCGCGCAAAAGCTGCGCGGCTTCGCCTACGTGTCGGCCGCCGGCGCGAAGACCAAGGAGGACGTCACCGCCTACCGCAAGCAGTTCAGCCAGCGCGAGCTGATGGTGGTGTGGCCGGAATTCCTCGGCTGGGACACCGCGACCAACAGCAGCACGGTCATCGACGCGACCGCGATCGCGCTCGGCCTGCGCGCGAAGATCGACGAGGACACCGGCTGGCACAAGTCGCTGTCGAACGTCGGCATCAACGGCGTGACGGGCGTGAGCCGCGACGTGTTCTGGGATCTGCAGGACCCGGCGACCGACGCGGGCTACCTGAACGAGCACGACGTGACGACGCTGATCCGCGCGAACGGCTTCCGCTTCTGGGGCTCGCGCACCTGCTCCGACGATCCGCTGTTCGCCTTCGAGAACTACACGCGCACCGCGCAGGTGCTGGCCGACACGATGGCCGAGGCGCACATGGCCTACGTCGACAAGCCGATGCATCCGTCGCTCGTGCGCGACATCATCGAAAGCATCAACGCGAAGTTCCGCGAACTGATCGCGAACGGCTACCTGATCGGCGGCTCGGCCTGGTACGACGAGAGCGTCAACACGCCGGAAGCGCTGAAGGCCGGCAAGCTCGCGATCGACTACGACTACACGCCGGTGCCGCCGATCGAGAACCTGACGCTGCGCCAGCGCATCACCGATCGCTACCTCGCCGATTTCGCCTCGCGCGTCGCCGCCTGATCCGCCGTCCTCACTTTCACTGGAGCACTCACATGGGTATGCCTCGCAAACTCAAGAATTACATGCTGTTCAACGACGGCAACGCGTACGTCGGCCAGGTCGCGGAAATCACGCTGCCGAAGCTGTCGCGCAAGATGGAGGACTACATCGCGGGCGGCATGACCGGCCCGATCAAGGTCGACTGGGGCCAGGAAGCGATCCAGCTCGAATGGACCTGCGGCGGCCTGATGCGCGGCGTGCTGTCGCAATGGGGCGTGACGACCCACGATGGCGTGCAGCTGCGCTTCGCCGGCGCCTACCAGGGCGAGGATTCAGCGCGCCCGGACGCGGTCGAGATCGTGATCCGCGGCCGCCATTCGGAGATCGACCTCGGCACGGCCAAGTCGAAGGAAGACACCGCGTTCAAGGTCACCACGCAGGCAAGCTACTACAAGCTCACGATCAACGGCCAGGTGATTCACGAGTTCGACTTCATCAACATGGTCGAGACCGTCAACGGCGTCGACCTGCTCGGGTCGCTGCGCAAAGCGATCGGCCTCTGATCCCCTTCGGCGAGAACGACTCCATCATGACGAACCACGCTCAACACGAAGCCGTCCGCGCCGAAGCGGCGGCTTCCGCGATCCCGCTCGACACGCCGATCGTGCGTGACGGCGAAACCATCGCCGCCGTCACGCTGCGCAAGCCGACCGCGGGCGAGCTGCGCGGCACTTCGCTGCACGACCTGGCGCGCTTCGACGTCAGCGCGCTGCAAAAGGTGCTGCCGCGCATCACCTCGCCGTCGCTGACGGAATTCGAGGTCGGCCAGCTCGACCCGGCCGACCTGCTCGCGCTGGCGGGGGCCTTCAGCGATTTTTTGCTGTCGAGATCGCAGAAAGCGGCCATGGCATCCCCGTCTGCGTAGAAGACCCGATGGCCGACATCGCGCTGGTGTTCCACTGGCCCCCCGGCGCGATGTACGACTTCACGCTCGCCGAGCTGATGGCCTGGCGTGAGCGCGCCCGCGAACGTTACCAATCCGAATCATGAGCAACGACCAGAAATCGAGTGAGCTGAGGGCGCGCCTCGGGCGCGCCTCCCAATCCCTGCAGGCGATGCTCGCGGGCCGGGACGTCGAGACGCAGAAGCTGAAGGCGTCCAAGGCCGAACTCGCCTCGGTCAAGCGCGCGCAGCAGGACATCGAGTCCTTTCGCAAGCTGACGGCGCGGCTCAAGACCGCGACCGACCGGCAGATCGAGGCCCGCATGCGCGTCGATCAGGTCAATCAGGAGATCGTCGCGGCAAGCGGCACCCCGCTTTGGAAGATCGTGGCCGAGCGCCCCGCGGCGCTCGCGAGCGCGAGCGCCGCCCAGGCCCGGCAGAGCGAGACGCGTCGCCAACTCGATGCGGTCGCCGCCCGGCTCGGCCGGCAGGGCATCGCTCCCAACCGCGGCCTCGCCGCGCAGTCGCGGCGCCTCGACACGCGCGCGGGCACCTTGCAGCAGGACACCGGCACGCGGCAAAAAGCCTCGGACGAGAAGCGCGACAAGCGCACGGCCGATCTGAAAGACCGCGCGGAAAACATGAAGGGTGCCGGCGAGGCGCTGTCGTCGGTCGGCCGCACGATCGTCGGCAAGCCGCTCGAAGCCGCGATGAACGCGGAGGCCTCGCAGAACCAGTTGAAAGCGAGCCTGATGCGACCGGACGGCACGGTGCCGCCCGTCTTCGAAAAAATGAACCTGCTCGCGGAGCAGTTCGGCGCGAAGCTGCCCGGCTCCGCGAACGCGTTCCGCGAGATGATGAGCACGCTCGTCGAGGAAGGCACCCAGCCCGCCGAGGTGCTCGACGGCGTAGGCGCGGCCGTCTCGAAGCTGTCGCTCGCGATCGGCAAGACGCCGGCCGAGGCGGCCAAGCTCGCGACGTCGCTGCGCCAGGCGACCAACAGCAGCGCGAAGGATCTCGTCGCCCTCAGCGACGTGGCCCAGCGCGCGCTGCACTCGGGCCTCGACGACAAGGACCTGACCGCCGGCTTCGACAAGCTCGCGCCCGCCATGCGCAAGCTCGGCCTCGAGGGCTCGCGCGGCGCGCAGGCGCTGACGCCGCTGCTGATGATCGCGAAGCAGTCCGGCGACCTCGACGGCAAGGCGGCCGGCGCCGGCTACGCGAAGATGCTGTCGACCGTGACCCGGACCGACAAGGTCGGCCGGGCCAACCGCCTGCTCGATCCCGCGATGAAGCTCGACTTCACCGACGGCAAGGGGGGCTTCGGCGGCGTCGAGAAGATGGCCGCGCAGCTCGGCAAGCTCAAGGCGCTGTCGGACGAGAAGCGCGAAGCCGTGCTCGCGCAGCTGTTCGGCCGCGACGACACCACCCGCAAGGCCGCGTCGGCGCTGATCGACGCCGGGCCGACCGGGTACCGCGAGAACGCCGACAAGCTCGCGGCAGGCCCCGGCATGCAGCAGCGCGCAGACCTGCAGACCAACACGCTCGGCAACGCGCGCGAAGCGCTGATGGACCGCGGCACCGAGGCGCTGAGCATCGCGGGCGCGGCGATCGCGCCCGACGCGCAGGCCACGCTGCAATTCCTGTCGGACATCGTCGGCAAGATCACCGAGTGGATGCGCGCGAACCCCGAGCTGACCGCGAGCCTGATGCGCGTCGCCGCCGTGCTGGGCGGCGTGATGGCCGCGGGCGGTGGCCTCCTGATGATGGTCGGCAGCATCCTCGGTCCGATCGCGATGCTGCGCGGCGCGCTCGGCGGGCTCAGCCTGTTCGGCCCGCTGATCGGCCTGTTCCGCGGCGTCGCGGTCGCGATCGGGCTCGTCGGGCGGGTGGCCCTCGCCAATCCGCTGATGCTGCTGGTGACGGTTGCGGCGTTGATCATCACGCACTGGGACGTCGTGCAGCGCGTGTTCGCCGGCGCCGTGGAGTGGATCAAGAAAGCGGCGCACTACGTCGGCAAGCTGTTCGGCATCGGCGGCGACGACGCCGACGACAAGACCAAGCCGCTGCCCGGAGACGTCGGCGCCGCGCTCAAGAATCCGTCCACGCTCGCGCGGCTCGCGAATCAACCCGCCGCGCCGGGATTGTTCGACGCCTCCGGACAACTGGCGCCCGTGACCGCGCCCGCCGCGGGCGCGCCGCTCGATCCGGCGCGCTTCGGCGGTCGAAGCGCAAGCGCCGGTCCGCTCGCCGCGCCGGGGCTGCCCGACGCCTCCGCGCATCTGGCGCCCGTGACCGCGCCCGCGGCGGGCGCGCCGTTCGATCCGGCCAGCTTCGGCGGACGACGCGCAAGCGCCGGCCCGCTCGCCGCGCCGACACTGCCGACGTTGCCGGCCGCGACGCCGCTGCCGCCTGCGGCGCAGCCGGCAGGCGCGGGGCCGCGCGCGAGCGCGTGGGCCCCGGCCGCCGCACCGCTGCCCGCGCCCCTCGCACCGGTCGCGCCGCTGCGTCTCGGCCAGTCCGACGCCTTTGCCCCGGCCGCCGCGCCGCTCGCGTTCGACACGCGCGCACCGCTCGGCGTACCGACCCCGGGCAAGACCGTCAACGTCGCGGGCGACACCTACAACATCACGCTGACCGCCAACTCCGGGCCGGCCGGCGACGAACTGTTGCGGATGGTGCGCGCCGAGCTCGCGCGCGGCGAGGAACTGAAGCGCACGCGCGTCGTGTCGAGCTTCTCCGACGCGCTCGCCTGACCCCACGTCTCACTCGCAAGGATCGCCAGCATGCTCGCCTCTCTCGGTCAATTCGCGTTCGGTCTGCCGACGCTCGCCTACCAGGACCTGCGCCGCTCGATGGACTGGAAGCACGTCACCGCGCCGCGCGTGGGCGTGCGCGACGCCAGCCAGTTCACCGGCCCCGGCAAGGACACCGTCACGCTCAACGGCGTGCTCGCGCCGCAACTGGCGGGCACGCTCGACTCGCTCGACGAACTGCGCGCGATGGCCGCGCGCGGCGACGCCTACGTGCTCGTGGACGGCGCGGGTCACGTCTACGGCGCCTACCTGATCGAAAGCCTCGACGAGACGCAGGCCTACCTGCAGCGCGACGGCGTGCCGCGCAAGATCACCTTCTCGATCGTCCTGCGCCGCGTCGACGAGCGCCCCGCGATCGCCGCGGACGAACCGTCCGACGCGGACGCGGACGAGAGCGATCCGGACACGGTGCAACCGCAAGGCCGACGCGCATGAAGCAGCCGCAAGCCGACTACCGCATCACGCTCGACGGCCGCGACCTGACGCGCGCGCTCGATCCGCGCCTCGTGAGCCTGTCGCTGGTGGAGAGCCGCGGCGGCGAGGCCGACACGCTCGAGCTGGTGCTCGACGACAGCGACGGCCGGCTCGACCTGCCCGCCTGCGGCGCGGAGCTGACGCTCCAGCTCGGCTGGATCGAGCCCGGCCTCGTGGACAAGGGCCGCTTCACCATTGACGAGGTGAGCTTCCGGGGCGCGCCGGACACGATCACCGTGCGCGCGCGCGCCGGTTCGATGACCGATGCGATGAGCGAACGGCGCGAGAAGAGCTGGCACCGCACCACGCTCGGCGCGATCGTGCAGGCGATCGCTGCGCGCTATCACCTGAAGCCCGTGATCCCGGCGGATCTCGCGAAAATCGCGATCGCGCACATCGACCAGACGCACGAGAGCGACATGTCGTTCATCACGCGCATCGCGAAGCGCTACGACGCGGTCGCCTCGGTCAAGAGCGGCAATCTGCTGTTCATGCCGATCGGCAAAGGCCGCACCGCGAGCGGCAAGCCGCTGCCCGCGCTCGCGATCACGCGCGCGAGCGGCGACCGGCACCAGTACAGCCTCGCGAAGCGCGACGAGTTCGGCGGAGTGCGCGCGTACTACCACTCGACCGGCAGCGCGAAGCGCAAGTCGGTGGAGGTGGGCGGCGGCAAGGACGCGAAGAACACCAAGGTGCTGCCGGAAACCTACCCGGACGAAGCCGCGGCGCGCGCGGCGGCGCAGGCGGAATACCAGCGCACGATCCGCAGCCAGGCGACCCTGGATTACGCGCTCGCGCTCGGCCGGCCGGATCTCTATCCGGAGATGCCGGTGAACCTGAGCGGCTTCAAGCCGGAGATCGACGGGACCGTCTGGCTCGCGAAGAAGGTGACGCACAAGATCGACGCGGGCGGCTTCACGACGACGCTCGAACTGGAGGTCAAGGGTGATCCGCCGAAACAGAAAAACGGCTCGGGCGGCAAGCCGAAAGGCAAGTGATCACAGAGAACGTTTGCCGGGTGCGCTACCACGCGCGCTCGGCTGGGCCGCCCGGTACGGCGACGGTCCGTCGCGCCGGATCGCGTCAGCGCCGGTGGCCCGGCACCTGCTCCCAAGCGGCGTGTTCGCCCGCCGCGACGCACTGCTGACGCGTGCCCGCCTGCATCACGATGCTGCCGACCGTATAGCGGGCGCCGCCGTACTCGCATTGCAGCACGCGCGGCACCGTCGGCATCGCGACGGGCTCCGGCGCCACCAGGCGGCCGCCCATCGCGTACGCGCCGGCCACCAGACCGGACAGCGCGAGTGCGCCCGCCAGCACGGCGCGCCACGGCAGCTTCTTCGCGCCGGGATTGAGCACCGACGACTGAATGAACATCGGCTGCCGCAGTTCGGCGACCATCGCGGCCGGCGCCGGCGCCGGCGCAGGTGCCTGGCGATAGCGCGGCGCGTCGAGCCCGTGGCTCGCCGGCCGCTGCGGCTGACGGGCGGCGGAGGCCTGCCCCGCCATGCCGTTGCGCAGCCAACCGTCGAGATACGACATCACGCGCGCGTACTTCTCGCGCGGCAAGGTCTCCACGCTCTCGAAATTGAATACGCTCATCAGGCGGCGGTACACCATCAGCTTGTCGGTGCCCGTCTTCGACTCGATCTCGAACGCCTTGCGCGCGATCGCGTTGCGCTGGCGATCGCTGACGGGCGTAGGGTCGACCCCGTGGTGGATATGCAGGTCGACATGCGCCTGCACCGTGTTGGACTTGATGTTGCCCCCGGCAACCTGTCCCACTTCGCGTTCAAACTCGTACTTTGTTTTCATTTTCCGTACCGTTTGTCACAAATCAGCTCGATACCGCCCTGGCCTGGGGCGGGGGAAGGGCTACTTCCGTTTCTTCGCGCGTCCACCTCCGAGATTGAGTTCGACATTGCCGTGGAACGTCGCGTCGCCCTGGATCTGCTGGCCGACGTCACCCTTGAACGTCATCGCCGCCGGCGCACGCAAACCGCCGATCAGTGCCCGCACCCCCGCGCGGCCCTGCTCGTCCAGCCCGCGATAGCCCGCCAGCAGCGCGGCTTCGTCCGCGTCCAGCGCGCTCGCCGCGCGTACGCCCGTCAGCACGAACAGCAGGTCGACGCCGGCCGCCCCGATGCCGACCAGGTAATGGGCGTCCGGCGCCCGCTCACCCTTCTCGTACAGCACCTGGGTCTTTTCCGTGACGCCGCCGCGTTCGCCGAACGCGCGCAACGACAGCGCGATGCGCTTGCGCTCCGCGCGCAGGCGCTCACCGATACTTTCCATTTGGTTTGTTTGGATGTTGAAAGCACACCGAATGGTGTGTATTATGAACTTGTGCAAGGTTAACGACAGGAAGTATATCCGTCATGTCCACCAAACGAATCCCCATGTCCCGCTCCCCGCGCGGCGTGCTGTCGAGCAAGCCGGTGTACATGCGGCTGATGCCGCATGAGCAGCATACGCTCGCACAACTGTCCGAGCGGCAGCGCCGTTCGATGTCGAGCATCGCGCGGCTCGTCTACCTCGAAGGCCTCGACCGCTACGTCGAGAAAAGCGCTGCGCCGGAGGCCGACGTGTCGGGCGCCGCTGCATCGGGCGCCGACGCGCCCCAGGACTGACGCCGATGCGCGCCCCGTCCGTTCCCGCCCGCCTCGCGCGCCCGTTCCCGCTCCGGAGCCCGATTCCATGCGCATCCTGAACCGCTGCCCGCATTGCCGCGCGCGCGCCACCGCGCGCAGCAGCCGCGACATGTCCCTCACGTTCCGTGAAGTGACCTTCGCCTGCTCGAATCCCGAGTGCGGCCACACCTATGTGGTGAACATGGAGTTCGCCCGCACGCTGTCGCCGTCGGCGACGCCCGACCTGTCGCTGAACCTGCCGCTGTCGCCGCACGTGCGCGAGCGGCTCGAACAGCAGCTGGACCTGCCCGGCTAAACCCCAGCGCGTTCCCCGTTTCCTCGCATCGTGCCTGCGCGGCGCGAGGGACTCGTTTTGCCCGGCGTCGCGTGGGCAGGCCCCACCGTGCGCCGCCGCCAGGAGACCTCGATGAAAAACACCCTGTTCAACCTCGGCCTGCTCGCGCTGCTCGCCTTCACGCTCGCGGGCCTCACCGACGCCGTCGCGCGCCTCGTGCGGCGCGCCGGCCAGCCGCCCGCTCGGCTCGCCGCGTTCGGCGCCGCATGCGCGACGCTGATCCTGCTGCTGGCCCTGCTCGCCTGGGCGCTGCCGACGCGAGGCGCGCATGGTGCGTGACCACCGGCCCGCACGGCTCGCCGCCGCCGCTTTCCCGATCCCTGTAGAACCGCGTCCGCAATCATGGCTTCGATCGACGAACTGAAACAGCGCATCGACCTGCACGACCTCGCCGGCCGCCTCGGCCTCAAGCGCGGCCGCGGCGGCGAGCGCGCGCTGTACCACTCGCCCGCGCACGAGGACCGGCAGCCGTCGCTGTCGATCTTCCAGCACCACCCCAAGCACGGCACCGGCTGGCGCGACCACAGCGCGGACGTCGGCGGCTCGTGCATCGACCTCGTGATGTACGCGCGCGGCGGCACCGTCGCCGACGCGCTGCGCTATCTGCACGACGCCTACGGGATCCCGTCCGGCCCGCCGGCGACCGGCGTCGCGCGGCGCGACAAGACCACGGTCGACTACATCGCCGAGCGCTGCATCGCGGCCCGCGAGCAGGCCCGCGACTATCTCGCCGGGCGCGGCATCGCGGCCGACGCGCTCGACGCCGCGCTGCACGCGCGCACCGTCGGCTTCAACGACTGGGCCAGCATGAAGACGCCGCCGGGCAACGTCGGCCACGGCGGGCCCGCCGCCGCGTTCATCGTGCGCGCGCCGGCCGGGCACGAGATCGTCGCGGTCGACGTGCGCTATCTCGACCCCGCGCTCAACGGCGACGTGAAGACCCAGACCCACGGCGACAAGGCCGGCTACGGCTGGACCGCCGATCCGCGCCGGCTGGCGCAAGCGCAGCGCGTGGTGCTCGTCGAGAGCGCGATCAACGCGCTGTCGGTCGACAGCTGCGCGCTGCCGGGCGCGGCCGCCTACGCGCTGCGCGGCCTGGCGAACGTCGCGCGGATCGACTTCTCGTTCCTGCGCGGCAAGCAGGCCGTGATCTGCCTCGACAACGACGAACCGTTTCCCGACGGCCACCCGCGCGCCGGCCAGCGCCCCGGGCCCGAGGCCGCCTGGGCCCTGTACGAACGGCTGACGGGCCTGAACGTGAGCGCGGTGCTGGTCGACCAGCGCGAGTGGCGCGCCGATCTCGCCGACGGCGAGCCCGACGCCGCACCGCTCAACGACGTCAACGACTACCTGCGGCAGCGCGGCGTCGCCGCGCTGCGCCGCGCGCTCGAACACTACGAGCCGTGGCTGATCGCGGGCCTGCCCGGCGACGACAGCCGGCGCGGGCGGCCGCGCATCTTCCTGCCGCCGCACGACTTCGCGCAGTACTGGCGCTTCCGCACGCGGCCCGACTTCACGAGCCATATCGCGAAGCTCGAACGCAACGACGAGACCGGCATCGAGACGCCCGTGCTGGTCGACCTGTGCGGCTTCCGGATCGCGTCGATCAGCCGCGTCGCGGTCGCGAGCGCCACCTCGACGATGACGGGCGACGCCGACCAGGCGCCGACCGTCTATTTCGCGGTGTCGGTCCAGGCGCCGCGCCACGGCGCGACGCTGATCCGCCGCGTGATGCTCGACGACCAGTTGCACAACACCGACCAGTGGTCGAAGTTCGGGCCGATCTGGGCGCGCGCGCCGTTCCTGCGCATGGTGAACATCCTGGAGCGCGGCGCGGATCTCGGCGCGCGCCACGCGGTGAACTTCGTCGGCCTCGCCTGGCGCGACGGCCGGCTGATCGTGAACGAAGGCCCCGACTGCTACTTCACCGAAGCGGACAAGCAGTGTCCGTATCACAACCTGAGCTTCCCGTCGGGGCCGCGCGGCGACGCGCGCCGCGTGATCGCCGCGTATCAGCAGACCTTCCGGCAGAACGCGGCGGCGCTGCCGCTCGTGTGGGGGCTCGGCGGCCACCTGAAGGCGCTGCTCGGCTTCTGGCCGCACCTGACCGTGCAGGCCGACAAGGGCGCGGGCAAGTCGACGCTGATCAAGCGCCTCGAACGCACGCTCGCGTTCACGATGTTCTCGGGGCAATCGCTGCAGACCGAATTCCGGCTGCTCACGAGCGTCAGCCACACGAGCCATCCGGTCGGCTGGGAGGAACTGTCGGCGCGCCGCCAGGACGTGATCGACAAGGCGGTCGGGCTGCTGCAGGAGAACTATCAGTACACGATCACGCGACGCGGCGCGGACATGACGGAATACCTGCTGTGCGCGCCGGTGATGCTCGCCGGCGAGGACGTGCCGGTGCGCAGCCTGCTCGGCAAGCTGGTGCGCACCACGCTGACGGGCAAGCGCGGCCCGCTCCTGCCCGACGAGCTGCCGCGCTTCCCGGTGCGCGAATGGCTCGCGTTCCTCGCGAGCCTCGCGCCGCGCAACGTCCTCGAACAGTACCGCGCGCTGCGCGAGCGCTGCCTCGCGGGCAGCCGCGCGAGCGGCGCGGACGACGGCGCGCTGCGGATGGCCGGCAACTACGCCGCGGTCGCGCTCGCGTGGCGCTACCTGTGCGAGTTCGCCGGCATGGACCCGGACGAGGGCGACTTCGAACGCGACCTGCTCGCCGAGATGAACAGCCACATCGCCGAGACGAGCGCCGACCGCGAGCCGTGGGTATGGATCATGGAGACCGTGCTGTCGGAGATCGACAGCGGCAACTTCAAGCACCCGCATACGTTCGACACGATCGACGGCGAGCTTTGCCTGCTGCTGCGCACCGGCCACGTGATGGACCACATCGCGCACACGAGCGCGCTGCGCGACAAGTGGAACAGCCTGCCGGTGAAGTCGGACCGGGTCTTCAAGAAGCAGCTGCACCACGCGGGCGTGGTGGTCGGCGAGAAGGAGGTCGAGCGCCGCATCTGCCTGCGCCGCGTGCCGTACCTGACGCCGGTGTCGCTCGCGCGGCTCGCGGGCTTCGGCCTGCACGTCGCCGTGCGGGAGGATCTGCGATGAGCCGCCTGCGGACCACGCCCGCGCGGGAGACGGCACACAGCGCGCCGGAATCACGGCATTCGGCCGGCGCGTATCGCAAGTGCTTGATTCGCGAGGAAAACCGCGCCATGAAAAGCGGTCATATCGCCATCAGTGGGATGTGCAACGCCAGCAATGGCGCGGCCTGGGGCCACCGTTCCTTCTTTCTTTCTCTTCTCTTCAAGTTATTGAAAGAGAAAGAAAAAAGACAGCGTGCCGCAACCGGCCGCGCGCCGGACGCGACGCCACGGGTTGCGGCCGTTTCGCCAGGAGTCGGCGAGCGCGGCCGCGCGGCGCGCCACGAGTCCGGGCCGCGCCATGTGTCGGACGCGTGGCGACATACCGCCCGCCATCCCTTATCCATCAATGCGTTGCGCACGCGCGACGGGCAGGCCACGAGTCCACGCGTTGCGCTGCGTGTGGGCGTGCCGTCCGGTCGACGAGGAGGCCGCCGATGAACCCAGTTATCCAGACGCTCGATCTGATCGCCGCGGCCGCGCTGCTCGGCGCCCATCCTGAAACCGTGCGCCTCAAGGCGAAGGCGGGCGCGCTGCCCGGCCGCAAGGTCGGCAAGCGCTGGATCTTCTCGCTGCTCGCGCTGCAGCGCTATCTCGCCGGCGAATGGACGCCGGACCGCCCGCCCCCCGCTCACCCTGGCCTGGATGAAACCGCATGTCGCTCTATCAACGAACCGGCAGTCCGAACTGGTATTACAAGCTGTACCCGCCTGGCGGCGGAAAGCCGCTACAAGGCAGCACTGGCACCCGCGACAAAGTCCGCGCGCAGGAGTTCCACGACCGCCTGAAGGCCGAGCTGTGGGATGTGGCGAAGCTCGGAAGGCGGCCGCGGCATCTGTGGAACGACGCGGTCGTGCGTTACGTGAGCGAGCGCGAGGGCATCGCGAGCCTGGAGACGACCAAGACGCACCTGCGCTGGCTCGATCGTCACCTGGCGGGCGTGCCGCTCGCGGCCATCGACCGCGCGACGATCGACGCGATCGCCCGGGCGAAGCGCGACGAACCGCGCGTCGTGCTCACGCGCGCGGGCCCGAAGCCGACGGGCGGGCGGGTCAGCGCGGCGACGGTGCGGCGCGTGACGGGCGTGCTGAAGGCGGTGTTGAACGCGGCGGTGGCATGGGAATGGCTCGATCGCGCGCCCGTCACGCCGCGCGGCCGCACGACCGGCCGGCGCATCCGCTGGCTCACGCCGGCGCAGGCCGACACGCTGCTGACCGCGCTGCCGACGCATCTCGCTCAGATGGCGCGCTTCAGCCTGGAAACCGGCTTGCGGCGCGCCAACGTGACGGGCCTGCAGTGGTCGCAGGTTGATCTTGCGCGGCGCATCGCGTGGATCCATCCGGACCAGGCGAAGGCGCGCAAGGCGATCGCGGTGCCCTTGTCCGAGACGGCGCTCGCGGTGCTGCGCCGGCAGTTGGCGGCGCAGCGGCATCCGGCGTATCGGGACAGCGTGTTCGTGTATCGCGGCCGGCCGGTGCGGCAGACCTCGACCGCGGCGTGGAAGAAGGCGCTGGCGCGCGCGGGCATCGAGGACTTCCGCTGGCACGACCTGCGCCATACCTGGGCGAGCTGGCACGTTCAGCGCGGCACGCCGTTGCAGGTGCTCAAGGAGCTGGGCGGCTGGGAAACGATGGAGATGGTGCAGCGCTATGCGCACCTGTCGGCGGAGCATTTGACGCAATGGGTGAGCCCGCTGACGCGCGACGTAGGTGCAGTTCAGGTACATCGGGAGGGGGGATGAAACGAGGGAAGCCTCGTGGCAATTGGCGCGCCCGGCTGGGATCGCCCCCTGCCTTCGGGGTTGCGGATTAGCGGCGCGCTTTCTTGAGAATCAATGCTTTATGCGAATCGCGAATCGCGAATTTCAAGCTCTCCGGGTGAAACCGAATTGAAACCTCAGCGTACTGGCCACACATGCGGTCGAGCCTGCATCCTCATGCGAACGCCTATTTCGAGATGGCCATTGTGTAACACTATCGCTGCGCCAAGGATCGAGTCCATCGATCCGGCACAACGAAAACCACCTGAGAGCCACGTTCCGAGGATCCACATATGCCAGTGGAATGCACGTTCACCCTGAACAGGCACAATCTGTCGGTGCTGAATTGCCCCGGCTTCGGCGGTGTCCCCGCGTTCTCTGGAAACGGCCGATACGTCAACGACCCGAACTCGACGGCCGTTCAGGACAAAGGCCCTCTCCCAACCGGCACCTACTATATCGTCGACCGGCAAAGCGGCGGCCATCTCGGTTGGCTGTACGACGCGGCGAAGGACCTCTCACTCCACACGCATCGGGCGGACTGGTTTGCGCTCTATCGCAACGACGGGAAAATCGACGACTGGACGACCATCAACGGCATCCGCCGCGGCCATTTCCGGCTGCATCCGGTCGGCCGCCTTGGCGAAAGTGACGGCTGTATCACACTATCGAGCCGAGCCCAGTTCGACCGGCTGCGGGCATTCCTGAAAGCTCAACCTGCATTCCAGGTACCGGGCACGACACTCAAAGCATATGGAAAGGTGACGGTTCGATGAAACTGATCGGTCGCATCGTGCTTGCGCTGCTGCTCACGCTGCCAGTTCAAGCTGCCATCACGTCCCTCCCGTGGATGGAACATTGGTTCGGCAACGGCGGAGAAGGTTGGAACGTCATGGCGCCGCTGTTTCGCGCACTGGGATCTGTGGGCGGCGAACAGAACGAAGACATTTTCGTTGGCGCCCTGTTGCTCGTCAGCTTTGCAATCGCGTTTTTGCTGTCGCTTCCCTTGATCAGCTTGCTGGCGCGGTTCCGTCGGCCGCCCAAACACCAGCAATAGCGCGCAAATGGGAGACGCAGCCCGCACAGGTCAGGTCATCGGGCTGTGCCGCGACATCGAAACCGCCGATGCTCGCAGCCGGCCAGCTGAAATTGCGCTGCAGCAGGGAAAAACGAGGAAATAGCGAAACCGCTGGAAGCCTTGTCAGACTTGGCGCGCCCGGCTGGGATCGAACCAGCAACCCCTGCCTTCGGAGGGCAGTACTCTATCCATTGAGCTACGGGCGCTTCGGAGACGCAGCGCTACGGCCCTAAAAAACCGCGGCACTGGCAAGACGGCAAGGATACCCGGTTTCCACCCAAGCGTCCACCATCGGCCGCGGCGCCCCGCCCGGCCTGCCTCCGTGCGGGTAAACACACGCCATTCGATCGCTCCCCACCATGTAAACGTTCCGTCTATAATCGTCCGTGCTTCATCGATCAGCCATTCTGCCATTGCCGCACCCGCTCACAATTCCTATTCACGGAGACGAGGCAAGCATGAGCGAAGCACCCCACGAAGCACCGATCAAAACCACTGGGCAACTCATCGCGGTTGTCGTCGCCTCATTCGCGATCCCGATCGCGATCATCGTCCTGCTCGCCAACTACGCCAACCACGCGTTCCGCATCGGCGCGGGCACCGACGGGCTCACCGACGAGGCCGTCGCGCAGCGCATCGCGCCGATCGCGCAGGTCGACATCAAGGACGCCAACGCGCCGCGCGTCTACAAGACCGGCGAGGAAGTCTACAAGGCGGTCTGCGTGACCTGTCACGGCACCGGCGCGGCCGGCGCGCCGAAGTTCGGCAACGCCGGCGACTGGGCCCCGCGCATCGCGCAGGGCTACGACACGCTGCTGCACGTCGCGCTGACCGGCAAGGGCGCGATGCCGCCGCGCGGCGGCACGAGCCCCGACGACTACAGCGACTTCGAGATCGCCCGCGCGGTCGTCTACATGGCCAACAACGACGGCGCGAAGTTCGCCGATCCCGCCGAACCGTCCGCCAACGCCGCCCCGGCGGCCGCCTCGGGCGCGGCCGCCCCCGCCGGCGCCTCGGGCGTACCGGACGCCGCCGGCGCCGCCAATGTCCAGGCCGCCGCGGCGATGGCCGCGATCGCCGCGCTCCCCAAGCCGGGCGCCGCCCCGGCTCTCGCCAGCGCCGACGCGTCGGCCGGCAAGGCGCTCTACGAATCGACCTGCCAGTCCTGCCACGCGAGCGGCCTGCTGAACGCGCCGAAGTTCGGCAACAAGGACGACTGGGCGCCGCGCCTCAAGGATTCGATGGACACCGTCTACAACTACGCGCTGCACGGCAAGGGCGCGATGCCGCCGAAGGGCGGCTCGACCGCGTCGGACGCCGACGTGAAGGCCGCCGTCGACTACATGGTCAAGGCCGTGAAGTAAGCGTCGCGCCCGCGTAAAAAACCCCGCGTCTGCAGCGCGCAGCGCGGGGTTTTTCATGGCACGGCCTGCAGGCCGGCCTATTTCTGCAGCAGCGCCTTCAGGCTCGCCAGCCGGTCCTTCGGCGACATCGGCGCTTCCTCGGCCGTCGGCGGCGGCGCCTCGTCGAGCCCCATCTCCGACACGAAGCGCGACACCTCGCACACCACGGTCTCGCGCGCCCGCTTGCGCTTCTTGCACCAGTTCAGGTGCAGGCTGCGCTGCGCGCGCGTGATCGCCACGTACATCAGGCGGCGCTCCTCCTCGATCCGCTCGTCGTCGACCGGCCCGTCGTCGGCGCCGCCGCGGTGCGGCATGATGCCTTCCTCCACGCCGACCAGGAACACGTGCGGATATTCGAGCCCCTTCGACGCATGCACGGTCGACAGGCGCACCGCGTCCGGATCCTCTTCCTTGCCTTCGAGCATCGACATCAGCGCGACGGTCTGGATCAGGCCGAGCAGGTTCTTGCCGGTGTCGGCCAGCCCGTCGGCGTTGTCGAAGCCGGTCGCCTCGCCGTCGACGGCCTCCGCGGCCTCGGGCTTGGTGCCCTTGCGCTTCAGCCATTCGAGGAATTCCAGCACGTTCTGCCACTTGCTCTGCGCCTGACGCTCGTCGTACGCGTCGTACAGGTAGGCCTCGTAGTGGATCGCCTCCATCATGTCGTCAAGCACGACGGTGGCCGGGTCCTTGTCCGCGCGCTCGGTGAGCCGCTGGATGAAATCGCAGAACATCCGCAGCGGCTCGATCTGGCGCGCCGACAGCCGCGCCTCGATGCCGCCCATGTACACCGCCTCGAACAGCGACACCTTGGCCTGCCCCGCGAACGCGCCGAGCGCCTCGAGCGTGGTGTTGCCGATGCCGCGGCGCGGCGTCGTGACCGCGCGGATGAACGCGGGATCGTCGTCGGCGTTCGCGATCAGGCGTAGGTAGGCGCACAGATCCTTGATCTCGGCCTTGTCGAAGAACGACTGGCCGCCCGACAGCACGTACGGGATCCGCTCGCGCCGCAGCACCTGCTCGAAGATGCGCGCCTGGAAATTGCCGCGATACAGGATCGCGTAGTCGCGGAACTGCGTGCGGCGCTCGAACTTGTGCGCGGACAGCCGGAACACCACCGATTCGGCCTCGTGCTCCTCGTCGTTGCACGGCGTGACGGTGATCGAATCGCCCATGCCGTGCTCGGACCACAGCTTCTTCTCGAACAGCTTCGGGTTGTTCGCGATCACGTTGTTCGCGGCGGTCAGGATCCGCACCGTCGAACGGTAGTTCTGTTCGAGCTTGATCACGTGCAGCTTCGGGAAATCCTTGCCGAGCTGGGCCAGGTTCTCGAGCGTCGCGCCGCGCCAGCCGTAGATCGCCTGGTCGTCGTCGCCGACCGCCGTGAACGCCGCGCGCGGGCCGGCCAGCTGCTTCAGCAGCTCGTACTGGCAGGCGTTGGTGTCCTGGTATTCGTCGATCAGCAGGTAGCGCAGCTTGTTCTGCCAGCGGTCTCGCACCTGTTCGTTGCGCGCGAACAGCTCGGCCGGCAGCCGGATCAGGTCGTCGAAGTCGACCGCCTGGTACGCATGCAGCGTCGCCACGTAGTTGCGATACACGAGCGCCGCCTGATGCTCGTCCTCGTTCGCGGCGAGCGTCATCGCCTCGTCCGGCATCACGAGCCCGTTCTTCCACAGCGAGATGATGCTCTGGATCTTGCGGATCAGGCCCTTGTCGGTCGTGCCGAGTTGCTCCTGGATCATGCCGAAGCAGTCGTCCGAATCCATGATCGAGAACTGCGGCTTGAGCCCTACGTGCTCCGCCTCCTGGCGCAGGATCTGCACGCCGAGCGAGTGGAACGTGCACACGGTCAGCTGGTTGACCGGCACCTTGCGGCCTTCCTTGCCCGGCGTGGTGAGCGTCTTGCCCTCGAGCAGCTTCGAGACGCGCTCGCGCATTTCGGCCGCGGCCTTGTTCGTGAACGTGACGGCGGCGATGTGGCGCGGCTCGAAGCCCTTGGCCTCGATCAGGTGCGCGATCTTCTGCGTGATGACGCGCGTCTTGCCGCTGCCCGCGCCGGCGAGCACGAGACAGGGACCGTCGAGATAGCGCACCGCTTCGTTCTGGGCGGGATTGAGACCTGCGGACATGATGGCGGATGGTGTTGCGGTTGACTCGGCGGAGAAGCCGAAGGGATGCCGCGGCGAATCGGCGCGCGGGACCGGCATGTTAACACGGCGGCGGGCCGGCTTCCCGCGCACGCCGCGGCGCAAGGCCGGGCGGCGCCGCCACGCCGCCGGCCCGGCGCGCGCGCCGGTTTGTTAGCATGCGCTCGTCATGCGGCGGGCGGCGCCCCGCTCCCCGTCGCACCCGATCGACCGCTCAAGGAAACCACGCCGAATGGGCTACCAGTTCGCCACCGTCGCGCTCGGCCCCCTGCTGCTCGCCCAGGGCCGCCATGTCCGCCGCGTCACGCCGCGCCTCGCGGAAGCCGCCGGCCCGCGAGAAGGGGTCGCCGGCGACGGGCCGCCGCTGCGCGTGCTCGTGCTCGGCGATTCCGCCGCGGCCGGCGTCGGTGTGACGACGCAGCGGCAGGCCTTCGCCGGCCAGCTGGTCGACGCGCTCGCGCCGTCGCACCGCGTCGCCTGGAAGCTGCTCGCACGCACCGGCGCCACCACCCGGGACCTGCTCGACTGGCTCGCCGCCGAGCCGCCCACCCCCTTCGACGTCGCGGTGACCTCGCTCGGCGTCAACGACGTCACCGACGGCGTCGCGCCCGCGCGCTGGCTGCACCGGCAGGCCGCGCTCGTGCAGCTGCTGCAGACGCGCTTCGAGGTGGCGCACGTGTTCCTGTCCGCGGTGCCGCCGATGGGCCGCTTCCCCGCGCTGCCCCAGCCGCTGCGCTGGTATCTGGGCCTGCGCGCGCAACGGCTCGACGCGGCGCTCGCCGCCTGGGCGGCGGGTCAGGCCGGCTGCGAGCACGTCCCGTTCGGCTTCCCGCTCGAACCGGGCCTGATGGCGTCCGACGACTTCCATCCGGGAGCGTCCGCCTGCGCGACCTGGGGCCGGCAGGCGGCGGCCGCCGTCACGCGCCGGCTGAGCCGCGCGACGCCCACGCCCACGCCCGCGTACTGAACGTACCGAACCGCGGGCCGGCCTGCGCGCCGCTTCGCGCACGGCCCGAACCGACGCGCGCGTCGCCCCTGTCCGTCCGGCCGATGCGCCCTCCGGCGCGCGTCGCGCCATGCCACAATAGCCCCTCGTCGCGGGCCGCCACGCGCCGCGCCAGCCGCCTTCCCCGTTTCGCTCGCAGACAGGATTTGCCCATGTCGTCATTGCTGAAGATTGGTCTCGTCGGTTTCGGTTTCGCCGGCGCGACGTTCCACGCGCCGGTGATCGCGCAGTGCGGCCGCGCGCTGCTCGCCGCGATCGCCACCAGCCAGCCCGCGGCCGCGCAGGCCGCGTATCCCGAAGCCGCCGTCGTGCCCGACCTCGATGCGCTCCTCGCGCACTCCGGGATCGATTGCATCGTGATCGCCACCCCGAACGACACGCACTTCGCGCTGGCCAGGCGCGCGCTCGAGGCCGGCCGTCATGTGGTGGTCGACAAGCCGGTCACGCTGAGCGCGGCCGACGCGGTCATGCTCGCGCGGCTCGCCGCCGAGCGCGGCGTGGTGTTCGCGCCGTTCCACAACCGCCGCTGGGACGGCGACTTCCTGACCGTGCGCGCACTCGTCGACAGCGGCGAACTGGGCCGCATCACCTACTTCGAGTCGCACTTCGACCGGTTCCGCCCGCAGGTGCGCCAGCGCTGGCGCGAGGACGTCCAGCGCGGCGGCGGCCTGCTGTTCGACCTCGGCCCGCACCTGATCGACCAGGCGCTCGCGCTGTTCGGCCCGCCCGAGACCGTCTCGGCGACCGTGAAGACCCGCCGCGACCAGGGCAGCGCGCCCGACTTCGCGCACCTGCAGCTCGGCTATCCCGACAAGGACGTGGTGTTGCACGCCAGCGCGCTCGCCGCGATCGAGCCGGCCCGCTTCACCGTGCTCGGCACGCGCGGCGGCTACCAGAAGTACGGCCTCGACACCCAGGAGGATCAATTGAAGGCGGGCCTCACGCCCGGCGACGTCGAGTTCGGCGGCGGCAATCCGCCCGGCGTGCTGCGCGGGCTCGCGGGCGAGATCGAGACCGAGCGCCCGGTGCCGACGCTCGACGGCCAGTACGCGGAGTTCTACCGCGCGCTCGCCGCGTCGATCCAGGACGGCGCGCCGTTCCCGGTCACGCCGCAGGACGCGGTCGACGTGCTGACGATCATCGAGCTGGCCGAGCGCAGCGAACGCGAGGGGCGACGCCTGCCGTTCATGCGCGCGGCGTCCTGAAAGCCCGCCGGAAAGCCCGCCGAAAGGCCCGCGGCCGCGAACCTGACGATTCGTCAGCCATGCGGCCCTCGTTACAAACATTTGCAGCGCGCCGGTCATCGGCGCGCGCCGCTGGCGCGTTCTTCCACTGCCCATCCGGCACCGACAAACAGGAGAATGCAATGCAACGGTTGATTCGTGCGGCGGCGTGCCTCGCGCTCGCTTCCTCGCTCGCGGCGTGCGTGGTCGCGCCCCGCCCGCACCGCCCGCCGCCGCCGCCGCGTCCGAATCCGCAAGCGGCCGCCTATGAGCGCATGCAGCAGATTCAAGGCCGCATCGACAACCTCAGCCGCCGCATCGACGCGCGCGTGAACGCGGGCTACTATCCGCCGCCCCAGGGCGGCGCGCTGCACCGCCGGCTCGACGTGATCCGCCAGGAATCGAACGACATGTCGGCCCAGCATGGCGGCGGTCTGTCCGGCGACGAGCAGCGCGTGCTGAACCAGGAACTCGACACGGCCGCGCGCGCGATCGGCGAGTAAGTCCCATACGGCCCCGCGGGCCGACGGGCGCCCGCGCCGGCGCACCGTCGCTTGTCGCCAAACGACACCCATTTGGTCAAATTGACAAGCCCGACGGCCTCGCGTACATTCGCCCGCACGCGTCGGGAGAGCGCGTGACCGCCGTTTCCAGGCCGGTCGCGCCGCCGAAGGGGCATACCCGCAAACTCTCAGGCAAAAGGACCGACCGCGTCGAAAAACCCGCTTGGCCGCAGTTCGATCGAGCGCTGTTTTTCGCACTCTGGAGAGCGGCAGTAGCCGGCTGAACGCCCGGCAAGCTGCCCACCGAAGGGGCGCGCGCCCGCCGGCTCATGGCCGCGGCGCAATCTCTCAGGTATCGAGGACAGAGGGGCATGCAACGCATCGCGCAGCCACGTCGGCCGCCGCGTTTCGTCGCATCGCCGTTTTGTTCCTGCGCCCGCGCCGGCGCACTGCCCGAGGCCTCGATGACCGTACTCAAACACACCCCGCTCCACGCCGCGCATGCTGCGCTCAACGCCCGCATGGTCGACTTCGGCGGCTGGGACATGCCCGTCAACTACGGTTCGCAGATCGACGAGCATCAGGCCGTCCGCACCGACGCCGGCATGTTCGACGTGTCGCACATGTGCGTGGTCGACTTCACCGGCGCGCGCGTGCGCGCCTTCTTCGAGCACGCGCTCGCGAACAACGTCGCGAAGCTCCAGACGCCCGGCAAGGCGCTCTACTCGTGCCTGCTCAACCCGCAGGGCGGCGTGATCGACGACCTGATCGTCTATTACTTCACCGAAGACTTCTTCCGCGTGGTCGTCAACGCCGGCACGGCGGACAAGGATCTCGCCTGGTTCGGCCAACTCAACGCCGAAGGCGGCTACGGCCTCGTGATCACGCCGCGCCGCGACCTGTCGATCGTCGCGGTGCAGGGCCCGAACGCCCGCGCGAAAGCCTGGGACACCGTGCCCGCCGCGCGCAGCGCGACGAGCGAGCTGAAGCCGTTCAACGCCGCCCGCGTGGCGGAAACGCCGTTCGGCGAACTGACCATCGCGCGCACCGGCTACACCGGCGAAGACGGCTTCGAGATCATCGTGCCCGCCGCCCACGTCGACGCGCTGTGGGCCGCGCTGAACGCAAACGGCGTGCGCCCCTGCGGCCTCGGCGCGCGCGACACGCTGCGCCTCGAAGCCGGCATGAACCTGTACGGGCAGGACATGGACGACACCGTGTCGCCGCTCGACGCCGGCCTCGCCTGGACGGTCGACCTCGCCGCGCCGCGCGCCTTCGTCGGCCGCGCCGCGCTCGAAGCCGACGGCACGCGCGCCGCGTTCGTCGGCCTGATCCTGCAAAAGGAGAACGGCAAGGCGGGCGGCGTGCTGCGCGCCCACCAGAAGGTCGTCACCGCGCACGGCGACGGCGAGATCACGAGCGGCACCTTCTCCCCGTCGATGCAGGAATCGATCGCCTTCGCGCGAGTGCCCGCCGGCGTCGCGATCGGCGACACCGTGCACGTCCTGATTCGCGACAAACAGCTTCCCGCGCGCGTGGTAAAACTGCCGTTCGTGCGCAACGGCAAGGTGCTCGCCGCGTGAGCGGCCGTCCGCGGCGCCCGACCCTAATCAAGAACATTCAACGAATCAACACCAGGAGCATTCCATGAGCAACGTCCCGGCCGACCTGAAGTACACCGACGAACACGAGTGGATCCGTACCGAAGCTGACGGCACGCTGACGATCGGCATCACCGATCACGCGCAGAACACGCTCGGCGACATCGTCTTCCTCGAACTGCCGCCCGTCGGCAAGCACGTGAAGGCGGGCGACGCGATCGGCGTCGTCGAATCGGTGAAAGCCGCCTCGGACATCTACTCGCCGGTCTCGGGCGAGGTGGTCGCGATCAACGCGGACGCCACCGACACCCCCGAGGAAGTCAACAGCGATCCGTACGACGTCTGGCTGTTCAAGATCAAGCTGGCGGCCGACGCCAACACGAACGGCCTGCTCGACGCGGCAGCCTACAAGAAGCTGGTCGACTAACCCTCCCACCCACGTCGCGGCGCCCGCCCCGCGCCCAGCCAGGGGCAGGCGCCGCGAGAGACCAGGGCCCGTCGCCCTGGTCGACACAGGATCGCCATGAAGCTCGAACACCCGGACCGCCTGATGAACCGCACGTCCCTCTCGCTCACCGCGCTCGAAACGCACGATGCGTTCGCCGAGCGCCACATCGGCCCCGACGCCGCCAGCCAGCAGGCGATGCTCGACACGCTCGGCTTCGCGTCGCGCGCCGCGCTGATCGACGCCGTGATCCCGGCCTCGATCCGTCGCGCCGAAGCGCTGCCGCTCGGCCCGTTCGCGCAGCCGAAGAGCGAAGCGGAAGCGCTCGCCGCGCTGCGCGCGCTCGCGGACCGCAACCAGGTGTTCCGCTCCTACATCGGCCAGGGCTACTACAACGCGCACACGCCCGCGGTGATCCTGCGCAACGTGCTCGAAAACCCGGCCTGGTACACCGCCTACACGCCGTACCAGCCGGAAATCTCGCAAGGCCGCCTCGAAGCGCTGCTGAACTTCCAGCAGATGGTCACCGACCTCACGGGCCTCGCGGTCTCGAATGCATCGCTGCTCGACGAGGCGACCGCCGCCGCCGAGGCGATGACGCTGCTGCAACGCGTCGGCAAGCCGGCCTCGAACGTGTTCTACGTCGCCGACGACGTGCTGCCGCAGACGCTCGAGGTGATCCGCACCCGCGCGCAGCCGATCGGCATCGAGGTCAAGACGGGCCCCGCCGCCGACGCCGCGCAGGCGAACGCGTTCGGCGTGCTGCTGCAATATCCGGGCGTCAACGGCGACGTGCGCGACTACCGCGCGCTCGCCGAGGCGATCCATGCGGCGGGCGGCCACGTGGTGGTCGCCGCCGACCTGCTCGCGCTGACCGTGCTCGCGCCGCCCGGCGAATGGGGCGCGGACGTCGCGGTCGGCAACACCCAGCGCTTCGGCGTGCCGGTCGGCTTCGGCGGCCCGCATGCCGCGTACCTCGCGGTGCGCGACGAATTCAAGCGCCAGATGCCGGGCCGGCTGGTCGGCGTGACCGTCGACGCGCAGGGCAAGCCCGCGCTGCGCCTCGCGCTGCAGACGCGCGAACAGCACATCCGCCGCGAGAAGGCGACCTCCAACGTGTGCACCGCGCAGGCGCTGCTCGCGATCATGGCGAGCATGTACGCGGTCTACCACGGCCCGCACGGCCTGCGCACGATCGCGCTGCGCGTGAACCGGATCGCCGCGCTGCTCGCGGCCGGCCTGCGCCAGCTCGGCTACCCGCCCGTCAACGACAGCTTCTTCGACACGCTCACGATCGACACCGGCGCCCGCACGGCCGAGGTGCACGAAGCCGCGCGCGCGCGCCGCATCAACCTGCGTCGCGTGAACGCGACCCAGGTCGGCGTGTCGATCGACGAAACCACCACGCGCGGCGACCTCGCCGACCTGCTCGCGGTGTTCGCGCAGGTGGCGGGCGCGGGCGCGGCGCCCGACGTCGACGCGCTCGACGCGGGCCTGCCCGGCAGCCCGGCGCTGCCGGCCGGCCTGCTGCGCGACAGCGCCTACCTGACGCACCCGGTGTTCAACCGCCACCATTCGGAAACGGAGCTGCTGCGCTACCTGCGCAGCCTGTCCGACAAGGACCTCGCGCTCGACCGCTCGATGATCCCGCTCGGCTCGTGCACGATGAAGCTGAACGCGACCTCGGAAATGCTGCCCGTGACCTGGCCCGAGTTCGGCCAGATCCACCCGTTCGCGCCGGCCGAGCAGACCGTCGGCTACCGCGAGCTGATCGACCAGCTCGAGCAGATGCTGGTGGCCGCGACCGGTTACGCGGCGGTGTCGCTGCAGCCGAACGCCGGCTCGCAGGGCGAGTACGCGGGCCTCCTGATCATCCACGCGTACCATGCGTCGCGCGGCGAAGGCCACCGCAACGTGTGCCTGATCCCGGCGTCCGCGCACGGCACGAACCCGGCGTCGGCGCAGATGGCCGGCATGCAGGTCGTGGTGGTCGCCTGCGACGCGCAGGGCAACGTCGATGTCGCCGACCTGAAGGCGAAGGCCGGGCAGCATGCGGCGAACCTCGCGGCGATCATGATCACCTACCCGTCGACCCACGGCGTGTTCGAGCAGAACGTGCGCGAGATCTGCGAGATCGTGCATGCGCACGGCGGCCAGGTCTACGTCGACGGCGCGAACATGAACGCGATGGTCGGCCTCACGGCGCCCGGCCAGTTCGGCGGCGACGTCTCGCACCTGAACCTGCACAAGACCTTCTGCATCCCGCACGGCGGCGGCGGCCCGGGCGTCGGCCCGGTCGCGGTCGGCGCGCACCTCGCGCGCTTCCTGCCGAACCAGCGTTCGAGCGGCTACACGCGCGACGAACAGGGCATCGGCGCGGTGTCGGCCGCGCCGTACGGCTCGGCGTCGATCCTGCCGATCTCGTGGATGTACATCGCGATGATGGGCGCGAAGAACCTGACCGCCGCCACCGAGACCGCGATCCTCAACGCGAACTACATCGCGAGGCAACTCGCGCCGCACTACCCGGTGCTGTACTCGGGCCCGGGCGGGCTGGTCGCGCACGAGTGCATCCTCGACCTGCGGCCGATCAAGGAATCGAGCGGCATCACCGTCGACGACGTGGCGAAGCGCCTGATGGACTACGGCTTCCACGCGCCGACGATGAGCTTCCCGGTGCCGGGCACGCTGATGGTCGAGCCGACCGAATCGGAAGCCAAGGAAGAGCTGGACCGCTTCATCGCCGCGATGATCGCGATCCGCGACGAGATCCGCGCGGTCGAGGAAGGTCGCGCGGACCGCGAGGACAACCCGCTGCGCCATGCGCCGCACACGGCCGCCGTCGTCACCGCGAACGACTGGCCGCATGCGTACTCGCGCGAGGCGGCGGCCTATCCGGTCGCGTCGCTGACGGCCAACAAGTACTGGCCGCCCGTCGGGCGCGCGGACAACGTCTATGGCGACCGCAATCTGTTCTGCTCGTGCGTGCCGATGTCGGACTACGCCTGACGTCCCGTTTGCGCCCCGCACCGCGCTGACACACCGCACGCCCCCCCCGGGTGGCGTG
Source organism: Burkholderia sp. FERM BP-3421 (assembly GCF_028657905.1). Lineage (NCBI taxonomy): Bacteria > Pseudomonadati > Pseudomonadota > Betaproteobacteria > Burkholderiales > Burkholderiaceae > Burkholderia > Burkholderia sp. FERM BP-3421. Next base: position 3,182,439 of record NZ_CP117782.1, on the reverse strand, counting down.
CGGTTTTCGCGTTCGCGCGCAAGTCCGGCTAACATCTCACACCGCGATCCAGCCAACGAAGGAGTTCCGCATGGTGCGTATGAGATTTCCGGGCAACGCATGGGCGCTGCCGCGACGGGCGGGCGCCCGGGCGCTGGCCCGGGCCCTGTGCGCGTGCGTCGCGTTCGCGGCCGCCGGCCCCGCGCGCGCCGCGATGAATTTCTGTGCCGCGCCCGCGCTGCAAAGCAACGAGACGACCTCGGCGGAGCCCGGGGTGCAGGCGCTGATCCGCGGCGTCGACGCGCGCCTGGGCGACCTGCCGAAGGCGCTGCCGCGCGTGCACACCGAGGGCACGCTGCCGGGCGAAGGCATCCACGACCAGAGCGAAGAGGCGCTGAAGGACCTCGAACTGATGCGCAACGCGGCGCTCGCGTGGCGCGTGACGAACCAGAGCCGCTACCTGGCGCTCGTCGACCGCTTCCTGTCGGCGTGGGTGAAAACCTACCAGCCGAGCTTCAACCCGATCGACGAGACCCGTTTCGAGAGCCTGATCCTCGCCTACGACATGACCGCGAGCGTGCTGCCGGTGAAGACCCGCAACGCGACCGCGGCGTTCATCGCGAAGCTCGGCAACGGCTATGTGCAGCAGGTCGATGCGCAGAAGCGCCCGCTCGCGGGCACCTGGCGCAACAACTGGCAGAGCCACCGGATCAAGCTGATCGCGCTGTCGGCGTTCACGCTCGGCGACCGGCGCATGATGAACGCCGCGCAGCGGCTGTTCGCCGAGCATCTCGCCGACAACCTGAAGCCGGACGGCACGACCTTCGACTTCGAGGAGCGCGACGCGCTGCACTACGCGGTCTACGACCTGCAGCCGCTCGTGACGGCCGCGCTCGCGGCGCGCCGCTTCAACCGCAACTGGCTGCGCGAGCGCGCGGCCGGCGGGGCGTCCCTCGCGACCGCGCTGAACTGGCTCGAACCGTACGCGCGCGGCGAGAAGACCCACGAGGAATTCGTCAATTCGCCTGTGCCGTTCGACGCGAAGCGCCGTGAAGCGGGCCTGCCCGGCTACTCGGGCCAATGGGATCCGAAGAACGCCACCGAACTGTTTTACCTCGCTGCGCGGCTCGACGGCCGCTACCTGAGCGTCGCGCAGCAGTTGTCCCCCACGACGCCCGCCTGGCTCGCCATGTGCCTGCCCTTGCCGGCGCGTTGATACTTATATTGCATGACAGGAAAGACAAATGGCAGTCAGCGTGTTCGATCTATTCAAAATCGGTATCGGTCCGTCCAGCTCGCACACGGTCGGGCCGATGCGCGCCGCGCTGATGTTCGTCCAGGGGCTCGAGCGTGACGCGCTGCTGGCCGCCACGGCGCAGGTGAAGGTCGAGCTGTACGGCTCGCTCGGCGCGACCGGCAAGGGCCACGGCACCGACCGCGGCGTGATGCTCGGCCTGATGGGCGACGCGCCCGACACGGTCGACCCGGACAGCATCGTCGCGCGGCTGGAAGCGGTGCGCGCATCGAAGACGCTCGCGCTGCTCGGCACCCACCCGGTGCCGTTCGTGCTCCGGGAGCACATCGCGTTCTACCGGCAGGCGCTGCCCGAGCATCCGAACAGCATGAAGCTGCGCGCGACCGGCGCGGACGGCGCGGTGCTGCGCGAAACCACCTACCTGTCGGTCGGCGGCGGCTTCGTGGTGACGGCGGGCGCGCCGAACACCAAGGTGCTGAGCGCGGCCGACCAGATGGCGCATCCGTTCAGCACCGGCGCGGAACTGCTCGCGCTGGCCGACTCGACCGGCAAGTCGATCGCGCAGCTGATGTGGGACAACGAACGGGTCTGGCACACCGAGGCGGAAACCCGCAGCGGGCTGCTGAAGATCTGGGACGTGATGCAGTCGTGCGTCTCGCGCGGCTGCGGCATCGGCAATCCGGACGCGGAGGGCAACCTGCCGGGTCCGTTCCAGGTCAAGCGCCGCGCGCCGCAGCTGTACCGCGCGCTGACCGGCCAGCCGGAGCGCGCGCTGCAGGATCCGCTGTCGATGATCGACTGGATCAACCTGTACGCGATCGCGGTGAACGAGGAGAACGCGGCGGGCGGGCGCGTCGTGACCGCGCCGACCAACGGCGCGGCCGGCATCATCCCGGCCGTGCTGCACTACTACACGCGCTTCACGCCGGGCGCGAGCGAACAGGGCGTGATCGACTTCCTGATGACGGCCGCCGCGATCGGCATCCTGTACAAGCTGAACGCATCGATCTCGGGCGCGGAAGTCGGCTGCCAGGGCGAGGTCGGCGTCGCGTGCTCGATGGCCGCGGGCGCGCTCGCGGCCGTGCTGGGCGGCACACCGCGCCAGGTCGAGAACGCGGCCGAGATCGGCATGGAGCACAATCTCGGGCTGACCTGCGACCCGGTCGGCGGGATGGTGCAGATCCCGTGCATCGAGCGCAACGCGATGGCGTCGGTGAAGGCCGTCAACGCCGCGCGCATGGCGCTGCGCGGCGACGGCAGCCACTACGTGTCGCTCGACTCGGTGATCAAGACGATGCGCGAGACCGGCGCGGACATGAAGACGAAGTACAAGGAGACCTCGCGCGGCGGGCTCGCGGTGAACATCGTCGAGTGCTGAGCCGCGCCGCCCGTCATGACGCGACGGGCGCGCGGCCCAGCGCGGCGCGCACCAGCGCCGCGAGCCGCCGCCCGTTCGCCGCGAACGCCCCCGCGGCAAGCGCCATGTAGAGCCACGCCATTCCGGTCAGCGCGGCGATCTCGCGTTCCGGCTGCGCCTGCCATGCCATCGCGATGCCGATCTGCGTCGCGAACAACACGAACAGCGCGGCCGCGCCGGCCAGCCCGAGCCGCAGCCGCAACAGCAGCGCGAGCCCGAACAGCGACTGCGCGGCGGTCAGGAGGAACTCCTCGTGCTGCCGCGCATCGAGCGGCAGCGACGTCAGCGCGCCCGCGCCGACGCTCATCGCGATCGGCAGCATGCCGACCAGCAGCGTCCACTGGTTGATCTTGTCGCTGATCATCGCCGACAGGCCGGCCCGCGCGCGCTGGTTGAGCACGAAGATCACCGCGATCGTCACCGCCGGCGCCTCGCTCGCGAGCGGCGCGAGCCACTGGATCAGCAGGAAGCGGTCGATGCCCAACCGACCGCCGAGCTTCACGAGCGATTCCGCGAACGGCTCCGCGCTCAACAGGATCACCAGCGCCGACAGCGCGGTCATCGCGCCGATCGCGGCCCAGCGCGGCCCGGGCGCGAGTGTGGCGATGAACGCGCCCGGGCCGGGCTCGGCGTCCTCGTCGTCGCCCGCCTCCGGCTCGGCCTGCGCGGTGCGCCACAGATAGAAGAAGAACAGCGCCGCGAGCACCACGAAGTCGATCAGGCCGATGCGGTTCTTCAGCACGATCACGAACGCATATGCGCTCGCGAGCCCGAGGAACACGATCTCGATCGCGTTCTGCGGCGCCAGCTCCACCGCGCGGCGCCGGTAGCGCCAGCAGTGCAGCACCACGAGCAGCGGCCACGCAAGGCCGATCAGCATGCGGTTCGCGCCGGTCATGTTGGCGGCCGCGTAGGCCACGTAGCCCGACTGCGGGTCCTGCCCCGCGCGGAATGCGTAGTAGATGTCGACCGCATACTCGGGCAGCACCGTGACAAGCGCGACCAGCGCGATCACGAAGCCCGCCGCGATATAGCGCTCGGCGGTTTCCGCTCCCCACGACAGCATGAAGCCGGCCGCGAGGATCGCGACGCCGAAGCACGCGGCGTCGAGCGCGAGGCCCGCGCTCGCGCCGCTTGCGCGCAGCACGAGCGCGGGCAGCATCGCGACGCATGCGGCGCCGACGGGCAGCAGGACGGCGGAGAGGAATGGGCGTGGCGACGACACGGAACCTCCTGGCGAACGCGATGCGGGATGCCAGTATCGGGCGGCCGCCGGGCATTCGCCTAACGATTCCGTGCGCTGCGTCGGCCCCGGAAACAATGCGGCGGCCGCGCGCGCGATTTGCGGCGGCGCGCGGCGCAATGCGCGGCGGGGCGTCATGTTGGCGTCATCGTGCGATCATCTGGGCGCAAAGGGCATCGAACGTCGCATGCGCCCGTCCGTCGACCGATGGCGAGAACGCCCGGCGGAACGGCGCGTGAAGCAAGCCCGTCGCCGCCTCGCCGCCGCGATGAAGACGAACCCGCCGCACGGCGGATGCACGGAGCCGGGCGCGCCAATCGCGCCCCTCGAAACCCACCCGCCATCCCCGCCTTTTCTCTCCTGCCCATCCGGCGTAAGCTATCCCTCCCGTCAAGAAGGGAGCCCGCATCCGATGTCGAATTCCCCGGATTTCGAAGCGCGCACCACCACCGGTGCCCGATTGCTGGTCGACGCGCTGCTCGCGAATCATGTCGAGCGCGTGTTCTGTGTTCCCGGCGAGAGCTTTCTCGCCGTCCTCGATGTCCTGGCCGACGAAACCGAACGCCTGCCCACCGTCGTCTGCCGCCACGAAGCCGCCGCCGCGAACATGGCGGAAGCGACCGGCAAGCTGACCGGCAAGCCCGGCGTCGCGTTCGTCACGCGCGGCCCCGGCGCGACCCATGCGTCGATCGGCGTGCACACCGCGTTCCAGGATTCCACGCCGATGATCCTGTTCATCGGCCAGTGCGCGCGCGAGCATCTCGACCGCGAGGCGTTCCAGGAAATCGACTACCGCCGCATGTTCGGCCAGATGGCCAAGTGGGTGGCGCAGATCGACGATCCGCGCCGGCTGCCCGAATACCTGAGCCATGCGTTTCACGTCGCGACGTCCGGCCGCCCGGGCCCCGTCGTGCTCGCGCTGCCGGAGGACGTGCTGTCCGAGGCCTGCGCGCCGCAAGCGATCGCGCCCGCCGCGAAGCGCGTCGCCGCCGCGCCGTCGGGCGCGCAGATGGACGAGCTGCGCGAACGCCTCGCGCGCGCCGAGCGGCCGTTCCTGATCGTCGGCGGCAGCGGCTGGACCCCGCAGGCCCACGCCGACCTGCGCCGCTTCGTCGAGGCCTGGCAGCTGCCGGTCGGCTGCGCGTTCCGCTACCAGGACACCTTCGACAACGAACATCCGCTGTACGCGGGCGACGTCGGCCTCGGCGTGAACCCGGCGCTCGCGCGCCGGATCCGCGAGGCGGACCTGCTGTTCGCGCTCGGCCCGCGCCTCGGCGAAGCCACCACGGGCGGCTACACGCTGCTCGACATCCCGAAGACGCGGCAGACGCTGATTCACGTGCACCAGGGCGCGGACGAGCTGGGCCGGGTCTACGCGGCCGACCTGCCGATCGTGTCGGGGATGCCGGAGATCGCCGCGTCGCTCGCCGCGCTCGCGCCGCCCGAGACGCCCGCCTGGGCCGGCAGCGCGGCCGACGCGCATCGCGCGTATCTCGACTGGCGCGCGCCGCTGCCGATGCCGGGCGACCTGCAACTCGGCGAGGTGATGCAGACACTGCGCGCGCGCCTGCCGCACGATGCGATCGTCACCAACGGCGCGGGCAACTACGCGATCTGGCTGCACCGTCACTTCCCGTACCGGCATTTCCGTTCGCAGCTCGCGCCGACGAGCGGCGCGATGGGCTACGGCGTGCCGGCCGCGCTCGCCGCGAAGGCGCTGTATCCCGCGCGCACCGTCGTCGCGTTCGCGGGCGACGGCTGCTTCATGATGGCCGGCAACGAGCTGGCGACGGCGATGCAGTACGGCCTCGCGATCGTCGTGATCGTCGTCAACAACGGCCACTTCGGCACGATCCGGATGCACCAGGAGCGCAACTATCCGGGACGCGTGCATGGCACGGGCCTCACCAATCCGGATTTCGCGGCCTACGCGCGCGCCTTCGGTGCGCATGGCGAGACCATCGAACGCACCGCCGACTTCGCGCCCGCGTTCGAACGCGCGCTCGCGAGCGGCCTGCCCGCGCTGCTCGAACTGCGCGTGCCGCAGGCGGCCAGCACGCCCGCCGCGACGCTCGACCAGATCCGCGCGCAGGGCGAGCGCGCGCACCAGCGCTAGGCGATGGACGCGGCGGCGATGGCAGCGCGCCCGCTTACGCGCGACGAGGCGCTCGTGCATCCCGGCTCGCTGCTGACGCCGGACGGACGGCTCGTCGCGCCGTACGATCTCGCGCACGCGCCCGCCTCGGCGGCCGCCGCGTGCGTTCCCGCGTCGCAGCTGCCGGGCGTCTTTCACGCCGCGCACCACGCGTTCCGGCTCGACTACGCGCAGTGCGGGACGGTTCACGTGATCAACGGGATGGGCGTCGCGCTCGGCGATTCGGTGATCGGGCTCACCGCGCTGGCGGCGCTGCGCGCGCGCCATCCCGCGCTGCGCTTCGTGCTGTACCGGCCGGCTCACGCGCCCGCCTATGTCGACGCGCTGTACCAGCTGGCGACCGCGGCGATCGCCCCCTGCCGCCGCCTGCCGTGGCCCGCGGATCGGCTGCCCGCGCACGAACCCCGCATCGACCTCGGCAATCAGCTGTATTGGCCCGCGTTCGCCGAGCGGCCGATGATCGACTTCTTCCTGTCCGCGCTCGGCGTCGATCCCGCCACGATCCCGGCCGACGCGAAGCGCAACCGCTGGCTCGCCGATCTCGCGCTGCCGGCCCTGCCGCCCGCCTGGCGCACACGCCGCTACGCGCTGTTCTGCCCGACCGCGAGCACCCCGCTGCGCAGCATCCCGGCCGCGCGGCACGCCGCGCTCGTCGGCCGACTCGCCGACGCCTACCGGCTGCCAGTGCTCGGCTTCGGGCCGGTCGACCATCCCGCCTATGTCGACGTGCAGGCGCACTCGACCGACACCGCGCGATTCATCGCGTGGGTCGCCCACGCCGACGTGCTGCTCGCCGCCGACACCTCGGCCGTGCATCTCGCGGCCGGCTTCGACGTGCCGACGCTCGCGTGTTTTTCCAGCATCGCGCCCGCGCTGAGGGTGCGCGACTATCCGCACTGCACCGGCGTCGCGCTGCCCGTGCCGGAAGAATGGCGCGGCCGGCATGCGGGGGCGTCGGAGGCGGAACTGGAGGAACTCGACGCCCTGTACCGGGCAGTCGACTGGAGCCGGATCGTGTGGCCACGCGCGCGTGAGCGTGCAGGCCGCTGAGCCGCTACCCGAGCAGGCGCCGGCTCACGCCGCATGAACCCGCGCGCGCAGCGGATCCGCGCGGAAGCGCCGGAACCGTCCGCGCAGCACGGCGCGTGCCGACCGCCGCGAAAAGCGCCGGCGCGCACCCGCGCGGCCGGCCGCGCGGCAGACGGGCGCGCAGACGTTCAGCATGCGAGCGCCGCCCCGCGCAGCGCCTCCGAGGGCCGCTCGCCGAACATGCGGCGATAGTCGGTCGCGAACTGGCTCAGATGCCAGAAGCCCCACGCGGCGGCGACGTCCTGCACCGAGCCCGCGTCGCGCCCGCACAGGTCGCGGCGCGCGCCGTTCAGGCGCAGCGTGCGCAGGTAGGTCGCGGGCGCCATCCCGAGCACGTCCTGGAAACAGTACTGCAAGGTGCGGCGGCTCACGTGCAGCTGCTCGCACAGCTCGGGCACGCCGACCGGCCGCGAGCGGTGCGCGAGCACGTAGTCGCGCGCCTGTGCGACGATCCTGCGGCGTCGCGACGGCTGGCCGGCGTCGGCCGCCCCGGCGGGCGCCCCGTAGAGATCGAACAACGCCGCGAGCAACCCGGCCTGCAGGTCGCGGCGCTCGCAGTCCGACAGCGGCGCGGCCGCCGCTTCGGCCCGCCCGAGCCCGCGCGCGAGCTGCGCGCACAGACGCGCGAGCCGCGCCTCCCCGACCTGCGCGACCGCCTGCCCCGGCAAACGCTCGTCGAGCCCGCAGCGCTCGACCTGCTCCGCATAGCGCCGCAGCACGTCGCCGCGCACCACGAGGCCGTAGATCGAGAAATGCGCGGGCGTCAGCAACTCGAATTCGACGTTGCCGGGCCGGAACGCCAACGCGTCGGCCGTGATCGGGCACGCGTCGATCCGCGCGCCGCCGTCGCGCGCGAGCGGCACGCCGAACCAGTACGCATCGCCGCGCACCTCGCAGGCCTGGCGCAGCGTATGGCTCGTGGTCTCGCGAAACAGCTTCATCGTGTCGAGCGGCAGCTCGGTCAGCGTGCCGACGAAGCGGCCCGCCGCAAGCTGGTCGTAGGTCTGGCGCCAGCCGATCAGGTTGCGGGCCTGCTCGTCGGCGTCATGGGCGACGCTGACCACCGCGCGCCCGGCCGGCCCTTCCCCGCCCCCCGCGCTGCGCCGGGTGTCCGCCGCCGTCGTCTCGACCCGCCCCTGTTCCATGAACGCCTCCGCGATTCCGCTGAACCTCACCGGCCGCGAGCGATGCAATTCCCGTGCCGAAGCGCCGCCCGCGCCCGCGCGCTGCGACGCCGCGCCGCACTGTTCAAGGCTGGCGCAACCCGGCGCACACGCATTGCGCCATCCCGGCACAGTCGCCGCCGCGCACCCGCGCGGTGCGCCGGGCCGGCCCGCGCGCAGGCCCGGCGCGGCGGCGCACCGGCGGCTGGCACGCTTCTGGCGTAACGCTCGGACGCCGCGCGCTCGCGCGGCGCATTCCAATCGACATGCGAGGAGCAACGCGATGAATCACGCGGACATGCAGCACCTGAACATTGAGTTCCCGTTCCGCAAGCAGTACGGGAATTTCATCGGCGGCGAATGGGTCGCCCCGGTTGGCGGCGAGTACTTCGACAACATCTCGCCCGTCACCGGCCAGCCGTTCACCGCGATCCCGCGCTCGCGCGAAGCCGACATCGAACGCGCGCTCGACGCCGCGCATGCCGCGAAGGCCGGGTGGGGCGCGACGTCCGCCGCCGATCGCGCGAACGTGCTGCTGCGGATCGCCGACCGCATGGAGGCGAACCTCGCGCGCCTCGCGGTGGCCGAGACGATCGACAACGGCAAGCCGCTGCGCGAGACCACTGCGGCCGACATCCCGCTCGCGATCGACCACTTCCGCTATTTCGCGGGCTGCATCCGCGCGCAGGAAGGCTCGATCGCCGACATCGGCGGCGATCTCGTCGCCTATCACTTCCACGAGCCGCTCGGCGTGGTCGGGCAGATCATCCCGTGGAACTTCCCGATCCTGATGGCCGCGTGGAAGGTCGCGCCCGCGCTCGCGGCCGGCAACTGCGTGGTGCTCAAGCCCGCGGAGCAGACGCCCGCGTCGATCCTCGTGCTGGCCGAACTGATCCAGGATCTGCTGCCGCCCGGCGTGCTGAACATCGTCAACGGCTTCGGGCTCGAAGCGGGCAAGCCGCTCGCGTCGAGCAAGCGGATCGCGAAGATCGCGTTCACCGGCGAGACCTCGACGGGCCGCCTGATCATGCAGTACGCGAGCGAGAACCTGATCCCCGTCACGCTCGAACTGGGCGGCAAGAGCCCGAACGTGTTCTTCGCCGACGTGATGGACCGCGACGACAGCTATTTCGACAAGGCGCTCGAAGGCTTCGCGATGTTCGCGCTGAACCAGGGCGAGGTCTGCACGTGCCCGTCGCGCGCGCTCGTCGAGGAAAGCATCTACGACCGCTTCATCGAGCGCGCGCTCAAGCGCGTCGAGTCGATCCGCCAGGGCCACCCGCTCGACGCGCAGACCATGATCGGCGCGCAGGCCTCGGCCGAGCAGCTCGAGAAGATCCTGTCGTACATCGACCTCGGCCGCCAGGAAGGCGCGCAATGCCTGACGGGCGGCGAGCGCAACACGCTCGGCGGCGAACTGGCGGAAGGCTATTACGTGAAGCCGACCGTGTTCCGCGGTCACAACCGGATGCGCATCTTCCAGGAAGAGATCTTCGGGCCGGTGCTGTCGGTGGCCACCTTCAAGAACGAGGAGGAAGCGCTCGAAATCGCCAACGACACGCTGTATGGGCTCGGCGCCGGTCTGTGGACCCGCGACGGCAATCGCGCCTACCGCTTCGGTCGCGCGATCCAGGCGGGCCGCGTGTGGACCAACTGCTACCACGCGTATCCGGCGCATGCGGCGTTCGGCGGCTACAAGCAATCGGGGATCGGCCGCGAAACCCACAAGATGATGCTCGACCACTACCAGCAGACGAAGAACCTGCTCGTCAGCTACAGCGACAAGCCGCTCGGCTTGTTCTGAGCGGCGCCGCGCCGGGTTCGGCGCGGTGCGGCCGGCGGGATCGTCCGGGCGTCTTGGGCGGTTCCGCCGGGCTTGTTCTTCGGCCCGGCGCGTGTCGCCGGCGATCTCCCCGGTCATCCGCGCGCCGCGCAGTGCCATTCGCCCGGCCGCGCGACCGCGCCTCACCTGTCATTTCGCTCCAGCAGGAGTCGGCGCGCCCGACGTCCCTCCTCCCGCCACGCCATCTCGCGCCCGCCCTCACCCGCCGTCCCGCTCCAGCACCAGCGAGCCCGCGCCCGACGTCCGGCCGCCCTTGCGCGGCGCCGCCTCGTCCGCGCGCACCCGGCTCAGGAACGCGAACACCACCACCGCGCACGCAGCCGTGACCACGGTCAGCCCGTCCAGCAGGCTGCCGAATGCGTCCCGGTACTGCGCGGCCAGATCCTCACGCGTCACCCCCGGCAACACGACGGCGGCCCGCGCGAGATCGCCCGTCGCCAGCCGCGCCGCCGCCTCGGCTAGCGCATGCGGCGCGGCCGCCGGCGCGATCCCGTGCAGCCGCGTCGCGACGAGCGCCGCGAGCAGCGCGCCGACGATCGCGAGCGCGATTCCCTCGCCCGCCACGCGCGTCGTGCTGAAAATCCCGGTCGCCATCCCCGCGCGCTCCTTCGGCACGACGCTGATCGACAAGCCATCCATCAGTCCCCAGGGCAGGCCCGCGCCGACGCCGATCACGGCCATCGGCGCGAGCGCCGCGCGCCCCGCGCCCTCCGTCAGCGCCGCGCCGAGCCAGTGCAGGCCGGCCGCCGCGACGAGCAGGCCGACCCCGGCGATCAGCCCGGCGGACATCCAGCGCGTCAGCAGTGCGGCCACGAGCGGCACGATCAGCATCGGCGCGGACAGCGCGAGCATCAGCAGGCCGGCGTCGAGGGCCCGGTAACCGTCGATGCCGATGAAGCGCAGGGGCAGCAGCACCAGCAGCACGATGTAGCAATAGCAGGTCGCGACCGGCAGCACCTGCACGCCGACGAAGCGCGGATAGCGGAACAGCGACAGGTCGAGCATCGGCCGCGCCACGCGCGCCTCGATCGCGGCGAAGCCGGCCGCGAGCACTGCCGCGCCCGCGAGCAGGCCGACGACGAGCGGGCTCGTCCAGCCGTCCTCGGGCGCCTGGATCACGCCGAACGTGAACAGCGACAGCGCGCCGGTGAAGCTCGCCGCCCCCGCCCAGTCGAGCCCGGCCGCGGCCGGATCGCGCGTCTCGCGCAGCCGCGGCGCGCCCACCAGCAGCGCGAGCGCACCCACCAGCGCGCCCGTCGCGAAGATCGCGCGCCAGCCCAGCAGCTCGATCAGCCAGCCCGCGAGCACGGGGCCGAACGCGAGCCCGAGCCCGAAGGTCGTGCCGAGCAGGCTGAACGCGCGGGTCCGCGCCGCGCCGTCGAACTCCTGCGCCAGCGCGGCCGTCCCGCCCGCGAGCGCCGCCGCGGCGGCCGCGCCCTGCGCCGCACGCAGCAGGTCGACCACGAGCAGCGTCGGCGCGAAGCCGAGCGCGGCCGACGCCAGCGCGAAACCGCCCACGCCGATCAGGAAGACCCGCTTGCGGCCGAACTGGTCCGCGAGCGCGCCCGCCGCCATCAGCAGGCTGCCGAAGCTCAGCATGAAGGCATTGGTGATCCAGTTCAGCGCAACCGGGCCGCCCGGCAGCGCGCGGCCGATCGCGGGCGTCGCCACCGCGCCGCCCGCGAAGCTCAGCGGCAGCGCGAGCGCGGCGAGGCACACCGCCAGCAGGATCATGCGGCGCCGCCGCGCCGCCAGGGGGGAAAGCAGGGAATCCATCGACGCTCCTCGTCAGTAGCCGGGGCCGCCCGTCGCGCATGCCCTGCGCGCGGCCCGTCGGAGCGATGAAAGATAATTCGGATCTAATCAAAGAAAAACAACGTGAAACTCCTCAGATAGTGGAGTTAAATTCCGTAATTGCATTCGGCATTCGGTATTTGGCCTCTGACACCCGGAATCGGCTCCCATGGACAACCTCAACGGCATCGTCGCCTTCGTGCGCACGGCGGAGACGCTGAGCTTCGTCGCCGCCGGGCGCAAGCTCGGGATCTCGGCGTCGGCGGTCGGCAAGACGATCGCGAAGCTCGAACAGTCGCTCGGCGTGCGGCTGTTTCACCGCACCACGCGCCGGGTCACGCTCACCGACGAAGGGCGGCACTTCCACGAACGCTGCCACCGGATCCTGGAGGAGCTGCGCGACGCGGAGGCCACGCTGTCGGAATCGGCGCAGACGCCGCGCGGCCGGCTCCGCGTGAGCCTGCCCGTGATCGGTTACCGTTTCCTGCTGCCGGTGCTGCCGGAATTCCGCGCGCGCTATCCGGACATCGAACTCGATCTCGATTTCAACGACCGGCTCGTCGACGTGGTCGACGGCGGCTTCGACGCGGTGATCCGCAGCGGCCAGCTGACCGATTCAAGCCTGATGTCGCGCCGCCTGGGGCCGTTCCGCTTCGTGCTGTGCGCGGCGCCCGCCTATCTCGAACGGGCCGGCGCGCCCGGGATACCGGACGACCTCGCCGCGCATGCCTGCGTGCGCTACCGCTTCCCGACCACCGGCAAGCTGCAGCCGTGGGCGCTCGCGCACGACGGCGGCGAGCCGCCGAACCTGCGCGCGGCGATGACCTGCAACAACATGGAGGCGTTGCGCGCGGCGGTGCTGGCCGGCTTCGGCATCGGCTACATGCCCGATTTCCTCGCGCGCGACGCACTCGCATGCGGCGCGCTCGTCACGGTGCTCGACGACTACCGGATCGCGCCCGGGCAATTCTCGGTGCTGTGGCCGTCGAGCCGCCAGCTGTCGCCGAAGCTGCGGGTGTTCGTCGACTTCCTGTGCGCGCGCCTGTTCCAGCCCGCCTGAGCGGCGGGCCCGCCGCCGCTCAAACGTCCGACAGCTGCGCGGGCGCCGCCGCGCCGGGCAGCGTGGCGTCGCTGTCGTCCTTGAGCCCGACGCCCGTGAGGCCGAGCCGCCGCGCATGGGTGAGCAGGTAGTGGAGCTTGTGCGCGGCCGCCGCGTAGGGCAGCCCCTCCGGCCGCACGTTCGAGATGCAGTTGCGCAGCGCGTCGTGGCAGCCGACCTTCGGCGCATAGGTGAGATAGACCCCGAGGCTGTCCGGCGAGCTGAGCCCCGGACGCTCGCCGATCAGCATCGCGACGAGCCGCGCGCGCAGCAGCTCGCCGATCTCGTCGCCGAGCGCGACGCGCGCCTGCTGCGCGACCACCACCGGGCCGACCCGCCAGCCGTCGACGTCGAGCCGTCCGCGCACCGCCTGCAGCAGCGGCAGCGCCTGCTTCGCGGCCGCGAACGCCGACAGCCCGTCGCCGATCACGAACACCAGCTCGGGCGGCTCGCCCGCCGCCTCGCCCGCTTGCGCGAGCGCCGCGCGGCTGGCGTCCGACAGCCGCCGCCCGAGGTCGGGCCGCCGCAGGTAGTGCTGGCGATCGGGCGCCGCGCTGTGCGCGTCGAGCGACGCGAATCCCGCGTCGGCCAGCGCGCGGTGCAGCGCCTCCACGTCGAGCGGCTGGTGCACGGCGTCGCGCGCCTGCGCGTGCGACAGGTTGAACGCGAGCAGCGGCGCGGTCGGCAGGCTGCTGCCCGTGCGGCCGAGCGCGATCCGCGCGTTCGTGAACGCCTTCAGTTCGCCCCACGGATTCTTCTCGATGGCGTCGCTCATGCGTCGAGCCCCATCCATTCGTGCGCGCCCGCGAGCAGGGGTTGGCGCGGCGATGCGGCCAGGAGCGCGCCGCGCGCGTCCGCGATGCCCATCGTCTCCAGCCACTCCTCGAATTCCGGCGCGCGCCGCAGCCCCAGCACCTCGCGCACGTACAGCGCGTCGTGGAACGAGGTGCTCTGGTAGTTGAGCATCACGTCGTCCGCGCCGGGGATGCCCATGATGAAGTTGATGCCGGCCGCGCCGAGCAGCGTCAGCAGCGTGTCCATGTCGTCCTGGTCGGCTTCCGCGTGGTTCGTGTAGCAGATGTCGCAGCCCATCGGCACGCCGAGCAGCTTGCCGCAGAAGTGATCCTCGAGCCCCGCGCGGATGATCTGCTTGCCGTCGTACAGATACTCGGGGCCGATGAAGCCGACCACCGTGTTGACGAGGAACGGCTCGAACTTGCGCGCGACCGCGTAGGCGCGCACCTCGCAGGTCTGCTGGTCGACGCCGTGATGCGCGTTCGCGGACAGCGCGCTGCCCTGGCCCGTCTCGAAGTACATGAGGTTGTCGCCGACCGTGCCGCGCCGCAGCGACAGCGCGGCCTCGCGCGCCTCGCGCAGCAGCGCGAGCGAGATCCCGAAGCTCGCGTTCGCGCGCTCGGTGCCCGCGATCGACTGGAACACGAGATCGACGGGCGCGCCCTTCTCGACCGCCGCGATCGTGTTGGTCACGTGGGTCAGCACGCACGACTGGGTCGGCACCCGGTAGCGCTCGCGGAACCCGTCGATCATGTCGAGCAGCCTGACGATCGCCGCGAGGCTGTCGGTGGCGGGATTGATGCCGATCATCGCATCGCCGCAGCCGTACATGAGGCCGTCGAGCATCGACGCGGCGATGCCCTTCACGTCGTCGGTCGGGTGGTTCGGCTGCAGGCGCACCGACATCCGCCCCGCCAGCCCGACCGTGTTGCGAAAGCGCGTGACCACACGACGCTTGCGCGCGGCCGCGATCAGATCCTGGTTGCGCATCAGCTTCGACACCGCGGCGACCATCTCGGGCGTGAGGCCCGGCGCGACGCGTTCCAGCGCCGCGCCGTCGACGGCCGACGACAGCAGCCAGTTGCGGAAATCGCCGACCGTCAGGTGCGCGATCTCGGCGAAGGCTGCGCGCGAATGATCGTCGAGGATGAGGCGCGTGACCTCGTCGTCCTCGTAGGGGATCAGCGCCTCGTTCAGGAAGGTCGCGAGCGGCACCTCGGCGAGCGCCATCTTCGCGGCGACGCGCTCCTCCTCGCTCGCGGCGGCGACGCCCGCGAGCTGATCGCCGGACCGCAGCGGGCTCGCCTTCGCGAGCAGGGTTTTCAGGTCCGCGAAGCGGTAGGTGCGCGAACCGATCGTCTCCGTATAAGCCATCCGATGCCGACTCCTTGTGATGCCCGCGGCGCGTGCGCGCGCCGCGGTGCGGGGGCGGGCCGCCCGCGCGTCATTCCTCGACGAGCGCGTCGGCGGGCGCCGCCGAACGCTGCGCGCCGGTCGCGAGGAAATAGCCGTAGCCGAGCGCGAGGAACGCGACGAAGATCAGCGCGACGAGCCCGTTGAAATACACCATCGTCGCGAGACACACGAGCGCCGCGACGAGCGCGAAAGCCGGAAAGAACGGATACAGCGGCGCGCGGAACGGCCGCGCGAGGCGCGGCTGCGTGCGGCGCAGCTTGAACAGGGCCGCCATGCTGACGATATACATCACGATAGCGCCGAACACCGACATCGTCACGATGTTCGCCGTGAGCGTCTGGCCGCCGAACTGGATCAGCTCGTCGCTGTAGATCGCGACGATCCCGACCACGCCGCCCGCGAGGATCGCGCGGTACGGCGTCTGGAAGCACGGATGCACCTTGGCGAGCCACTCGGGCAGGTAGCCCTCGCGGGCCAGCGCGAAGATCTGTCGCGAATAACCGAGGATGATGCCGTGAAACGACGCGACGAGCCCGAAGAGGCCCAGCCACACGAGCATGTGCATCCAGCCGCTGTTCGCGCCGACGATGTACTTCATCGCCTGCGGCAGCGGATCGTTGATGTTGGCGAGCCTGGTCCAGTCGCCCGCGCCGCCGGCGAACACCATCACGCCGATCGCGAGCACGACGAGCGTCAGGATCCCGGCGACGTAGGCGATCGGGATCGAGCGCTGCGGATTCTTGGCCTCCTCGGCCGCCATCGCGACGCCCTCGATCGCGAGGAAGAACCAGATCGCGAACGGGATCGCGGCGAACATCCCGTGGAACGCGCCGAGGCTGAAATGATCGGCGCCCGCCCAGCCGCCCTTGGCGAAGTTGCTCCACGCGAAGCCCGGCGACACGACGCCCATGAACACGAGCAGCTCGAAGATCGCGAACAGCGTGACGACCAGCTCGAAGGTCGCCGCGATCTGCACGCCGACGATGTTGAGCGCCATGAACACGAGATAGGCGCCCATCGCCGCGTGCTTCGGTTCGAGGCCCGGGAACTGCACATGCAGATAGGCGCCGATCGCGAGTGCGATCGCGGGCGGCGCGAACACGAACTCGACCAGCGTCGCCGCGCCCGCCAGATAGCCGCCCGCCGGCCCGAACGCGCGCCGGGCGTAGGCGAACGGCCCGCCCGCGTGCGGAATCGAAGTGGTCAGCTCGGTGAAGCTGAAGATGAAGGTCGTGTACATCGCCGCCACGAACAGCGCGGTGACGACGAAACCGAGCGTGCCCGCGCTGGCCCAGCCATAGCTCCAGCCGAAGTACTCGCCCGAGATCACGAGCCCGACCGCGATGCCCCACAGCTGCCAGGTGCCGAGCGTCTGCCGGAGAACCGGCTGCGACGCCTTGCCGCCCGCGCCGGGGCGACCTTTCGATTCTGTCTGCATGGATCTCTCCTCAAGTGCGGCTGGCCGGGCGGACCGGTGGTATCTGGCCCCCGCGACTGAAGACCGATCCTAGAGAGTCATTAATCGACGTGTTATCGAAAATCGGCAAACGTCCGGGCTTTCGTTTCGTAAGGGGCAACGCTGCGGGCGAGCGGCATCGGCACGGTGATCCAGGCCACATTGAGGCGCGCGCATGTGTCGGGCGGCCCACACACCGGCGCATGCGCGCTGCCTACATTCATCGCAACGCGGCGTCGCCGCGCCCCCACCAGGCCACCATGCGGGAAACCTATCTCGATACCGCGCGCGGCGCGGGCATCTTCCTCGTCGTGTTCGGGCACGCGCTGCGCGGGGTCGGCGCGGCGGGACTCGTGCCGGACGGCGCGCCCGCCGTGTGGGCGGCCGCGCTCGACTACACGATCCACACGTTCCACATGCCGCTGTTCTTCCTGTTGTCGGGGCGGCACGTCGAGCGCGCGCTGCGCGGCGCGGGCCACGGCTTCCTGCCGGCGCAGCTGCGCGCGGTCGCGCATCCGTACCTGCTGTGGTCGGGGTTGCAGGGCGCGGCGCAGCTCGTGATGACGACGCACGGCACGAACCACGCGTTCGGCGTGGCGGACCTGCTCGCGATCGGCTGGCGGCCGTTCGGCCAGTTCTGGTTTCTCTACGCGTTGATGCTCTGCATGCTGCTCGCGTGGGCGCTCGCCCATACGGCGCCCGCGCTGCTGCGCGCGCACGGGCCGCTCGCCGGCCTCGCGGCGCTCGGTCTTGCGCTCGGCGCGTCGACGCACTGGGGGATCGTCTCGCTCGCGTTGATGAACTGGCCGTTCTTCGCGCTCGGCCTGCTCGCGAACGAGTATTTGCCGCGGCTCGTCGCGCGCGGCGCGACGCCGGGGCGGATCGCCGCGAGCGGCGCCGCGTTCGCGGCGGCCGTGCTGTTCGCGCACGGCCACGGCGAGGCGGACAGCGTCTGGGCCATGCCCGCCGCGCTCGCCGGCATCGCCCTCACGCTGCAACTCGCGTGGCGCGCGGACCGGATGCGTGATGCGCCCCGCTGGCGGATCTGGCTCGAATCGGCCGGCATCGCCTCGATGCCGATCTACCTCACGCACATCCTGGTCACGGCGAGCGTGCGTATCGCGCTGCAGCACGCCGGCGTGGCGACGCCCGCCGTGGCGACGCTCGCGCTGCACCTCGCGCTCGGCACCACCGCCGGGCTCGCCGCGCCGATGCTGCTGTACGCGCTGACACTGCGCGCGGGCCTCGCCGGCGTGGCCGGCTTCCCGCCGTTGCCGCACGCGTGGGCAATCGCCTGGAAGCGCGCGGCCTGAGCTTGGCCCGGCCTGACGTGGCTCCGCCTGAACACGACGCGGGGCATGGCACCCCGCATCCCGCGCGTTAGTTCTTGCGATTCGATCTGATGCGGTCCGCTTGACGCGGTTCGATCCAACGCGGTTCGGCCTGATGCGGCCCGGCATCGGCGCGGCCTGAGCTTGGCCCGGCCTGACGTGGCTCCGCCTGAACACGACGCGGGGCATGGCGCCCCGCGTCCCGCGCGTTAGTCCTTGCGATCGCGCGTGTTGATCCAGCGGTCGAGCAGCTTGCCCGCCGCCTCGCGGCCGCCGAGACCGAACGACAGCGCCACCGCCACCGCGACCGCCCCGAGCACGAGCCCGAACGCGAGCTGCACGATCTCATTGGCGATGCCCATCGCGCGCAGCCCCATGGCGAACACGAGGCCGAGGATCGCGAATTGCGCGATCCGCGCGAGCAGGCCGCTCTGGTCGTGGTCGGCCTGCTGGATCACGCGGCGCGCGAGGCCGGCGAGCCAGAAGCCGATCACGAGGATCACGCCGCCCATCAGGATGTGCGCGCCGAACTCGATGAACAGCGTGACGACGTCGCGCACCTGCCCGAAGCCGAGCCGGTTCGCGGCCTCGACGGTCGCGAACAGCATCGCGAAGAAGATCACGAGCCGGCCGGCCAGCACCGACGGCTGCAACGTGCCCGAGAACACCCGTTCGACGCCGAGCACGGCGGGCAGCCCGTCGACGCCCGCCGCCACCAGCAGCTTCTGCACGAGCGTCGCGACGAAGCGCGCGACATAGAACGTGACGAGCAAGATCACGACCGCCGCGACGATGTCGGGCACCGCGCCGAGGAACTGGTCGAGCAGGCGCGTGGCCGGGCCCGAGATCGCCTCGATCTTCAGCGCGTCGAGCGCGGAAATCAGGGTCGGCACGAATACGAAGATATAGACCACGGTGCCGAGCAGGCTCGACAGTTTCACGGGCGTCGCGCTGTCGACGTTCTGCGTGAGACGGTCGGCGCCCGCCGCGCTCAGCAGGTTGACGACGAGGCCGCGCAGGATCCGCGCGACCACCCAGCCGACGAAGCCGATCACGACCGCCGCGAACACGTTCGGGACGATCGCGAGGATCTTGTCGATCATGCCCTGAACCGGCGACAGCAGCCCGTTCAGGTCGAACGCGGCGAGGATCGCGGGAATGAACATCAGGATCACGAGCCAGAACAGCACGTCGCCGAGATAGCCGCTCATCGGCTTCATGCCGGCCGTCTCGGACAGCTTGCCGTCGATCCGGCTCGCCTTCAGTGCCTTCCCCACGATGCTGCGCAAGAGCGAGGCGATCAACCACGCGATCAGCGCGAGCGCGCCGCCGCCGAGCAGGTTCGGCAGGTAGTTGATGATCTTGGTGACGAGCAGCGAGAACGGATTCGATACCGCGTAGAGGTTCAGCACGTTGAAGATGCCGACCGCGGTCACGAGCAGGATCAGCCAGAACAGGCCGCCCGCGACGATGCCTTCGACCTGCGCGCCCTGCCCGGTGCTCTCCGCGATGCGCTGGTCGACCTTCAAGGCGCCCAGCAGCTTGCGCACGCCGGCACGGACCAGCACGGCGATCAGCCAGCCGACGATCAGGATGCCGAGCGCGCCGGCGATCTTGGGCAGGTAAACGCCCAGGGTGCTTTGCAGCGATGTCAAGAAGCCGGATGAATCCATTTGTTCTCTCCCGAAAGCGTGTTGCTGCGGTTGGACATCGATGGACAACCTGCGGACTCCGAAAAATCGGGGCTGCCAGCGCGACCTTACACGGGGAACGATGGCGGATTCAATCGTTTTTCACCGTACTTAAACATTGATCAGCAAATCGTTACGGCCACGCGCACCATGCCGCGTTAAATAGTGCCAGATATAAGGGCGGACGCCCGCGCGACGCGGGCGCGGAACCGGTGCGGAGCGCAAGATTTGTCAAAAGGCGACGTGCTAAGGTGAGCGCCTGTTCCGCCGCCGCCGCGCCGCGCCGATGACCGCCACCCTGCCCGCCTGCTGGACCCGCTACCACGCCCGCCTCGCGCGCGTGCATGCGTATATCCGCGCCCACCTCGACGAACCGCTGGACCTGAACCGGCTCGCCGAGGTTGCGTGTCTGTCGCCCTATCACTGGCACCGGATCTACCAGGGGCTCTACGGTGAGTCGGTGGTGGCGACCGTGCGGCGCATCCGGCTCGCACGCGCGGCGGACGACCTGATCCGGACGGGGCGGCCGATCAGCGACATCGCGCAGCGCGCCGGCTACGGCTCGCCGCATGCGTTCAGCCGCGCGTTTCGCGACGCGTTCGGCATGCCGCCCGCGCAGTACCGGAGCCGGCGCGTGGCGCAACCCGCCCTTTCATCGCAACCAGGAGCGTCATCCATGACCCAGCATGAAGTCGTCTTGCGTCACCTCGATCCGATCGAGGTGTTGTCGGTGGACCATGTCGGCCCGTATCCGGAGATCGGTCTCGCGTTCGAGCAACTCGCGGGCTGGATCGGCGTGCGCGACCTGTTCGGTCCGGACACGCGCTGCATCGGCATCTTCTATGACGATCCGGATGCGACGCCCGCCGCGCAGTTGCGTTCGAAGGCCTGCTTCGCGCTGGGGCCGCGCGCGGCCGGCGTGACGGTCGAGCCGCCGGTGGCGCGCACCGTGATCGCGGGCGGCGAATATGCGGTGCTCACGCATCGCGGGCCTTACCAACAGCTTGCCGAGACCTACGACTGGCTGTACGGCACCTGGCTGCCGGACTCGGGCCGCGAGGCGGCCGACGCGCCGTCGTTCGAGCTGTATCTGAATTCGCCGCAGGAGGTGCGCCCCGCCGAGCTGCTGACGGAAATCCATCTGCCGCTGCGGTGAAGGAAAGCGCCGAGTGAAAGCGCCGAGTGAAAGCGCCGAGTGAAAGCGCCGAGTGAAAGCGCCGAGTGAAAGCGCCGAGTGAAAGCGCCGAGTGAAAGCGCCGAGTGAAAGCGCCGAGTGAAAGCGCCGAGTGAAAGCGCCGAGTGAAAGCGCCGAGTGAAAGCGCCGAGTGAAAGCGCCGAGTGAAAGCGCCGAGTGAAAGCGCCGAGTGAAAGCGCCGAGTGAAAGCGCCGAGTGAAAGCGCCGAGTGAAAGCGCCGAGTGAAAGCGCCGAGTGAAAGCGCCGGAGGGCGGGCATCCGCCCGCCCTCCGGCCCGCGCCTGGTCTAGGCGACCTGCGTCCCGCACCGCTGGCAGAAGCGCGCGGCCGCATCGAGCGCCGCGCTGCATTTGCCGCACGCGGCGGGCTTCTGCGACACGCCGCATTGCGAACAGAACTGCGCAGCCGCGCCGTTGAGCGCGCCGCAGCGCGCACAAGCCAGGTTTTGCAGCGGACCGCTGCCCGACGGCGGCGGAAAGCCACCGTTCGAATGGCCGCCCTGGTTGCCCCAGCCGTAGCCGCCGTGCCCGCCGCCGTGCCCGCGCGAAAAACCCCCGCCATGTCCGCGGCCGTGGCCGCCGGTGATCCATTTGAGCAGACTCATCTTCCGCCTCCGTTCAACGTTGTTGACGCAATAGACGCAGGCCGTTGCCGACCACGATCAGGCTCGCGCCCGCATCCGCGAACACCGCCATCCACATCGTGCCGAGCCCCGCGATAGTGAGACCGAGGAACACCAGCTTCACCAGCAACGCGAAACCGATGTTCTGCACCAGCACGCGGTGGGTCGCGCGCGACAGGCGCACGAACGCGGGAATCTTGCGCAGGTCGTCGTCCATCAGCGCGACGTCGGCCGTCTCGATCGCCGTATCGGTGCCCATCGCGCCCATCGCGAAACCGATATCAGCGCGCGCGAGCGCCGGCGCGTCGTTGATGCCATCGCCGACCATCCCGACCGCGCCCGGCCCCGCCGCCAGCTCGTTGACCGCCGCGAGCTTGTCTTCGGGCAGCTGGTTGCCGCGCGCATCGTCGATCCCGACCTGGGCCGCGATCGCCGACGCCGTATGCGGGTTGTCGCCCGTCAGCATCGCGGTGCGGATGCCGAGCGCGTGCAGTTCAGCGACAGCCTCGCGGCTCGTCTCCTTCACCGTGTCCGCGACTGCGAACAGCCCCAGCACCCGCGCGGCGTCGATCAGCATCACGACCGTCTTGCCCTGCTTCTCGAGCGCGTCAAGCCGCTCTTCCAGCGCAGGCGAGCAACGCTTCAGCTCCTCGACGAGGCGATGGTTGCCGAGCCAGTAGGCCGTGCCGTCGATCGTGCCGCGCACGCCGCGCCCGGGGATCGCCTCGAACTCGGCCACTTCCGCGAACGCGCCGGCCGGCGCCGCGTCGCCGCGCGCCGCCGCCGCAACCGCCTGCGACACCGGGTGGTCGGAACGGCTCGCGAGACTGGCCGCCAGATGGCGCACGCGCGCCGCGTCGACATCGGCCGCGCGCAGCTCGAAATCGGTCTGCACCGGCTTGCCGTGCGTGATCGTGCCGGTCTTGTCGAGTGCCAGCCAGACCAGCTTGCGGCCTTCCTCCAGGTACACGCCGCCCTTCACGAGAATGCCGCGTCGCGCGGCCGCCGCGAGGCCGGACACGATCGTCACCGGCGTCGAGATCACCAGCGCGCACGGACACGCGATCACGAGCAGCACCAGCGCGCGGTAGATCCAGTCGCGCCATGCGCCGTCGATCAGGAGCGGCGGCACGATCGCGACCAGCAAGGCGATCGCGAACACGACCGGCGTATAGACCCGCGCGAACTGATCGACGAAGCGCTGCGTCGGCGCCTTGGCGCCCTGCGCCTCCTCGACGGCGTGGATGATGCGCGCGAGCGTGGTGTTGCCCGCCACGGCCGTGACCCGATACTCGAACGAGCCCGATTCGTTGATGGTGCCGGCGAACACCGGATCGCCCTGGCCTTTTTCGACGGGCAGGCTTTCGCCGGTGATCGGCGCCTGGTTCACGGTCGAGCGGCCGGACACGATCTCGCCGTCGAGGCCGATGCGCTCGCCCGGCTTCACGCGCACCACCGCGCCGAGCACGACCTGCGCCGCCTCGATGGTCGCCCACGAGCCGTCGGGCTGGCGCACCGTGGCGGTGTCCGGCGCGAGCCGCATGAGCCCCTGGATCGCGTTGCGCGCGCGATCGAGCGACTTCGCCTCGATCAATTCCGCGATGGTGAACAACACCATCACCATCGCGGCCTCCGGCCATTGACCGATCACCATCGCGCCCGTCACCGCAATGCTCATCAGCGCATTGATGTTGAGGTTGCCGTTGCGGATCGCGATCCAGCCTTTCTTGTAGGTGGTGAGGCCGCAGGCAGCGACCGCCAGCACCGCGAGCGCGGCCGCGAGCCAGGTCGGCAGCCCGAACCAGGTGGCCGCCTCCGACGCGATCGCCGCGACGCCCGCCAGCGCGAGCGGCCACCACGGCTTCGCGCGCTCGGCGGGCAGCGCCGCGGGGCCGGGGCCGGCGTTGCCGGCGGCTTCCGGCGTCATGCCGAGCGAACGGATCGCGCTCGTGATCGCGGCTTCCGCGCCCGGCACGTGCTCGACCGTCAGCATGCGCTGCATCAGGTTGAATTCGAGCGTCGCCACTTCCTTCATGCCGCCGAGCTTCTTGCGGATCAGCGTTTCCTCGGTCGGGCAGTCCATCTGCATGATCCGGAACGCCGAACGCAGGTTGCCGTTCGCGGCCGCGCTGGCCCCCGGCAGCGGCGCGAGTGCGAGCGCGGCCGGCGCGCAGCAGCTGTCTGTGCCGTGGTCGTGCGCGTGGTCGTGGTCGTGGTCGTGCGCATGAGCGTGATCGTGGCTATGACCGCAGCTCGCGCCGTGCGTGTGCTCGTGCTCCTTTGTGCGCGGCGTATCGACACCCTCGCGAACGGATGCTTGCTCATGGTCGTGGCTGCAACCCCCGCCGTGCGCGTGGTCATGCGCGTGCTCGCGCCCGTCCGCGCGCGGCGTATCGACGCCCTCGCGAACGACGACTTGATCGTGCTCATGGTCGTGGCTGCAACCCTCGCCGTGCGCATGCTCGTGCGCCTTGCCGCGCGGCGTATCGACGCCCCCGCGAGCCGGTGCATGCTCGTGCTCGCGGCCATGTTCGTGGTCGTGGCCGCAGCCCGCACCGTGCGCGTGATCGTGCGTTTGCGCACGCGGCGCATCGACGCGCCCCGGCGCGCCATGAACGTGGCCGTCCTGGCCCTGTGCATGGCCGCGATGAGCGTGCCCGTGCGCGCCTGCGCACGTTTCGTCGTGGACATGTTCCGCGTCGCGGAGCCGGTCTCGCGCCTGGGTGGCTTCGGTCATTGCAACCTCCTGATTAGCTGACGGTGTACAGTTAACACCTTGAAGCCACTACAGGGTCAAGTGTTCCGTAAGGAGAGTGGAATGAAGATCGGTGAATTGGCCAAGGCCGCCCGCTGCACTCCCGAGACGATCCGTTTTTACGAGAAAGAGGGCCTGATGCCCGATGCGGAGCGGACCGATTCGAACTACCGCAACTACACGGAGACGCACGTCGAGCGCCTGCGCTTCATCCGCAATTGCCGCGCGCTCGACATGACGCACGACGAGATTCGCGCGCTGCTGCGCCTGACCGACGATCCCGCCGACCGCTGCGACTCGATCAACACGCTGCTCGACGAGCACATCGGCCACGTCGAGGCGCGCCTGACCGAGCTGCAGCACCTGAAGACGCAGCTCGCCGTGCTGCGCGAGCAATGCCAGGGCGAGCATACGGTCGAGGACTGCGGCATCGTGCATGGCCTCGCGACGATGGAAACCGTCGCGCCGCCCGCGAAGCGCACGCACGTCGGCTAAGGGCTGGCGGACGGCCGGGGCGGATGAGTTCCGGCTTGAGTTCATTCATGACTAGTCATAGAATAACTAGACATAAATGAACTATTCATATCATGTCTCGCTACTCCCCCCTGGCGCTGGCCGTGCTTGCCATGCTCACCGAAGCGCCGATGCACGCCTACCGCATCCAGCAGTTGATCAAGCTGCGCGGCAAGGACGAGGTCATCAACGTCCGGCAGCGCAACAGCCTGTACCAGACCCTCGACCGTCTGCTGCGCGACGCGCTGATCGTCGTGCACGACACCGCGCGCGACGGCGCGTTTCCCGAGCGCACCGTCTACGCGATCACCAACCTGGGCCGCGACACGGCGCGCGCGTGGCTGCGCGAGCAGCTCGCGGAACCCGCGCGCGAATTCCCGTCGTTTCCGGTTGCGTTGTCGATCCTGCCGCTGCTGTCGGTCGAGGATGCGCGGCGCCAGCTCGACGCGCGCATCGGCGCGCTCGAAAGTGAACTGGCGCGCCTTGAAGCCGCGCGCAATGAAGCGCAGGCGCGGCAGATTCCACGCCTGTTCCTGCTGGATAGCGAACTGCTGGAGGCGACGCTCAAAGCCGAGCTGGGCTGGGTGCGCAGCGTCGTCGAGCATTTGAAGGTCGGCGCGCTGACCTGGAGCGAGGCATGGCTGCGGGACATCGCCGAACGCCTGTCGCAGGCGGACGCCTGAGGTAAGCGCCTGAGGTAAGCGCCCGAGGTAAGTGCCCGAGGTAAGTGCCCGAGGTAAGTGCCCGAGGTAAGTGCCCGAGGTGAGCGCCCGAGGTGAGCGTTCAAGCAAGACCGGCCTCACGATCGCGCACGGGAACCTCCCGCGCGCCCACTCGCTCACCGCACGGAAATATCGATCTCGCCGAAATACTTGCGGCCCAGCGCCGCCACGGTGCCGTCGGCCTTGAGCCGCTCGATCGCCGCGTTCAGGCGCACGCGCAGCGCGTCGTCGCCCTTGCGCACACCGAACGCCACGCCGTTGCCGAGGATCCGCTCGTCGCGCACCGGCTCGCCGACGAACCCGAAGCCCTTGCTGTCCGGACGCGACAGGAACCCGCGCTGACCAGCCGGCGCGAGCACCAGCGTCGCGTCGAGCCGCCCGGCGACGAGGTCCGCATAGGCCTGATTCTGGTCCTGGTACGACACGACGCCCACGCCCGCCGGCGCCCAGTGCACCTTCGCGTAGGTCTCCTGGATCGAGCCCTGCAGCACGCCCACCCTGCGCCCCTTGAGCACCTCGGGTGTGGAGCCGAGCCCGCTCGACACGCGCGCGATCAAACGGGTCGGCACGTGATAGACGATCGTCGAGAAATCGATCGCCTGGCGTCGCTGCGCGGTGGCGTTCATCGACGAATTGATCGCATCGAACTTGCGCCCCTGCAGGGCCGGGATCAAGCCGTCGAACGACGTCTCGACCCATTTGCAGCTAAGCTTCGCCGCCTGGCAGACCGCATTGCCGACATCGATGTCGAAACCCTGCAGCGAACCGTCGGCCGCCTTCGATTCGAACGGCGGATACTGCGCCTCGACGCCGAAGCGCAGCGTCTGCGACGCATCGGCGGCCCACGCCGCGCCGCCGCCCGCGATGCAAAGCAAGCCCAGCGCGCCGGCCAGCGCGAATCGGAAGGTCAATCGTTTCATCGAAATTCTCCTTGGCAACAGTGGAATGCGCGGCGTCACACGCCACACAGGCGCCGCGCGCCTTCGAGCAGCGTCGCGTCGTCCTTCGCGAAGCTGAGGCGGATCAAGCCCGTGTCGGTGCCGTCCGTGTAGAACGCCGACAACGGGATCGTCGCGACGCGCGCGTCGCGAATCAGCCGCTGCACGAACGCGCTGTCGGATTCGTCGGAAAAATGCCGGAAGCGCGCGAGCATGAAGAACGAGCCCTCGCTCGGCAGCAGTTCGAAGCGCGACCCGGCGAGCGCAGCGGCGAACAGGTCGCGCTTGCGCTGGTAGAACGCGCCGAGCCCGAGATACGAGGACGGCTCCGCGAGCGTCTCGGCGAACGCATGCTGCATCGGCGTATCGGCCGAGAACACCATGAACTGATGCACCTTGCGGATCTCGTCCATCAGCGCGGCGGGCGCGAGGCAATAGCCGATCCGCCAGCCGGTCACGTGATACGACTTGCCGAACGACGACACGATCACGCTGCGCGCCGCGAGCGCGGGGTCGCGCGCCATGCCGAGATGGCGCGCGCCGTCGAACACGACGTGCTCGTACACCTCGTCCGACAGAATCACGATGCCGGTGTCGCGCGTGAGCGCCGCGAGCCGCACGAGATCGTCGTCGCCGAGGATCGTCGCGGTCGGATTGTGCGGCGTGTTGAGGATCAGCATGCGCGTGCGCGGCGTGAGCGCGGCCGCGACCGCGTCCCAGTCGATCCGGAACGTCGGCGCCGCGAGCTTGAGCGCGACGGGCGTCGCGCCCTGCAGGCGCACGATCGGCGCATAGCTGTCGAACGACGGCTCGAAGTAGATCACCTCGTCGCCGGGATGCACGAGCGCGCTGATCGCCGCGTAGAGCCCCTCGCTCGCGCTCGCGACCACGGTGATCTCCGTGGCCGGATCGTAGCGGGTGCCGTACAGGCGCTCGGTCTTGTCAGCGAGCGCGTCGCGCAGCGCGGCGACGCCGGCCATCGGCGCGTACTGATTGTGTCCGTCGCGCATCGCGCGGCTCGCGCGCTCGACGAGCGCCGGGTCGGGCGCGAAGTTGGGCGCCCCCTGCGACAGGTTCAGCGCATCGTATTCGGCGGCCAGCTGGCCGATCACGGTGAAGATCGTCGTGCCGACGTCGGGCAGCTTCGAACGGGGCGCGGCGGCGCTCTGCATGGCTCTCCTCCTGGTGTGGAACACGGCGGCGCGACCTGGCCGCGCGCCGTCCGTCAACGGATTGAGCCTCAGGCGCCGGATGCGGACAATCGAAAAGTTGTCATGCGGGCCATGCGCTGAGGTCATGGCCCGCACGCCGCGCGAAAAAAAGCGGCGCCCGAAGGCGCCGCCCTTGATGCCCGAATCGAATCCGCGCTTACTTGCCGCCGATGCTCTTCAGCGGCTTCCAGTCGCCGTTCTCGACCTTGTACATCGTGATGCCACCGTTCTTCAGGTCGCCCTTCGCGTCATACGCGACGTGCGTCGAGGTCACGCCCGCCATGTCGGTCTTCGCGAGGAACGGCAGGTACTTGGCCGGATCCGTCGAGTTCGCCTTCTTCATCGCGTCGAACATCGCCATCGCGCCGTCGTAGGCATACGGCGAGTAGGTCTGCACGTCTTCGCCGAAGCGCTTCTTGTACTTGTCCGCGTACGCCTTGCCGCCCGGCATTTCGGTCAGCGGCAGGCCCGCCAGCGAGGCGATCGTGCCGTTGGCCGCGTCGCCCGCGATCTTCAGGAAGGTCGGGGTCTTGACCATCTCGCCGCCCATCAGCGGTGCCGTGAGGCCGAGCGTCTTCATCTGCTTGGCCATCGGCGCGGCTTGCGAATCCGCGCCGCCGTAGTAGACGAGGTCCGGCTTCGACGACTTGATCTTGGTCAGAATCGCCTTGAAGTCGACCGCCTTGTCGTTGGTGAACTCGCGATCGATGATCGTGCCGCCCGCCGCCTTCGCCGCCTTCTCGAACTGGTCGGCGAGGCCCTGGCCGTACGCGGTGCGGTCGTCGACGATCGCGATCTTCTTCATGCCGAGATCCTTCACCGCGAAGGTGCCCGCCACCGAGCCCTGCTGCGTGTCGGACGTCATCATCCGGAAGGTCGTCTTGTAGCCTTGCTGCGTGTACTCGGGCGCGGTCGCCATCGCGATCTGCGGGATGCCCGCGTTCGCGTAGATGCGCGATGCCGGGATCGTCGTGCCCGAATTGAAGTGGCCGAGCATGCCCTTGATGCCGTCGTCGACGAGCTTCTGGGCCACCGTCGTGCCGGTGCGCGGATCGGCCTGGTCGTCCTGCGTGTCGAGCACGAACTTGATGGGCTTGCCGCCGATCGTCGGCTTCGACGCGTTGATGTCGTCGATCGCGAGCGCGATGCCGTTCTGCATGTCCTTGCCGTAGTGAGCCTGGGCACCCGTCATCGGCCCTGCATAGCCAATCTTGACGTCATCTGCATGCGCCGTCCCCGCGAGCGACATGACCGCAACGAACGTCGCGCCTGCCAGCTTTTTCATCGTGTGTTGCATAGCTTCTCCTAGGTACCAGGGTAAATGGAGCGGCATCGGGTTCACCGTGCCGCTTCCGTTTGCTTGAGTCGATCAGCCAGGATGGCTAGCCGATCGTCATCAAATTTGCATTGCCGCCCGCCGCCGCGGTATTCACGCTGACCGAACGCTCGGTCAACAAGCGTTCGAGCGCGTAATCCTCATCGCCGTGCTCGAACGCACCCGCCGCCACGCCCTGCACCGACACGATCGGCCCCGGCCGTTGCGCGACCTCCTTCACCAGCGCGAGCAGCTCGTCGCTGTCGCCTTCGAACAGCACCGCGTCGAACGACGCGTCGGCCTGCTTGCGCACGCTCGCGTACGGCTTCAGCGCGGCCGGCAGCGCAGCCGCCAGCGCCTCGCCCGCCGCGCCGGCGAACAATGCGCGGTTGCCGGTCGCGAGCACCGCCGCGAACTGCGCGCGCGCGCCGCCCGGCGTCGCCGCGACGCACAGCACCGTGCCGCGCGCCCCGAGTGTATACGTGTTGCGCTCGCCCGTCGGCCCTGCGAGCACCGCGGTTGCACCCGCCGGCACGTGCGACAGGTAGCCGTCGCAACGCGCCGCGCAGGCCGGCTCGCGCTGCTCGATCAGCCAGTCGCGCAGCGCGGTCAGCGCCGCCGTCGGCTGCGCGGCCGCGCCGTCCGTCGCCGCCTCCGCGACCAGCGAGGTCGCGAGCGACTTCGGCAGGCCCGCCGGCCGCGTCGCGAGCAGGCGCTGCAGGTAGAGCGCGCCGCCCGCCTTCGGACCCGTGCCCGACAGGCCCTCGCCGCCGAACGGCTGGACCCCGACCACCGCGCCGATCACGTTGCGGTTCACGTAGATGTTGCCGACGTGCGCATGCCCGATCACATGCGCGATCGTCTCGTCGATCCGCGTGTGGATCCCGAGCGTGAGGCCATAGCCCGTCGCGCGGATCTGTTCGAGCAGCTTGTCGAGCCCCGCACGGCGATAGCGTACGACGTGCAGCACCGGCCCGAACACCTCGCGCTTGAGCTCGTCGATGCTGTTGATCTCGATCAGCGTCGGCGGCACGAAGGTGCCCTGCGCGCAGTGCTCCGGCGCGGGCAGCTGGGTCACGCCGTGCCCCTTGTCCTTCATCGTCGCGATGTGCGTGTCGATCATGCGCTTCGCGTCGGCGTCGATCACCGGGCCGACGTCGGTCGACAGGCGGTCCGGGTTGCCGAGCGCCAGCTCGCGCATCGCGCCTTTCAGCATCGTCAGCGTGCGATCCGCGACATCGTCCTGCAGACACAGAACGCGCAGCGCCGAACACCGTTGACCGGCCGAGTCGAACGACGACTGCATGACGTCCGCGACCACCTGCTCGGCGAGCGCCGACGAGTCGACGATCATCGCGTTCTGGCCGCCCGTCTCCGCGATCAGCGGAATCGGCTTGCCGTCCGGGTCGAGGCGCGACGCCAGCGTCTTGTTGATCAGGCGCGCGACTTCGGTCGAGCCGGTGAACATCACCGCACGGGTGCGCGGATCGGCCACGAGCGCCGCGCCGACCGTCTCGCCGTCGCCGGGCAGCAGCTGCACCGCGCCCGCCGGCACGCCGGCCTCGCGCAACAGCCGCACGGCCTGCGCGGCGATCAGCGGGGTTTGCTCGGCCGGCTTCGCGAGCACGGTGTTGCCGGCCGCGAGCGCGGCGGCCACCTGGCCCATGAAGATCGCGAGCGGGAAATTCCACGGGCTGATGCAGACGACGGGGCCCAGCGGGCGATGCGTGTCGTTCGAGAACTCGTCGCGGATCTGCGCCGAGTAGTAGCGCAGGAAGTCAATCGCCTCGCGGATTTCCGCGACCGCGTTCGGCAGCGACTTGCCCGCCTCGCGCACGACGAGGCCCATCAGCGTGTGCATCTGCGCTTCGAGCAGGTCGGCCGCGCGCGCGAGACAGTCGGCGCGCGCGTCGACGGGCGTCGCCTGCCAGATCGGCGCGGCGGCCACGGCGTGCGCGAGCGCCGCGCCCACCTGCTCGGACGTCGCCTCGCTGACCGTGCCGACCAGGTCGCGCAGGTCGGCCGGGTTGCGCACGTCGCGCGCGGGGGCGTCGGGGAGCGCGTCGTCCGCGAGCAGCGGCGCGGCGCGCCACGGATGATGCGCGCTCGCGAGCAGCGCCGACGACAGCGACGCGAGCCGGTGTTCGTTCGACAGGTCGAGGCCCATCGAGTTGGGCCGTTCGTCGCCGTACAGCTGGCGCGGCAGCGGGATCTTCGCGTGCGGCGCGCCGAGCGGCGCGAGCTTCGACGCCTCGTCGACCGGATCCGCGATCAGTTCCTTCACCGACACCGTCTTGTCCGCGATGCGGTTCACGAACGAGGTGTTCGCGCCGTTCTCGAGCAGACGACGCACCAGGTAGGCAAGCAGCGTCTCGTGGGTGCCGACGGGCGCGTACACGCGGCACGGCCGGTTCATCTTGTCGCGGCCCGTGACTTCCTCGTACAGCGGCTCGCCCATGCCGTGCAGGCACTGGAATTCATACTGGCCCGGGTAGTAGTTCTGGCCGGCCAGGTGGTAGATCGCGGACAGCGTGTGCGCGTTGTGGGTCGCGAACTGCGGATACACGGCGTCGGGCGCGCCGAGCAGCTTCTTCGCGCACGCGAGGTAGGACACGTCGGTGTAGATCTTGCGCGTGTAGACCGGATAGCCTTCGAGGCCGTCCACCTGCGCGCGCTTGATTTCGGAATCCCAATAAGCGCCCTTGACGAGCCGCACCATCAGGCGGTGACGGCTGCGGCGCGCGAGATCGACGAGGTAGTCGATCACGAACGGGCAGCGCTTCTGGTAGGCCTGCACCACGAAGCCGATGCCGTTCCAGCCGGCCAGCTCCGGGTCGAAGCACAGCGCCTCGAGCAGGTCGAGCGACAGCTCGAGGCGGTCGGCCTCCTCGGCGTCGATGTTGAGGCCGATATCGTAGCGGCGCGCCAGCAGCGCGAGCGCGCGCACCCGCGGCAGCAGCTCGCTCATCGTGCGCTCCTGCTGCACGCGCGAATACCGCGCATGCAGCGCCGACAGCTTGATCGAGATGCCCGGGCCTTCATAGATGCCGCGGCCGCCCGCGGCCTTGCCGATCGCGTGGATCGCCTGCTCGTACGATGCGTAGTAGCGCTGCGCATCCTCCTCGGTGGTGGCCGCCTCGCCCAGCATGTCGTACGAGTAACGGAAGCCGCGCGCTTCGTACTTGCGGCTGTTCGCGAGCGCCTCCGAGATCGTCTCGCCCGTCACGAACTGCTCGCCCATCAGGCGCATCGCCATGTCGACGCCCTTGCGGATCAGCGGCTCCCCGCCCTTGCCGATCAGACGCGTGAGCGCCGACGACAGGCCCGCCTCGCTGTTGGTCGTCACGAGCTTGCCCGTGATCATCAGCCCCCAGGTCGCGGCGTTCACGAACAGCGACGGCGCGTGGCCGACGTGCGAGCGCCAGTCGCCCTTGCTGATCTTGTCGCGGATCAGCGCGTCGCGGGTCGCGCGATCGGGAATCCGCAGCAGCGCCTCCGCGAGACACATCAGCGCGACGCCTTCCTGGCTCGACAGCGAGAACTCGTGGATCAGGCCCTCGACGCCCCCGCCCGTGCTCTTCTCGCGCAGCGCCTCGACGAGCGTGCCGGCGAGCGTCTGCACGTCGGCCGCGAGGTTCGCGGGCAGGCGCGCCTGGCCCAGCAGGAACGGCACGCACTCGGGCTCGGGCCGGCGGTACGCGGCCGTGATCGCGGCGCGCAGCACCGATTGCGGCTGCACGCTCTGCGCGAACTCGAGGAACGGATGCGGCGCGCCATCCTCGTCCGA
Organism: Burkholderia sp. FERM BP-3421; assembly: GCF_028657905.1. Lineage (NCBI taxonomy): Bacteria > Pseudomonadati > Pseudomonadota > Betaproteobacteria > Burkholderiales > Burkholderiaceae > Burkholderia > Burkholderia sp. FERM BP-3421. The sequence continues at coordinate 3,149,656 of NZ_CP117782.1, read as the reverse complement.
CTCCGCCGGATGATCGGACAGCTCGGTAACGCCCGGATGGCCGGACAGCTCGGGCGGCAACTGGCCATGCTCGATGCGTTCGAGGTAGGCGAAGATCGCCTGCTTGATCAGCCAGTGAGGAGTGCGTTCGAGCCGCGACGCCGCGTCCTTCAGGCGCGAGCGCAGCAGGTCGTCGACTTTGACGCCTAGGGTGGTGCTTGCCATGGTTCCTTCTTGTCCGGCGCGGTGCCGGCGGGTGACGGGGGAAGATGCGCGGAATCGTAAGCCACCCAATAAAAAGGTGCAACCAAATCAAAAGATTGGTTGCACCCTTATAAAGCTATTTATTATCAATATCTTACACTCGTGCAACCGGGTCGCACCAGCCCCCTCGGCGATCGGTATTTTCCCTTATCCCTGTCAGATTTGCTGGCTACAGATTGCCGTGGATGTGGCCGTATACCCGGGTAGCATGCGGCCGCCCCTTCGCGCGGCCGCGAGGAGGCAAGATGGACGCTTGGGTAGTCATTGGAATTGTGTTGGCGGGCTGGGTGGCGGGCGTGATCATATTCGTGCGCGGCGCCTCGCCGGTCGTGGGCCAGGCCCTCGATCTCGCGCGCCTCGAACGGCGCACGCTGCGGGCGCACGAATAGCGCGGCGTCAGATGTCGAGCGGATCGACCTCGACGCCCCAGCGCAACACCCCCTTCAACGCGCGCAGCACCGGATGCCACGCGCGCAGCGTATGCTGCAGCGCCGCGCGCGACGCGCTTTCGAGCAGCAGTTGCGCGCGGTGGACATTCGCCACCTTCACGATCGTCATCGGCACGGCATCGTAGACCGTGACGCGCTCCGCGCCGGGCAAGCCGGCCAGCGCCGCGGCGGCCTGCTGCAGGAACGCCAGCGCGGCGTCGATCGTGCGCCCCTCGGCGCGCAGCAGCGCCTGATAGACGAACGGCGGCAGGTGCGCGTCGCGCCGCTCGCCGAGCGTCGCATTCGCGAACCCCACGTAATCGTGCCGCGTCAGCGCGTGATAGAGCGCGTGGCGCGGATAGCGGGTCTGGATCAGCACCTCGCCGGGCAGGCCCGCGCGGCCCGCGCGGCCGCTCACCTGCATCAGCTGCGCGAACAGCCGCTCGCTCGCACGGAAGTCGTGCGAGAACAGCGCGGTGTCGGCGTTCAGCACGCCGACCAGGGATACGCGCTGGAAATCGTGCCCCTTCGCGATCATCTGCGTGCCGACCAGGATATCAACCTCGCCCGCGTGCACGTCGGAAAACAGCGCCTGCGCGCTGCCCTTGCGGCGCGTGCTGTCAGCGTCGATGCGCAGCACCCGCGCGCCCGGCACCGCCTCCGCGAGCGTCTCCTCGACCCGCTGCGTGCCGCGCCCGAGCGGCGCGATGTCGACGTTGCCGCACTCGGGGCAATTGTGCGGAATCCGTGATTCCCAGCCGCAATGGTGGCAGCGCAGCGCGCGCTCCGGCTTGTGCAGCACCACGTAGGCGCTGCAGCGCGGGCAGCCGGCGACCCAGCCGCAGGCGTCGCACGCGAGCGCCGGTGCATAGCCGCGCCGGTTCAGGAACACCAGGCTTTGCTCGCCGCGCTCGACGCGCGCCTTCAGCGCGGCGACGAGCGGGCCGGACAGCCCGCCCTGCGAGGCGCGCCCGCGTCGCCGCTCCTCTTCGAGATCGATCAGGCGCACGCTCGGCAGCACCGCGTCGGCCACCGCGCGCCGCGACAGCGTGAGCCGCGTGTAGCGCCCCTGCTCGGCCTGCCACCAGGTTTCGAGCGACGGCGTCGCCGAGCCCAGCACGACCGGAATCGCCAGTTGCTTCGCGCGCCAGACCGCAAGATCGCGCGCCGAATAGCGCAAGCCTTCCTGCTGCTTGTACGCAGGCTCGTGCTCCTCGTCGACGACGATCAGCGCGAGCGTCGGCAGCGACGCGAGCACCGCGAGCCGCGTACCGAGCACGATGCGCGCGCGGCCGGTGTGCGCGGCGAGCCAGTGACGCGCCCGTTCGCCCTCGGCGAGGCCGCTGTGGAGCGTGACGATCGCGTCGCCCGGCAGGCTGGCCGCGAAGCGCGCGCGAAACGCGGCCTCGAACTGCGGCGTCAGGTTGATCTCGGGCACGAGCACGAGCACCTGTGCGTCGGGCCGCGCGGACAGGAGCGCCGCGAGCGCGCGCAGATACACCTCGGTCTTGCCACTGCCCGTCACACCGTGCAGCAGGAACGGCGCGAAGCCTTGCGCGGCCGTGATCGCGTCGAGCGCCTCGGCCTGTTGATCGGTGAGTTGCGGCGGCGTCGCATCGCGCGCGTCGGCGGCCGCCGGCGCGGCGCCCGCTTGCGCCGCGCCAACCGCGATCTCGTCGCAGGCGACCCAGCCGCGCGCCTGCCATTCGTCGAGCGTCGCCACCGCCTTGGGGTGAAGCGCACGCACCTCGACGAGCGACAGCGCCACGGCCGCCTCGCCGAGCGCCAGCGCGAGCCGGCGCAGCGCCCCCGCGCGCGCCGGCAGCGCGTCGGGCAGGGCCTCGCGGCCCGCCGGCAGCAGCCGGTAGCGCAGCTCGGGCGCGAGCAGCCGACCCCAGCGCCCGGCGTCGCGCAGCGCCTGCGGCAACGCCGGCAGCGCCACTTCGCCGCGGCCGCGCTGGTAATAGTCGGCGGCGAACGACACGAGGTCGAGCCAGTGCGCCGACAGCGGCGGCAGCTCCGCGCAGAGCGCCTCGACGTCCTTCACCCGCGCCGCGGGGACGTCACTGCGAGCCGTCACTTCGCAGATGAGCCCGACCGCGAGACGCCGCCCGAACGGCACCTGGACGAGCATGCCGGGCACCGGCGGCAGGTCCATGCGGTAGCGGTAGTCGAACAGCGTCTGCAGCGGATGGTCGAGCGCGACGCGGACGAAGCAATCCGTCATCGCCGCGCCGCCGACGGCGCGGGCGCCCGCGCCGCGCAAACGCCCGTCGCGGAGGCGAAGTTAAAGTAAAACATCACTTTCGGCGCTAAGTTTTGGATTCTCATTAGGAATCGCGGCCACCCGTGCAGCCTGTGGATAACTTTGTTGAGAACTTCCGTCGATCGACGCTGGAACGGCCTTGTGTCCGGCAGCCCGTCGCTTTTTCGAGATTAGGTCCGGTGGCCGCAAAGCCTTATCCCGTAAGGCTGCTATCTAATTTCCACGATCATAGCGAGACGCGGCCTGCGATACGGGTGTCTACCGCGCTGCAACGACTGAAATGTGTATAAGTCAAGTCTTGACAAGCATCGGATCGGCATGCGGTCAAGGCCGGCGAGCGATCGGGGCGGTTCTGCCCCGCATTCTCGCCTTGCAACGCAGCATGCGGAGCGCTTTCAGGCCGTGCCCTGGCGGATCGCGCGGCTATGCCGATGCACCTCGTCGACCAGCTCCGTGACGTGCTCGGGCGGCGTGAACTGCGAGATGCCGTGGCCGAGATTGAACACGTGGCCGGGATGGTTGCCGTAGCTGTCGAGCACCGCGCGCGCCTCGGCGCGGATCGCCTCGGGAGGCGCGAACAGGATGGTCGGATCGAGGTTGCCCTGCAGCGCCACCTGCCCCGCCACGCGCTCGCGCGCGCGGCCCGGGTTGACGGTCCAGTCGAGGCCCACGGCGTCGACGCCCGTCTGCGCGATCTCCTCGAGCCACAGGCCGCCGCCCTTCGTGAAGGTGATCACCGGCACCCGCTCGCCGTCGTGCTCGCGCTTGAGCTGGGCGACGACGCGCCGGATGTAGTCGAGCGAGTAGCGCTGATACGCACCGTCCGCGAGCGCGCCGCCCCAGGTGTCGAAGATCATCACGGCCTGCGCGCCCGCGTCGATCTGTGCGTTCAGGTACGCGGCCACCGCCTGCGCGTTGATGTCGAGGATCCGGTGCATGAGGTCCGGGCGCGCGTAGGCCATCGATTTCACGGTGCGGAAATCGTCGGAGCCGCCGCCCTCGACCATGTAGCAGGCGAGCGTCCACGGGCTGCCGGAAAAGCCGATCAGCGGCACGCGCTGGCGCCCCTGGCCGTCGGTCAGCGCGCGGCGGATCTCGCGCACCGCATCGGTCACATAGCCGAGCGTCGCGCCGATGTCGGGCACCGCGAGCTTCGCGACGTCGGCCTCGGTGCGCACCGGATGCGCGAACTTCGGCCCTTCGCCCGTCGCGAAATCGAGGCCGAGCCCCATCGCGTCGGGAATCGTCAGGATGTCGGAGAACAGGATCGCGGCGTCGAGCGGATAGCGCTCGAGCGGCTGCAGCGTGACTTCCGTCGCGTAGTCCGGGTTCTTCGCGAGACCGAGGAAGCTGCCCGCACGCGCGCGCGTCGCGCGGTACTCCGGCAGGTAGCGGCCGGCCTGGCGCATCAGCCAGATCGGCGTGTAGTCGGTCGGCTCGCGCAGCAGGGCGCGCAGGAAGGTGTCGTTGAGCAGGGTATGGGCCACGGTGAATCCGACGAAGCGAAAGCAAAGGGGCATTCTACCGGACAGCGGCCCGCCGCCCGCGCCCGCCCCGCGCTTCGCGTCCATATGACGCGCGGGGCGGCTCCGTTATGATCGGGCGCTTCCCCAGGCCCGTTTGCAAGGAGACTCCATGAAACACTCGCTGATCGCGCTCGGCGCGGCGCTCGCCTGCGCCGCAGGCCACGCCGGCGCCCAGGACGCCGCGCCGTCGCGGCTCGACGACGTGCTCGCGCGCGGCGCGCTGCGCATCTGCACCACCGGGGACTACAAGCCGTATTCATCTGCGCGCGCCGACGGCCGCTTCGAGGGCATCGACATCGACATGGCCGAATCGCTCGCGAAGTCGCTCGGCGTGAAGGCCAGCTTCGTGAAGACCAGCTGGCCGACGCTCACCGACGACTTCATCGCGCGCTGCGACATCGCCGTGGGCGGCGTGTCGGCCACGCTGGAGCGCCAGAAGCGCGTGTTCTTCAGCGCGCCGTACGCGATCGACGGCAAGACGCCGATCGTGCGCTGCGCGGACGTCGACAAGTATCAAACCGTCGCACAGATCGACCAGCCGTCGACCCGCGTGATCGTGAATCCGGGCGGCACCAACGAGCGCTTCGCGAAGCAGTTCTTCACCCACGCGAATCTCACCGTCTACCCGGACAACGTGACGATCTTCAAGGAAATCCTCGCCGGCCGCGCGGACGTGATGGTGACCGACGCCTCCGAGACCCGGCTGCAGCAGAAGCTCAACCCGGGGCTGTGCGCCGTGCACCCGGACCAGCCGTTCCAGTACGGCGAAAAGGCCTACATGCTGCCGCGTGGCGACGTGGTGTTCCAGCAGTACGTCGACCAGTGGCTGCACCTCGCGCGCGAGACCGGCGCGTATCGCGCGATCTCCGATCGCTGGCTCAAGTAGTCCGTCGCGCGGCCCTGCCGCGCTCACCCGATCACGAATTCACGGATATCCGACGGCGCCCGCCAGGCGCCGGCACCACCCGCGCGACAGGAGAATAAACATTCACCCGATTCAATGCGGAAAATGCATCCAATATGGCGGTAAAAATGACTTTTTATCACATAGAGGACAGTAAAAAATCCCGGAGAGCCTTATCTGGCGGGCGTTACAACCTGAAACACTTTGTTACCGCGCGGCCTGCCTAATTCGCCCACAATGCCTCTCACGGTTTCAACACGGATGCGGTCTGGTGTGCCGAGTGTGAGCGGATGCAAAGCACACCTCATGTCCGTCGGCCTCGTGCCGAATCCCTTCTAAGGGGCATCCTTGTTGAAGTCGTGGTCGGCTCATACCGATGCGCTTCACCGATGGTCTCCTCGCGCTAACCCCGTAGCGTGTGGTTTTTAGCGGGCTAATAAGCCCGCTTTTTTTCGTCCGTTGAAAACGTCGACAGGCAGCGGGCCCGGCCGCTCAGGCCGTTTTCGGCACGTCGAGGTGCAATTCCTCGATCATCCGGTCGCGCATCACGAACTTCTGCACCTTGCCCGTCACCGTCATCGGTAGCGCGTCGACGAAGCGCACATAGCGCGGCACCTTGTAGTGCGCGATCTGGCCGCGGCAAAACTCGCGCAGCTCGTCGTCACTCATCGCCTCGCCCGCGCGCAGCACGACCCACGCACACACCTCCTCGCCGTACTTCGCATCGGGCACGCCGAACACCTGCACGCTCTGGATCTTCGGATGCCGGAACAGGAACTCCTCGATCTCGCGCGGATAGATGTTCTCCCCGCCGCGGATCAGCATGTCCTTCAGGCGGCCGACGATGTTGCAGAAGCCCTCCTCGTCGAGCGTCGCGAGATCGCCGGTGTGCATCCAGCCGTCGACGATCACCTCGGCCGTCTTCGCCTCGTCGCCCCAGTAGCCCTGCATCACCGAATAGCCCTTCGTGCACAGCTCGCCCGTCGCGCCGACCGGCACAATCGCGCCGAGCGGATCGACGATCTTCGCCTCGAGATGCGGCTGGATCCGGCCGACGGTCGTGGTGCGCTTCTCGAGCGAATCGGTGGTCGTGCTCTGGAACGACACCGGGCTCGTTTCCGTCATCCCGTAGGCGATCGTCACCTCGGCCATGTGCATCGTCGACACCACCCGCTTCATGGTCTCGATCGGGCACGGCGAGCCCGCCATGATGCCGGTGCGCAGCGAGCCGAGGTCGAAGCGCTCGAACTCGGGGTGATCGAGTTCCGCGATGAACATCGTCGGCACGCCGTGCAGCGCGGTGCAGCGCTCCTCGGCGACCGCCGCGAGCGCCGCGCCCGGCTCGAACGCCTCGCCCGGAAACACCATCTTCGCGCCCGCCGACACACAGGCGAGCACCGCCAGCACCATCCCGAAACAGTGGTACAGCGGCACCGGAATGCACAGCGCGTCGTGTTCGGTGAGCTTCATCACGCGCGCGATCGAACCGGCGTTGTTGACGACGTTGCGGTGCGTGAGCGTCGCCCCTTTCGGGCTGCCCGTCGTGCCGCTCGTGAACTGGATGTTGATCGGCTCGTCCGACGCGAGCGTCGCGCCGAGCGCATCGAGCCGCGCGGGATCGTGCGCGGCGCGGCCGCGCGCCAGCAGCTCGGCGAAGCTCAGCATGCCGCGCGGCGCGACGTCCGCCATCGACACGACCGTGCGCAGCGCCGGCACGCGCGCCGCGTGCAGCGCGCCCGGCGCATCGCCGGCCAGCTCGGGCGCGATCTCCTCGAGCATCTCGGCATACGTGGTGGTCTTGAAGCGCTCCGCGGCGACGAGCAGCGTGCAGCCGACCTTGTTCAGCGCGTATTCGAGTTCCGCGAGCCGATAGGCGGGATTGATGTTGACGAGGATCGCGCCGATCCGCGCGGTCGCGAACTGGGTGAGCAGCCACTCGACCCGGTTGGGCGACCAGATGCCGACCCGGTCGCCCTTGCCGACGCCGAGCGCGAGGAAGCCCGCGGCAAGCACATCGACTTCGGCGACGAACTCGCGCCAGGTCCAGCGCACCTGCTGCTCGCGGAACACGACCGCCGGCCGGTCCGGGAAACGCCGCGCGGCGTCGGCCAGGAACGCGCCGATCGTGGCCTCGTTCAAGGGCGCGTCGGTGGCGCCGCGGACATACGAAACACCGCCCTGGGGCGCGATGAGCGCGTTGCTGCCTTGGACTGCCGCCATATGCTGTCTCCGCGAGAGGAATCTACCGTCGTTATCCGGCCATTGTGCCATCCCCTTACGATCGCCCGACATCAAGTGTTACCCGGGCGCGCCAACGAAAAGAGCAGCCCGAAGGCTGCTCTTGTTCGTGATGCGGAACCGCGCGCTTAGTGCTTGCTGCGGATCTTCGCGAGACGCTGGATCGCCTCGAGCTGCGCCATCGCGGTGGCCAGCTCCGACTGCGCCTTCGCGAGGTCGAGATCCGATTTCGCGTTCTGCAGCGTTTCTTCCGCGCGCTTGCGCGCTTCCTCGGCTTTCGCCGCGTCGAGATCCTTGCCGCGGATCGCGGTGTCGGCGAGCACCGTCACGGCGCCCGGCTGCACCTCGAGAATGCCGCCGGCGACGAACACGAATTCCTCGCTGCCGCTCTCGACCTCGATGCGCACTGCGCCCGGACGGATCCGGGTGATGAGCGGCGTGTGGCCCGGCAGAATGCCCAGCTCACCCGTTTCGCCCGGCAGCGCGACGAATTTCGCCTGGCCCGAGAAGATTTCCTCTTCCGCGCTGACGACGTCTACTTTGATGGTTGCCATATCGACTCCAATCTCATGCACGGGTTGAGCGTATTGCGGCCGGCGCAACCGCCCGGGATAACAGTCGGACTAATAATCCCGGCCGGTACTGCGCCAGCATGCGACCACTCGAACCCTTACTGGATCTTCTTGGCCTTCTCGAAGGCTTCGTCGATCGTGCCGACCATGTAGAACGCTTGTTCCGGCAGGTGGTCGCACTCGCCGTCGACGATCATCTTGAAGCCACGGATCGTTTCCTTCAGCGGCACGTACTTGCCCGGCGAGCCCGTGAACACTTCCGCGACGTGGAACGGCTGCGACAGGAAACGCTGGATCTTCCGCGCGCGCGCGACCGACAGCTTGTCTTCCGGCGACAGTTCGTCCATGCCCAGAATCGCGATGATGTCGCGCAGTTCCTTGTAGCGCTGCAGCGTCTGCTGCACGCCGCGCGTGATCGTGTAGTGCTCTTCGCCGATCACGTTCGGGTCGATCTGGCGCGAGGTCGAATCGAGCGGATCGACTGCCGGGTAGATACCCAGCGAGGCGATGTCACGCGACAGCACGACGGTTGCGTCCAAGTGACCGAAGGTGGTCGCCGGCGACGGGTCGGTCAAGTCATCCGCAGGGACGTACACGGCCTGGACCGACGTGATCGAGCCCGTCTTGGTCGACGTGATCCGTTCCTGCAGCTTGCCCATTTCTTCAGCCAGCGTCGGCTGATAGCCCACGGCCGACGGCATCCGGCCGAGCAGTGCCGACACTTCGGTACCGGCCAGCGTGAAACGGTAGATGTTGTCGACGAAGAACAGCACGTCGAGGCCTTCGTCACGGAAGTGCTCGGCCATCGTCAGGCCGGTCAGCGCGACGCGCAGACGGTTGCCCGGCGGCTCGTTCATCTGGCCGTACACGAGCGCGACCTTGTCGAGAACGTTCGAGTCCTTCATTTCGTGGTAGAAGTCGTTCCCTTCACGGGTACGCTCGCCCACGCCCGCGAACACGGAGTAACCGCCGTGCTCCTTCGCGATGTTGTTGATGAGCTCCATCATGTTGACGGTCTTGCCCACCCCTGCACCACCGAACAGACCGACCTTGCCGCCCTTCGCGAACGGGCAGATCAGGTCGATGACCTTGATGCCGGTTTCGAGCAGTTCGGTCGACGGCGACAGTTCGTCGAACGCCGGCGCCTTCTGGTGGATCGAACGCGTCGTTTCGCTTTCGATCGGGCCCGCTTCGTCGATCGGACGGCCGAGCACGTCCATGATCCGGCCGAGGGTCGGCTTGCCGACCGGCACCGAGATCGGCTTCCGCGTGTTCTTCACCACCAGACCGCGGCGCAGGCCGTCGGATGCACCCAGACAGATGGTGCGGACCACGCCGTCGCCCAGCTGCTGCTGGACTTCGAGCGTCAGTTCCGAGCCATCGAGAATGAGCGCGTCGTAGATCTTCGGCATGCTGTCGCGCGGGAATTCCACGTCGATAACGGCGCCGATGCACTGTACGATCTTGCCTTCTACCAAAGCAGCAGTACTCATCGCTTTTCCTTTAAATACCTGATTCTTTACTCGCGCAAGGGCGCAGTTGTCGTTCCGGGCGCCCGCTTAAACAGCGGCTGCGCCGCCGACGATCTCCGACAGTTCTTTCGTAATCGCGGCCTGACGGCTCTTGTTGTACACGAGCTGCAGTTCGCTGATCACCGTCTTCGCGTTGTCGGACGCGGCCTTCATCGCGACCATCCGCGCCGATTGCTCGGACGCCATGTTCTCCGCGACGGCCTGGTACACCAGCGCCTCGACGTAACGCACGAGCAGTTCGTCGACGACGGCCTGCGCGTCCGGCTCGTAGATGTAGTCCCACGACGTCGACGGCGTGCCGTCATTCGCCTCGAAGTGCTCCGACGACAGCGGCAGCAGCTGTTCGATCACCGCTTCCTGCTTCATCGTGTTGACGAAGCGCGTGTACGCGATATAAACCGCTGACAGCTTGCCTTCCGAGTACAGATCGAGCTGCGTCTTCACGGCGCCGATCAGCTTGTCGAGATGCGGGGTGTCGCCGAGATGCGAGACCTGCGACATCACCTTCGCGCCGAAGCGGTTCAGGAAGCCGAGGCCCTTGCCGCCGATCGCGGTGGCTTCGACCTTCTGGCCCTTCTCTTCCAGCTCCTTGAACTTCTGCACCGTCGCGCGCAGCACGTTGGTGTTCAGCCCGCCGCACAACCCCTTGTCCGTCGTGACGAGGATGATGCCGGCCGTCTTCGCGCCGTCGTTCGCCACCACGAACGGGTGGCGGTACTCCGGGTTCGCACGGCTCATGTGCGAGGCGATGGCACGGACCTTGTCCGCGTACGGACGCGCGGCGCGCATGCGTTCCTGCGCGCGGCGCATCTTCGATGCGGCCACCATCTCCATCGCCTTCGTGATCTTGCGCGTGTTCTGCACGCTCTTGATCTTGCCGCGAATTTCCTTCATTCCAGCCATAGCTTGCTCCTTGACCGAAGCGGCGCGGGTGCGTCAGCCCCCGCGCAGCCTCAGTGTGTCACTCGCGGATCAATAGGCACCCGATTTCTTGAAGGATTCGATCGCCGCGCGCAGCGCGCCTTCGTCGTCCTTCGAGAGATCCTTGGTGTCTTCGATGCGCTTGATGAGGTCAGCGTGGCTGGTCTTCAGGTTGTCGCGCAGGCCCTTCTCGAACGGCAGCACTTGCTTGACGTCGAGGTCGTCGAGGTAGCCGTTGTTCGCGGCGTACAGCGACACGGCCAGTTCCCAGACCTGCAGCGGCTGGTACTGCGGCTGCTTCAGCAGTTCCGTCACGCGGCGGCCGCGCTCGAGCTGCTTGCGGGTCGCTTCGTCGAGGTCCGACGCGAACTGCGCGAACGCAGCCAGTTCACGATACTGCGCGAGGTCGGTACGGATACCGCCCGACAGCTTCTTCACGACCTTCGTCTGGGCGGCGCCGCCGACGCGCGACACCGACACGCCGGCGTTGATTGCCGGGCGGATGCCTGCGTTGAACAGGTCGGTTTCCAGGAAGATCTGGCCGTCGGTGATCGAGATCACGTTCGTCGGAACGAACGCGGTCACGTCGCCTGCCTGCGTTTCGATGACGGGCAGCGCCGTCAGCGAGCCGCTCTTGCCCTTCACTTCGCCGTTCGTGAACTTCTCGACGTACTCTTCCGAGACGCGAGCCGCACGCTCGAGCAGACGCGAGTGCAGATAGAACACGTCGCCCGGGTAGGCTTCACGGCCCGGCGGGCGGCGCAGCAGCAGCGAGATCTGACGGTATGCCCAGGCTTGCTTGGTCAAATCGTCATAGATGATCAGCGCGTCCTGGCCGCGGTCGCGGAAGTATTCGCCCATCGTGCAGCCGGCGTACGGCGCCAGGTACTGCATCGCGGCGGAATCCGATGCCGAAGCGGCGACGACGATCGTGTACGCCATCGCGCCGGTTTCTTCGAGCTTGCGCACCACGTTCATGATCGACGAAGCCTTCTGGCCGATCGCGACGTAGATACAGATCAGGTCCTTGCCCTTCTGGTTGATGATCGCGTCGAGCGCCACCGCGGTCTTGCCGCACTGACGGTCGCCGATGATCAGCTCGCGCTGGCCGCGGCCGATCGGCACCATCGCGTCGATCGACTTGATGCCCGTCTGCACCGGCTGCGACACCGACTTGCGCCAGATCACGCCCGGGGCGATCTTTTCGATCGCGTCGGTCAGCTTCGCGTTGACCGGGCCCTTGCCGTCGATCGGGTTGCCGAGCGCGTCGACCACGCGGCCGACGAGTTCCGGACCGACCGGGACTTCGAGAATGCGGCCCGTCGTCTTGACGATGTCGCCTTCCGAGATGTGTTCGTATTCGCCGAGAATCACCGCGCCGACCGAGTCGCGCTCGAGGTTCAGCGCGAGGCCGAACGTGTTGCCCGGGAACTCGAGCATTTCGCCCTGCATCACGTCCGACAGGCCGTGGATACGCACGATGCCGTCGGTCACGGAGATCACGGTGCCCTGGTTGCGAACGTCTGCGCTCGCTTCAAGGCCCTGGATCCGGCTCTTGATCAGCTCGCTGATCTCAGAGGGATTGAGTTGCATTATTCGCTCCTGATAGTCAATTCTGTTGCGTGCCGGCTGCCTGGGCGCTCAAGCGCTCAAGGCTGTCTGCATGCTGGCGAGCCGCGCGCGGACCGAGGTATCGAGCACTTCGTCACCGACCGTCACGCGCACGCCGCCGATCAGCGACGAATCGATCTCGACCGTCGGCTTCAGCTTGCGCTTGAACTTGCGTTCAAGGTTGGCGATGAGTTCGGTGAGCTGTGCGCCTTCGAGCGGAAACGCGCTGACGATCTGCACGTCTGCCGCGCCTTCGCGCGCGTTCTTCAGCTCGTCGAACTGCGTGGAGATTTCCGGCAGCAGCGCGATACGGTGATTTTCGACCAGCATCTGCACGAAGTTCTTCGCTTCCACGCTGGCTGCCAGCGGCGATTTCACCGCGGCGAGCAGCAGCTCGTTGACCTGCGCGCGGCTCACTTTCGGGCTCGACGCGACGGACAGCACTTCGGGCAGGTGCGCAACCTGAGCCAGCTCTTGCACGAGCGTGGACCAGGCGGCGATATCACCACCCTCGGCCACGCGGAACAGCGCTTCTGCGTAAGGGCGGGCGATGGTTGCAAGTTCGGCCATGATCAGAGCTCGGCTTTCAGTTGATTCAGCAGTTCGGCGTGGGCCGTTTGATCGACTTCGCGCTTCAGGATCTGCTCGGCGCCCTTGACCGCCAGCGTGGCGACTTCGCCGCGCAGCGTTTCACGGGCCTTCACGATTTGCTGATCCGCGTCCGCCTTCGCCTGGGCGATGATGCGGGCGGCTTCGGCATGGGCTTGCGCCTTGATTTCTTCGGCGACCGACTGCGCGCGCTTTTCAGCTTCGGCAACGCGTTGTTGACCGTCGTTACGGGCCTGCGCGAGTTCCTGATCGACGCGCTTGTGCGCCGCTGCGAGTTCCGCCTGACCCTTTTCCGCGGCGGAGAGGCCGTCGGCAATTTTCTTCGAGCGCTCGTCGAGGGCGTTGATCAACGGCGGCCACACGAATTTCATCGTGAACCACGCGAGGATCAGGAACACGACCATTTGCGCAAACAGGGTTGCGTTGAGATTCACGGTGTTTCCTTATCTGCTATTCCGGAAATTGAAACGAGGAGGAGCGCGTCGAATGTGAGTTCGATTGGCGCTCGTCTTCCGTTCCACCCTGCGCCGGCGATCGCTGGCGCAATGCTTCCGAGGAACCTTAGCCTGCGAGCTTCGACAGGAGCGGGTTCGCGAATGCAAACAGCATTGCCACACCAACGCCAATCAGGAACGCTGCATCGATCAGGCCCGCCAGCAGGAACATCTTGGTTTGCAGCGGGTTGATCAGTTCAGGCTGACGTGCACATGCTTCGATGTACTTGCCACCCATCAGACCGATACCGATACAGGCGCCGATTGCACCCAGGCCGATGATGATACCGATGCCGATAGCGGTCAGACCCTGGATGTTGGCGATGAAAGCTTGCATGATCACTCCTTTGTGAAAAGACTTGGAACTGGAATTAAAAAAACTAAAAACAAACCTGCTTGATTCGTCCGGCCGCTTAGTGCGACTCGTGCGCCTGACCGAGATACACCAGCGTCAGCATCATGAAGATGAACGCTTGCAGCAACACGATAAGGATGTGGAAGACCGCCCAGATGCTGCCTGCGAGGATGTGGCCGACGAAGCCGAGCACCGACGCGTCCGCGCCGAAGCCCCACATGCTGCCGAGCAGGGCGATCAGCAGGAACAGCAGTTCGCCTGCATACATGTTGCCGAACAGCCGCATGCCGAGCGACACGGTCTTGGCGACGTATTCCACGATGTTCAGGCCGAGGTTCGGGATCCACAGCAGCGGATGCGCACCGAACGGGGCCGACACGAGCTCATGCACGAAGCCGCCCGGGCCCTTGATCTTGATGCTGTAATAGATCATCAGCACGAACACGCCGAGTGCGATGCCGAGCGTGCCGTTGAGGTCGGCCGTCGGGACGATGCGGTGATGCGGGATGACTTGCGACAGGCCGAGCCAGCCGATGATGCGACCCGGCAGGTCGACGGGCAGGAAGTCGAGGGAGTTCATCAGCGCGACCCAGATAAACACGGTCAGCGCGAGCGGCGCAATGAAGGTACGATTGCCGTGCACGACCGCCTTCGACTGGTCTTCGACCATCTCGACGATCATTTCGATCAGGCACTGGAAACGACCCGGCACGCCCGGCGTTGCCTTGCGGGCAGCCATGTACAGGATGAGGATCGTGGCGAGACCGCAGACGATCGACCAGAACAACGTGTCGAGATTCCAGACATGGATATCGAAAATCGACGTCTGGTGCGCGGTGGAGAAATTCTGCAAGTGGTGCGCAATGTACTCGGACGGATCCAGAGCACGCGAGCCTTCGCTGGTTGCCATAATCGTTAGTGCCACCCAAATTGTCGAAAATCGGTCTATCCGCTTCACCGCAACACTCTATTGCGGGAACGCGCCTGCGCATGTTCCGGTCGAACCGCGCAGGGTTTCATAGTCTATCGCCAGGCCAACGCTATCCAGTACGTCTTCAACACGAGCAGGTACGTGACGAGCAGCGGTACCCAGTGCACCCCGGGGTACCACACGGCGATCGCCACAAACAGTGCGATCGTCGCGCCCATCTTCAGTACTTCACCGACCACCCAGCCCATCACGGAGTCGGCACCGCCCCGCCTCAAACGCGCCGCGAACAATGCGCTCGGCACCCAGCCAATCGCCCCGCCCAGGAATGCGGATTGCGCAGCGGCACCCGGCGGCTTCGAGGAAAACAGCCACCACGCCAGCGTTGCAACCAAGGACAGAACCACTTGCGCGATCACTACCCGATAGGGCGTGACCCGCGAGGGTCGGCTTACCTCCGGCCCGAACAGCGTTTCCGCTTCGGCCCGCGTAAGCGGAACGATTGTATTGTCGTCTTGCTGCTCGGCATCCCAGTCGGCGGCGGCCGCGTGCCGCTTCACAGCCGGTTCGATGCTGCGTTGTGCGCTGTGCTTGTCGTGCCCATTGATCGGCTCCTCCTGACCCGCCATCGCAACCTTCCGCAAAATCTCAGTCCGCCCCAAACTTTCCGAAAGCTTTCGGGGGTGCCTAGCTAACAAATCCGGGCGATTGTAAGCGATAGTTGCAGGTGATTCAAGGCTTTAGACACGACAAAAATCTGCGCGAAACGCCACATCATCATGTGAAAAACACGCCGGCCGGCAACGCACAATGGGGCGGATTTTTGCGCCGGTATTGGATGCCCGAAAAATTCCGGCAAGCATGGAAACAGCGGAAACGTCGCTCGATATGCGCTGCGACGGGCGCGGTCGGGAAGATTTGCCGCGCTGTCGCGGCCTGAAGCCATTCAAGGCAATGCACAGGACGAGCATCGCGGGCCGCATGCGGGCAGCACGCCGGCCGTCGGCACCCCATGCGATCGCCCGACTGCGAACACACCGATGCCGGGCATCAGTTGTCACACCGCCACAGTCCGGCCGATGCGCCGTGAATCGCCCCGCCGCCCGTGACGCGCAATCGCGACCCACGCTGTGCCCCGCCCTCGCGATCCGGCCCGCACACCTCTGCCGCCACGCTCAGCCATGAAGCAGCAGCCACGCCCCCAGCGCCGCGCTCGCCAGCGCGAACGGAATCGACACGAGGTGGAACGGCAGCCACATGCGCGGCTCCTTCGCGAGGCGCACGGCAATCAGGTTCGCGAGCGAGCCGATCGCGAGACCAAAGCCGCCGACCGACACGCCGAATGCCAGGGCACGCCAGTCGCGCGTGAATTCCGACAGCAGGATCGCCGCCGGCACGTTGCTGATGCCCTGCGACAGCACGGCCCCCGCCAAGAACACGCGCAGCGGCGAATCGAGATGAGTGCCTGCGATCGTCTCGTGCACGACGGGCAGCGCGGCCGCGCTGCGCAGCACGACGAACATCAGCACGAAAATCAGCAGCAGCAACCAGTCGATCTTCAGGACGGCATCGCGCCTCATGACGAACAGCACGATCGCCACGCCGAGCAGGCCGGGCAACGGATGATGCGCATCGGCGAGCGGCACGAACGCGGCGAACAACGCCACGGCGATCAGCGCGTGCATGCGCTGCACCGGCAGCGCGACGACATCGCCCGACAGATCGAGAGGCTTCGCGCGAAACGCGCACGCCGTCAGCACGAGCAGCAAGGCCATCAGCGCGAGCGCAAGCGGCCCGAGCGTGACCACGAAGCGACCGAACGACACGCCGCTCAACTGCCATAGAAAAAGATTCTGGGGATTGCCGAACGGCGTGGCGATCGCGCCCGCGTTGACCGCGATCGCGATGTGGATCACGAGCCGCCGGAACGGCAAGGGCGTCAGCGCGCGCAGCGAGACGACGAGCGGGATCACGACGAACAACGCGACATCGTTGGTCAACCACAGCGACAGCGCCGCCGCGAACACCACGAGCAACGCAGCCAAAGCCCGCTCCGAGCGCACGCGCCGCACGATGCGGTGCGCGAGCCACATCAGGAATCCTGATAATTCGAGCGCCTTGGTCAGCATCAGCAGGCCGGCCAGCGTCGCCACCGTCTGCCAGTCGACGAGCCGCGCGAGCGCGGCCGCCGGCAGCGGACGCACCGCCTGCAGCGCAAGCAGCGCGACCACCAGGATCGACAGGATCGGCTCGCGGCGGACGAGCCCGGCGAGACCGCCGAGCGCGCGCGCGACCGCCGACGTCATACGTGCGCGGTCACGCGGCGACGTTGCCACGCAAGCGCACGAGAATCCCTTCGAGCGCGTCGAGGTCGCCGAAATCGATCGTCAGCTGCCCGCGGCCGCGACGCCCGACCTTGATCTTCACGTTCGATGCGAGCAGATCAGACAGCTCCTCTTCGAGACGGCGGGTATCGCGACCGCCGTCGTCCTTCGCGCGCGCCTTGACGGCAGGCTCCGCCTTCGTCGTGTGCGTGACGAGCTTCTCCGTCTCGCGCACCGACATCCGCTTGTTGACGACCTGGTGCGCCAGCGTGATCTGCGTCGCCGCGTCGACGGCGAGCAGCGCGCGCGCATGCCCCATGTCGAGATCGCCCGCGAGCAGCATCGTCTGCACGGGGTTGGCGAGATTCAGCAGACGCAGCAGGTTCGACACCGCGCTGCGCGAACGGCCGACCGACTCCGCCGCCTGCTCGTGCGTGAAACCGAATTCGTCGAGCAGGCGCTGGATGCCGTGCGCTTCTTCGAGCGGGTTCAGATCCTCGCGCTGGATGTTCTCGATCAGCGCCATCGCCGCCGCGGCCTGATCCGACACATCCTTCACCAGCACCGGCACTTCCTCGAGGCCCGCCAGGCGCGCCGCGCGGAAGCGACGCTCCCCCGCGATGATTTCGAATTTATCAGACGAAATCGGACGCACCAGGATCGGCTGCATGATCCCCTGCGCGCGAATGCTGGCGGCCAGCTCCTGCAGGCTGCCCTCGTCCATGCGGGTACGCGGCTGATACTTGCCCGCCTGCAGCTTGCCGAGCGCGAGCACGTTCGGCGCACCCTCGATCTTGACGGCCTCGGTGATGTCGGCGGTGCCGCCGAGCAGCGCCTCCAGGCCGCGCCCCAGCCCCTTCTTCTTTGCTACCGCATTCATCTCGTATTCCTCGATTCGCTCGTTGCCAAGGCGTCGCGCTTACAGCGCGCGAACCCGCTCGATCATTTCCGCGCCGAATTGAATATAGGCCTGCGCACCGCGCGAGCCGCGATCGAACACCACGCCCGGCAACCCGTAGCTGGGCGCCTCGGCCAGGCGCACGTTGCGCGGAATCACCGCATCGAACACCTTGTCGCCGAAGTGCGCCTTCAGCTGGTCCGACACCTGCTGCTGCAGCGTGATGCGCGGATCGAACATCACGCGCAGCAGGCCGATCACCTTCAGGTCGCGGTTCATGTTCGCGTGCACCTGCTTGATCGTATTGACGAGATCCGACAGCCCCTCCAGCGCGAAGTACTCGCACTGCATCGGGATCACCACGCCGTGCGCGGCGCACAGGCCGTTCAGCGTCAGCAGCGACAAGGCCGGCGGGCAATCGATGAGGACGAAATCGTAGTCGTCCTCGACCTTCTCGAGCGCCGCTTTCAGCTGCCGCTCGCGGTTCTCCATGCTCACCAGCTCGATTTCCGCACCGGCCAGCTCGCGGTTCGCCGGCAGTACGTCGTACTTCACCGCTTCCGGACGCACCCGCGCATCGACAACCGTCACGCCGTCGACCAGCACCTCGTAGACGGTCGATTCACATTCCGCCTTGTCGATCCCGCTGCCCATCGTGGCATTGCCCTGCGGATCCAGGTCGATCAGCAATACGCGCTGATCCTGCGCCGCCAGGCTCGCGGCGAGATTGACCGTCGTCGTCGTCTTGCCGACGCCACCCTTCTGGTTCGCCACGCAGAAGATCTTTGCCATCGTTGGTGTGTCCCTCTTTACTTCAAACAGTCCGGGCGCGACAGCGCGCCCCGGTTAAATTGCTTCGTCGAGCTCGACTTGGATCATGTGCCGCTCCGCCTCGAGCATCGGCACGACCAGACGGATCGTCTGCTTCACGTGCGCCCCATCCGGCAGGCGCGCGATCTCGTCGTCAGGATGCACGCCCTTCATCGCCCAGATCGCCCCACCCGGCGCAACCAGATGCCGGGCAAGTGTAACGAAGTCGGAGAGATCCGCGAATGCCCGCGAGACGATTGCATCGAATTTATTCGGCACCTCGACACCCGGCCGCAACGATTCCACCCGGCCCGTGACCACGGACAGATTGCCGAGCTTCAGCTCGGCCTTCGCCTGGTTCTGGAATGCGGACTTCTTGTGAACGATGTCGTTGAGCGTGACTTGCCAGTCCGGCAAGACGATCGCAAGCACGATGCCGGGCAAACCGCCGCCCGAACCGACGTCCAGCACGGACGATGCGCCGCGCGGGCTCAGGTGCGGCACGATCGACAGCGAATCGAGAATGTGCTGGATCAGCATCTGGCGCGGATCGCGAATCGCGGTCAGGTTGTAGACCGCATTCCATTTCGCGAGCAGCGCCACATAGTCGAGCAGCTTGCCGTGCCGCTCATCGGTCAGCGCGACGCCCAGCGCCTGCGCGCCGTCGGACAACATGGCCGCCAGCGCTTCCCGGCTGGCCTGGGATGACGGATGGCGCGCCGTCATTGCTGCGTCGGGACTTGCGCGCCCCCCGTGTCTGCCGTGGATGCCGCGCCCTTCCCGTTGCCGCGTCTACCCAGCCCGCGCTTCAAGTGAACCATGAGCAGCGAAATCGCCGCGGGCGTGATGCCCGAAATACGCGAGGCCTGCCCGATCGTCTCCGGGCGGAATTGATTCAGCTTCTGGCTCGCCTCGAACGACAAACCGCGCACCTCGGTGTAATCGAGCCCTTCCGGCAGACGGGTGTTTTCATGTGCACCATTGCGCTCGATCTCGTCCGCCTGACGCTCGATGTAACCCTGATACTTGACCCCGATCTCGATCTGCTCGTTGATCTGTGCGAGCAACACCGGATCATCGGCCAGCGCTTCCGCCGGACCACACTCGCCATTGCGCAAACCGCACACGCCTTCGTAGCTGACACCCGGGCGACGCAGCAGCTCGGCCAGGCTGTATTCGTGATCGATCTGCTTGCCGAGCAAGGCCATCGCCTCTTCGGCCGGCAAGGTCTTCGGCGTTACCCAGGTCGTGCGCAGGCGTTCGGTTTCACGTGAAACAGCATCGCGCTTGCGGCTGAATGCATCCCAGCGAGCGTCGTCCACGACGCCCAGCTCACGCCCGATCTCGGTCAGGCGCATGTCGGCATTGTCCTCGCGCAGGCTCAACCGGTACTCGGCCCGGCTCGTGAACATCCGGTACGGCTCCAGCACGCCACGCGTCACCAGATCGTCGACCAGCACGCCCAGATAGGCCTGATCGCGACGCGGGCACCACGCGTCCTGCTCCTGTGCATAGCGGCCCGCGTTGATACCGGCCAGCAAGCCTTGCGCCGCCGCTTCCTCGTACCCGGTCGTCCCGTTGATCTGGCCCGCGAAAAACAGGCCGTTGATCACCTTGGTTTCGAGTGATGCCTTCAGGCCGCGCGGATCGAAATAATCGTACTCGATCGCATAACCCGGGCGCAGGATATGCGCCTGCTCCATACCCCGCATCGAGTGCACGAGATCGAGCTGCACATCGAACGGCAGGCTCGTCGAGATCCCATTCGGGTAGAACTCGTTGGTCGTCAGCCCTTCCGGCTCCAGGAAGATCTGGTGCGCGTCCTTCGAGGCGAAACGGTGAATCTTGTCCTCGATCGACGGGCAGTAGCGCGGCCCGACGCCTTCGATCACGCCTGTATACATAGGCGAACGGTCGAGACCACCGCGGATGATGTCGTGCGTGCGTTCGTTCGTATGTGTGACCCAGCACGGCATTTGCTGCGGATGCTGTTCCACCCGGCCGAGGAACGAGAACACAGGAATCGGATCCAGATCGCCGGGCTGCTCTTCCAGCTTCGAGAAATCGATCGTTCGGCCGTCGATGCGCGGCGGCGTTCCAGTCTTGAGGCGCCCTTGCGGCAGCTTCAATTCCTTCAGGCGCGCCGACAGCGAGACCGCCGCCGGATCGCCCGCGCGGCCGCCTGTGTAGTTGTTCAAGCCAACGTGGATCTTGCCGTCGAGGAAGGTCCCGGCCGTGAGCACCACTGCCTTGGCGAGAAAGCGAATGCCGATCTGCGTGACCGCGCCGACCACGCGATCGCCTTCGACGATCAGGTCGTCGACTGCCTGCTGAAACAGCCACAGGTTGGGCTGATTCTCGAGCCGGTGCCGGATTGCCTGCTTGTACAGCAAGCGATCGGCCTGGGCGCGCGTCGCGCGGACCGCCGGCCCCTTGGACGAGTTCAAGATACGGAACTGGATACCGCTTTCGTCCGTGGCGGCAGCCATCGCCCCGCCCAGGGCATCGACTTCCTTGACCAGATGACCCTTGCCGATCCCGCCGATCGACGGGTTGCAGCTCATCTGCCCGAGCGTCTCGATGTTGTGGGTCAGCAGCAGCGTCTTGACGCCCATGCGGGCGGACGCCAAAGCGGCTTCCGTGCCGGCGTGACCGCCGCCGACAACGATTACGTCGAATTCAGTGGGAAAAAGCATTGCGGACTTCGTGCGAGGGGGCCGCGCACGAACCTTCAGAGAAATGTATGGGGCGAATTATAGCGGGTTCGCTTTTGGCCCGAATTTCATCCGAATGGCCAACCAACAAAAACGGCGTGTTTCACGTGAAACACGCCGCCTTTTTCCAACACCCGGCGATCGCCTAGGCCGACTTCCTGGCCAGGCCCAGGTAGGTTTCGATCACCCGTGGATTGCGCGCCAACTGCGCCGCCGGCCCCTCCAAGGCGAACTCGCCGGTCTCCAGCACATAGGCGTAGTCGGAGATCTGCAACGCGGCCCGGGCGTTCTGCTCGATCAACAGCGTCGCGACCCCGGTGCTGCGCAGCGCGCTGATGATATGGAAGATCTCCTTCACGATCAGCGGGGCCAGACCAAGGCTCGGCTCATCGAGCATCAGCAAGTCCGGCTTTCCCATCAACGCACGGCCGACCGCCAGCATCTGCCGCTCCCCGCCGGACAGCGTGCCGGCCGCCTGACGCCGCCGTTCCTTGAGCCGTGGAAACAACGAGAACACCGGATCGAGCTGATCGAGAAAGCGCGCGTCCCCGGCGCGCTTGCGGCGGTATGCGCCGAGCACAAGGTTGTCCTCGACCGACATCGACGCAAACAGCTCGCGCTTCTCCGGCACGAGGCACATCCCGCGCGCCACCCGCTGCTCGACGGGCAGCCGCTCGACCTGTTCGCCGCGGTAGCGCACCGCCCCATCCGCATGACCGCTGGCCGGCAGTGCGCCCATGAGCGCATTGAGCAGCGTCGATTTGCCCGCGCCGTTCGGGCCGATCACGCTGACGATCTGCCCTGCCCCGACCGCGATCGCCGCGCCATGCAGCGCCTCGACCTTGCCGTAGCGCACCGAGAGGTCCCGCACGTCGAGAATCGGCGTCGTTGCCTGCTGCGTCATCATTCCACCCCGCCGAGATAAGCTTCCAGCACCGCCGGGTCTTTCTGGACCTCCTCCGGCAAGCCTTCCGCGATCCGCGTACCGAATTCCATCACGACCAGCCGGTCGGTGAGATTCATCACGAAATCCATGTCGTGCTCCACCAGCAGCACGCTCATGCCCTCCGCCCGAAGCCTGCGCAGCAGGTCCGCCAGTTGCTGCTTCTCCTGGTAACGCAGGCCGGCGGCCGGCTCGTCCAGCAACAGCAAGGTCGGATCGCAGCACAGCGCACGCGCGATCTCCAGGATCCGCTGCTGCCCGAGCGCGAGGCTGCCGGCCTCGTCGTGCATGTGCGCTTCGAGCCCAACGCGTCGGATCTGACGCGCCGCTTCGGCCATCAGGCGCGCCTCCTCGACCGCATTCAGCCGGGCAATGCTGCGCCACACGCCGGTCGAGCCGCGCAGATGCGCACCCAACGCGACGTTCTCGAGCACGCTCATCGACGGCAGCAGCTTCACGTGCTGGAACGTTCGACCAATCCCGCGCGCGACGATTTCACGTGAAACCAGCGTATCGATCCGCTCGCCCCTGAAGCGGATCGAGCCGGAAGTCGGCCGCAGCACGCCCGTCACGAGATTGAATGTGGTCGACTTGCCCGCGCCGTTCGGGCCGATCAGGCCGATGATCTGCCCTGCCTTCACCTCGAAGCTGACGTCGTTGACCGCGACGAGCCCGCCGAACTGCTTGCGCACGCACTCGACGACGAGCAGCGCATCGCCCGCGCGCGGCTTGTCACGCTGCGGCAGCGACGCCGCCTGTTCGGGCGCCATCGCAGCCGGTTCGCGCGGAAACAGTCGGGCCACAAAGGGCCAGACGCCTTGCCGCGCATACTGCAGCAGCACCACCATCAGCACGCCGAACACGATGATCTCGAAGTTGCCGTCCTCGCCGAGCAGCTTCGGCAGCAGCGTCTGCAGGTAGTCCTGCAGCACGGTGAGGATCGCCGCGCCGAGCACCGCGCCCCACACGTGCGCCACGCCGCCGACCACCGCCATGAACAGGAATTCGATGCCGTGGTTCAAACCGAACGGCGTCGGATTCACCGCGCGCTGCAGGTGCGCGTACAGGAAGCCGGACACCGATGCGAGCACCGCGGCATACACGAAGATCACGACACGCATCCACGCGGTGTTCACGCCCATCGCCTCGGCCATTACACTGCCGCCGCGCAGCGCACGGATCGCGCGGCCGGGCCGGCTGTTCAGCAGGTTCTGGACCGACACCACCGCGCCCAGCACCACGACCCAGATCAGGTAGTAGAAGCCGCGCCCGCTGTCGAGCGTCACGCCGAACACGCTCAGCGCGGGAATGCCGTTGATCCCGTCGTACTTGCCGAGCAGGTCGAGATTGCCGAACAGGAAGAACAACGCGAGCCCCCATGCGATCGTGCCGAGCGGCAGGAAATGGCCCGACAGCCGCATCGTCACCGCGCCGAGCAGCAGCGCGATCAGCGCCGTCAGCACCACGCCGGCGAGCAGCCCGAGCCACGGCGACCACCCCCAGGCAGTCGTCAGGTAGGCGGTCGCATAGGCCCCGATGCCGACGAAGGCCGCCTGCCCGAAGCTCGTCATCCCGCCGATGCCCGTCAACAGCACGAGCCCGATCGCGACGATCGAATACAACCCGATGTAGTTCAGCAGGGTGATCCAGTATTCCGGCACCCGCAGCACGCCGGGCAGCACCGGCAACGCGAACAGCAACACGAGGAACAGCCAGAACAGCCGGTTGCGGATCAATGTCTTCATCGCCCTCACTCCTCGCCCTCTTCCGCATGCGGCGTCGCCAGACTGCGCCACAGCAGCACCGGGATGATCAACGTGAAAACGATGACCTCCTTGTACGCACTCGCCCAGAACGACGAGTAGGATTCGAGCACGCCGACCAGCAGCGCGCCCGCGGCCGCGAGCGGGTAGCTGACGAGCCCGCCGACGATCGCCCCGACGAAGCCCTTCAGGCCGATCAGGAAGCCCGAGTCGTAGTAGATCGTGGTCAGCGGGCCGACCAGGATGCCGGACAGCACGCCGAGGCCCGCCGCCAGCGTGAACGCGAGCCGGCCCGCCTGCGTGGTGCCGATCCCGACCAGGCGCGCGCCGACGCGATTCACCGCGGTCGCCCGCAAGGCCTTGCCGGCGATCGTGCGATCGAAGTACACGTAGAGCGCGGCGATCAGGACGAGCGCCGTGACGACGACCCATACGCTCTGCAGCGACACCGACAGCGCGCCGATCGAGAGCGAGGCATCGGCGAACGGCGCCGTGCGCGAGCCTTCCGCGCCGAACATCACGAGGCCGAGGCCGACCAGCGCGAAATGCACGGCGACCGACACGATCAGCAGCAGCAGCGTCGAGCCCTCGGCGATCGGCTGGTACGCAAGCCGGTACACGAACGGCCCCATCGGCACGACGATCGCCAGCGTCAGCGCGATCTGCGCGAGCATCGGCATTGCCTGCGGCGCGACGCTGCGCGCGACCGCGAGGATCGCAAGCGGCAGCAGCACGTCGCGCCCCGCGAGCAAGGCGACCGTGCGGGCCAACCGGTGCCGCCGTTCGCGATGCCGAGCCAGCCCGCCCAGTTCGAGCAAAAAGCAGCCGATGCCCATCGCGACCAGCAGCCAGCAGGTCGCCGGCACCTTCTGCGTTTGCAGGGCGGCGAGCGTGAGCACGCCGTACGACACGAACTCACCCTGCGGGATGAAGATCACCCGCGTGACGGAAAACACCAGCACCAGCGCGAGCGCGAGCAGCGCATAGATCGCGCCCGTCGTGACGCCGTCCTGGGCAAGGATCGCCGCAATCGAAATATCCATACCGTTTCTTCATCCGAGATTTCGTCCGGGATCGTCGGGACCGAGCGACGCCGCGGCCCGCGAGCGCGCTCGAACGGGACAGCCGCGCAGCGTCAGTCCGCCTGCAGCTTCCACTTGCCGTCGACGATCTGCACCATCACCCGCGCGCGCGCATCGAAGCCGTTGTGATCGGTCGGCGTCGTGTTGATCACGCCGTGCGACACCGGCAGGTCCTTCACGTTCTCGAGCGCCGCGCGCAGCGCCTCGCGGAACGCCTCGGTGCCCGGCTGCGCCTTCTTCAGCGCCTCGGGAATCGCGCGCGCGAGCATCAGCCCCGCATCCCACACGTGGCCGCCGAAGGTCGACACCGTGCCCGCGCCATAGGCCTTCTCGTACGCCGCCTTGTAGGCCTGCGACGGCCGCTTCGCGGGGTTGGAGTCGGGCAGCTGGTCGGTCACGAGCACGGGGCCTGCCGGCAGCAGCTCACCGTCGCAGTCCTTGCCGCACACGCGCAGGAAATCGTTGTTCGCGACGCCGTGGGTCTGATACACCTTGCCCTTGTAGCCGCGCTCCCGAAGCGCCTTGGCCGGCAGCGCGGCCGGCGTGCCGGCGCCCGCGATCAGCACCGCGTCGGGATGCCCGGCGAGCGTCTTCAGCACCTGGCCCGTCACCGATGCGTCGGTGCGGTTGTAGCGCTCGTTGCTGACGATCTTCAGCCCGTTCGCCGCGGCGGCGGCATTGAACACCGCGTACCAGCCCTCGCCGTACGCGTCGGCGAAGCCGATGAAGCCCACCGTCTTCACGCCGTGCCCGGCCATGTAGCCGGCGATCGCGTCGGCCATCAGCCGGTCGTTTTGCGGCGTCTTGAACATCCAGGCGCGCTTCGCGTCCATCGGCGCGATGATCTGCGCGCTCGCCGCGAGCGAGATCGTCGGCGTCTTGCCCTGCGCGACGGGATCGATCATCGCGAGCGAATTGGGCGTGACGGACGAACCGATGATCGCGTCGACGTGATCCTCGTCGATCAGCTTGCGCACGTTCTGCACTGCCCGGCTCGTGTCGGAGGCGTCGTCGAGCACGATGTAGTCGACCCGCTTGCCGCCGATTTCGCGCGGCAGCAGCGCGACCGTGTTCTTCTCGGGGATGCCGAGCGACGCGGCGGGCCCGGTCGCGGACAGCGTGACGCCGATCTTCAGCTGCGCCGACGCGGCCGTCGCGCTCCCCAGCAGCCCGGCCGCGCAGGCCATCGCCATCCATCGCTTCATCTTCATTGCGTGTCTCCAAACGCTACGCGAAACGCGTATTGATCGATCCGGCCCGGGGCCGGCGCTGACTTCCACGTGAAACCGCGCGTGCCGCGCGCAACAAAAAAGGCGCGTCCTGCCGCACGCGCCTTCCATTCCGCTCCCGTCCTGTCGCGAACCTGCTGCTAGCCCAGCGCCGGCATGCGCCGGCCGCCGGTGAGGCCGACCCATGCGCGGGCGCGAGCGCCAAGGCGCGCGTGATCGGTCGGGTGCAACGTGAAAACGCCGGACAACGCATGCTCGAGCGCCGCCGGTATCGCGGAAGGCGGCAAGCTGTCCGCCTTCCGGGCGCGGCCGTCGACAGTCGAGCCCGGCCTGTGTCCGCAGGCCGGCTCACGCGTGAGCGTGCACGGCCCGGCGGAACGT
Source organism: Burkholderia sp. FERM BP-3421 (assembly GCF_028657905.1). Lineage (NCBI taxonomy): Bacteria > Pseudomonadati > Pseudomonadota > Betaproteobacteria > Burkholderiales > Burkholderiaceae > Burkholderia > Burkholderia sp. FERM BP-3421. Next base: position 3,122,885 of record NZ_CP117782.1, on the reverse strand, counting down.
GTATCGGGCCATGCGCCTGCCGCCGCCAAGCAGATGCCAATGCGATTGTCGTCGCGAGCCTGCGGGAAGTCTTGATTGGAAGCGTTCTGCGTCTGGCGGATCGCGATGGCGTCGTTGCACGCTTGCCTCGGTTGCCCGGAAGGCAGAGCAGCCCTCGCGATCGCCGGCGCGGCGGGAGGCTCGTCCGGCGCCATCCTTCCCTGCCCGCTCGCAACGGTGGCGTTGCGCGCGAAACGTCCGCTTGCCGCCGTCGTGCGCCGGCGCGCCGCGACGGCACCGCTGAGCGCCGTGAGCCGGTCGGCGTTGCAGCCAGCCGCGGTGATCGCGCCGCGCTCAAGCACCCACGAACGGCCGCCTGCCCTTGAGCGATTGGTCCATCGCGCCGCGAACACCCGGGCGCACCTCACGCCCATCGGCTCGACCCGCGACGCGCGCGAGCCCGGGACGACATCGATCATCCCGGGCGAATCCGGTGCCGCGATGGTGATGTCGATCAGATGGAGGGAGAAGTTGACGGTCTGGGCGGCGTCGCCCCTGCCGGCTTGGGCCTTCAGACCGGGGGCTGCCCTAGCCAATCGGGAGATCGCGCGCTCGCCGGTGATGCGGAGCGACACCGCGGCACCCGCGGCCCGATCCCCCTCGCCCTTTCCGGCGCCAGCCTGCGCCGGCCCCGCGAGATATGCCGCCCCGATGCCGAAGAACCGCCACGCCCGCTTCATCAAACCCGTCTCCGAGATTCGCGCTGCTCGTTGCTCTGGTCTATTGTGTGCTGCTATTCCCGACTACCCGGTCAGTGAAAGGCGAGTGTAACGGACGCGCGCGGCACGCGATAATCGGGTAAGCCCGAGGCGGAGGATGGGACGGAGCGGAACCGCACGACGCGTGCAAATCGCGCGCGCAAAGAAAAAGCGCTGTTGGATTCCGTCCAACAGCGCTTCCGTGGGTCCGGGCACTGAGTGCCTCGATTGTCTCCTCGTTCTCCACCTGCAAATTCGTTTCGCGGTGCATCAGAACTGAGACGAAGATTAAAGCAAGCCTACAGGGCGCGACAACCTAGCATTTACCCCTATGGTGCATCGCCGCACGAAATTGGGGCGCCGGACAGGCGTTTCCAGCGGCATTTCCACGACAAATTGAATCGGATTCCGAACGATTTTGGTGCTCCGCATCATCCGCTCAGGAGGCGCGCAACGGCTTCAATCGCGCGATCGCCTCGCCCACGATTCCACGCCGGAACGCCAGCACGCAGGCGATGAAAATCAGCCCGGTGACGATCGTCGCCGATTCGCCGAGCGACTGGAACCACTCGATGCCGGTCGAGGCCGCGAGCCACGCGCCGATGTCGCCCAGCCGGTCCTCGAGCGCGACGATCAGCGCGGCGCCGACGAGCGGCCCGAACAGCGTGCCCATCCCACCCACCAGCGTCATTAGAATCACGAGGCCCGACATGGTCCAGTAGGCGTCGCCGAGCGTCTCGAAGCCGAGCACGATCACCTTCAGCGCGCCGGCGAGCCCCGCGAGCGCCGCCGACAGCACGAACGCGAGCAGCTTGAAGCGATCGGTGTCGTAGCCGAGCGAGATCGCGCGCGGCTCGTTCTCCTTGATCGCGACGAGCACCTGGCCGAACGGCGAATGCACGACGCGCACGATGAACAGGCACGCAAGCACCACGATGGCGAGCACCACGTAGTACAGCGCGAGATCGGACCCCAGGTCGAGCAGCCCGAACAGGCGGCCGCGCGGCACGCCCTGGAGGCCGTCCTCGCCGTGCGTGAACGGCGCCTGCAGGTAGATGAAGTACACCATCTGCGCGAACGCGAGCGTGATCATCGCGAAGTAGATGCCCTGCCGGCGGATCGCGAACAGGCCGACGACGAGGCCCAGCAGCGCCGCCGCGCCGACGCCCGCGAACACGCCGGCCTCAGGCGTCGCGCCCACCGTCTGCAGCGCGTAGCCGGTCACATAGCCGGCCGTGGCGAGGAACATCGCATGCCCGAACGACAGCAGCCCGGTAAAGCCGATCAGCAGGTTGAACGCGGCCGCGAACAGCGCGAAGCACAGCACCTTCATCACGAACAGCGGATACGCGCCCGCGAACGGCGCGACGACCAGGGCGGCCAGCAGCAGGCCATAGAGCGCTTTCTTCTGCATCATCGTTCCTTGCCGAACAAGCCTGCGGGGCGAACCAGCAGCACGATCGCCATGATCACGAACACGACCGTCGCCGACGCCTCCGGATAGAACACCCGTGTGAAGCCCTCGATCACGCCGAGCAGCAGCCCGGTGAGGATCGAGCCGAGAATCGACCCCATTCCGCCGATCACGACCACCGCGAACACCGTGATGATCATCGGCTGCCCCATCAGCGGCGACACCTGGATCACCGGCGCGGCGAGCACCCCCGCGAACGCCGCGAGCGCGACGCCGAAGCCGTAGGTGAGTGTGATCATGAGCGGCACGTTCACCCCGAACGCCTCGACGAGCCGGGGATTCTCGGTGCCGGCGCGCAGATAGGCGCCGAGCCGGGTCTTCTCGATCACGAACCAGGTCGCGAGGCACACGGCCAGCGACGCGACCACCACCCATGCGCGATAGTTCGGCAGGTACATGAAGCCGAGGTCGGTCGCGCCCGCGAGCAGCGCCGGCACGTCGTACGGCTGGCCCGACGAGCCGTAGACCGAGCGGAACACGCCCTCGACCACGAGCGTGAGGCCGAAGGTCAGGAGCAGCCCGTACAGGTGATCGAGCCGGTACAGCCAGCGCAGCATCGAGCACTCGATCAGGATTCCGAACAGCCCGACCAGGATCGGCGCGATCACCAGCATCGCCCAGTACGGCAGGCCGAGATACGCGAGCCCCATCCAGGCCAGCATCGCGCCCAGCATGAACAACGCGCCGTGCGCGAAGTTGATCACGTTGAGCAGCCCGAAGATCACTGCGAGCCCGAGGCTCAGGATCGCGTAGAAGGATCCGTTGACGAGGCCGAGCAACAGCTGGCTCAGCATCGCCGACATCGGTACGCCGAAGATATCCATCGAATCTGCCATCCGGTTGAAATCATGCCGCGCGCCGCTCCCCGGCGCGCGGCGCGGCCCTCACTTCCAGAGCGCGCAGCGCGATTCCTGCTTGGTCGCGAACGCCTGCTCGCCCGGGATCGTCGCGAGGATCTTGTAGTAGTCCCACGGCTCCTTCGATTCCGACGGCTTCTTCACTTCCATCAGGTACATGTCGTGGATCATGCTGCCGTCGGTTCGCACGTAGCCCTTCGCGTAGAAATCGTCGATCTTCTGCTTCTTGAGCTGCGCCATCACCTTGTCGGAATCCGTCGAGCCCACCGCCTGCACCGCCTTCAGATAGGTCGTCACCGACGAATAGTCAGCCGCCTGCAGGCTCGACGGCATCTTCTTGGTCTTCGCGAAGTAACGCTGCGCCCACTTGCGCGACGCCTCGTCGCGATTCCAGTACCAGCTGTCGGTCAACACGAGGCCCTGGGTGGTGTCGAGGCCGAGGCTGTGGATGTCGTCGATGAACACCAGCAGCGCCGCGAGCTTCATCGTCTTGGTGATGCCGAACTCCTTGGCCGCCTTGATCGCGTTCACGGTATCGCCGCCCGCGTTCGCGAGCCCGAGGATCTGCGCCTTCGAGGCCTGCGCCTGCAGCAGGAACGACGAGAAATCCGACGCCGACAGCGGATGCCGCACCGCGCCCAGCACCTGGCCGCCGTTCGCCTTCACGACGTCGGAGGTGTTCTTCTCGAGCGCCTTGCCGAACGCGTAGTCGGCGGTCAGGAAGAACCAGGTCTTGCCGCCCTGCTTCGTCACCGCGGAGCCCGTGCCCTTCGCGAGCGCCATCGTGTCGTACGCGTAGTGGATCGTGTACGGCGTGCACTGCTCGTTGGTCAGCGTGTCCGCGCCCGCGCCGATGTTGATGTACACCCGCTTCTTCTCCGCCGCGACCTGGTTCATCGACAGCGCGGTCGCCGAATTGGTGCCGCCCACCAGCAGGTCGAGCCCGCCCCGGTCCATCCATTCGCGCGCCTTCGAGGCCGCGATGTCCGCCTTGTTCTGGTGGTCCGCATAGATCACCTCGATCGGCTTGCCGTTGACCTTCCCGCCGAAGTCGGCCACCGCCATCCGGATCGCCTCGAGGCCGCCCTGGCCGTCGATGTCGGCGTAGAGGCCCGACATGTCCGTGATGAAGCCGATCTTCACCGTATCGGCGGCCTGCGCCGCCGATACGGTCGAAAACGCCGCGACGACGACGCAGGCGCGCGCGAGGGTCTGCAATTTCATGAACGTCTCCTGTGTGATGCGTTGTGGTTGTAGGTGCAGCGACAGCGGAAACGGAAACGGAAACGGAAACGGACAGGATCCCGGTTGGACGGCCTCCGGGTCAGACGCCGAGCAGATCGTGCAGCACGGGCATCTTGGCGTCGAGCTGCGGCGCGCTGAAGTGCTCGACGATGCGGCCGTGCTCCATGACATAGAAGCGGTCGGCGAGCGGCGCCGCGAAGCGGAAGTTCTGCTCGACCATCACGATCGTGTAGCCGCGCGCCTTCAGCGTGACGATCATCCGCGCGAGGGTCTGCACGATCACCGGCGCGAGCCCTTCGGAGATCTCGTCGAGCAGCAGCAGGTTCGCGCCCGTGCGCAGGATCCGCGCGACGGCGAGCATCTGCTGCTCGCCCCCCGACAGGCGCGTGCCCTGGCTGTGCCGGCGCGAGGCGAGATTCGGGAACATCGTGTAGATGTCGCCGAGCGACATCGCGCGCTCGCTTGCGCCGAGCGCGGGCGGCAGCAGCAGGTTCTCCTCGCACGACAGGCTCGAGAAGATGCCGCGCTCTTCGGGACAATAGCCGACGCCGTAGTGCGCGATGCGATGCGTCGCGAGCGCGATCGTCTCGGCGCCCGCGATGCGGATCGAGCCGCTGCGCCGCCCCGTGAGCCCCATGATCGCGCGCAGCGTGGTGGTGCGGCCCGAGCCGTTGCGGCCGAGCAGCGTGACCACTTCGCCGCGGTGCACGGTGAGATCGACGCCATGCAGGATGTGCGACTCGCCATACCACGCCTCGAGGCCCGCGATCGCAAGCGCGGGCGTACCGCTCTCGACGCCGCTCAACTCACGCTCCTCCCGTTCGCTGTGCTTCATGCGTGCGCCCCCGCCAGTGCGGCCTCGGCGCTGCCCATGTACGCCTCGACGACGAGCGGGTTCTTCGACACCTCCGCGTACGCGCCTTCCGCGAGCACCTCGCCGCGCTGCAGGACGGTGATGGTGTCGGAAATGCCGGCGATCACGTTCATGTTGTGCTCGACCATCAGGATCGTGCGGCCGCTCGCGACCTTCTTGATCAGCGCGGTCACGCGATCGACGTCCTCGTGCCCCATCCCCTGGGTCGGCTCGTCGAGCAACATCAGATCCGGCTCCATCGCGAGCGTCGTCGCGATCTCGAGCGCGCGCTTGCGGCCATAGGCGAGCTCGACGGTCGGCACCTGCGCGAAATCGGTCAGGCCGACCTGGGTGAGCAGATCCATCGCGCGATCGTTGAGCCGACGCAGGCTGCGCTCGCTGCGCCAGAAATGGAATTCGGTGCCGAGCGAGCGCTGCAGGCCGATGCGCACGTTCTGCAGCGCGCTCAGATGCGGAAACACCGCGGAAATCTGGAACGAACGGATGATGCCGCGGCGCGCGATCTGCGCCGGCCGTTCGTCGGTGATGTCGATGCCGTTGAAGACGATCTGTCCCGCGGTGGGCTTCAGGAAGCGCGTGAGCAGGTTGAAGCAGGTGGTCTTGCCCGCGCCGTTCGGACCGATCAACGCATGGATCGAACCGCGCCGCACGCGCAGGTTCACGTCGTTCACCGCGGTGAAGCCCTTGAATTCCTTCGTCAGTCCGCGTGTTTCCAGAATCGTGTCGCCGAGAATCATGTTCCCTTCCATACGAAGTCAGGCGAAGCACCGGGAGCGTACGTTCAGGTGGCGGCGAATGATTCAGCGGACAAGCGGCTGCCCCCGTTCCGTGTGCCGCATCGGAGGTGGTCTCCCCACGCAGAATGCGCCCTGCACACTGCGCGTCATTGTCGCGCCGTTGGTGCAGTGCATTCATCGGGATTTGCACTTATAGGCCTGTAAGGATTGCGAGCATTGCACACCCGTATTGGCCAATACGCAGGATTTCTTACGACACGGCAAGCGCGCCGCGCGCACGAAAAAAACCGGATGCGGGTTAACCCATCATCCGGTTCGTCACGATCGCGGCGATTGTCTACACGGCGTGCGTCGGCGTCTCGACGGGCGTCTCGCGCGACACCGGCGCGGCGCGTCGACGCTCCGCGCGAATCAGTCCGCTCGCGCGTTCCGCGATCATCAGCGTCGGCGAGTTCGTGTTGCCGGACGTGATGGTCGGCATCACCGATGCGTCGATCACCCGCAGGCCGCTCACGCCGCGCACGCGCAAGCGGCTGTCGACCACCGCCGCCGGATCGTCGTCGCGGCCCATCCTGCAGGTGCCGACCGGATGGAAGATCGTCGTGCCGATCGCGCCCGCCGCCTCGGCCAGCTCCGCCTCGGTCTGGTAGCGCGCGCCGGGCAGCACCTCCTCGGGCGCATAGCGCGCGAGCGCCGCCGCGCCGGCAATGCGCCGCGTCAGGCGCAGCGCGTTCGCCGCGACCCGGCGGTCGTGCTCGGTCGCCAGATAGTTGGGCGCGATCGCCGGCGCGCGCGCGGGGTCCGGCGACACGATGTGGATGCTGCCGCGCGAGGTCGGCCGCAGGTGGCAGACCGACGCGGTGAACGCGTTGAAGCGATGCAGCGGCTCGCCGAAGCGGTCGAGCGACAGCGGTTGCACGTGATACTCGAGATCGGGCCGGGTGAGCGCGGGATCGCCCGGATCCGAGCGCGCGAACGCGCCGAGCTGCGACGGCGCCATCGACATCGGCCCGCTGCGCAGCAGCGCATATTCGGCGCCGATCGCGAGCTTGCCCCACCAATGCGCGGCGAGCGTGTTCAGCGTGCGCACGCCGCGCACCTTGAACGCCATGCGCAATTGCAGGTGATCCTGGAGGTTTTCCCCGACGCCGGGCAGATCGTGCACGACCTCGATGCCGAGCGCCTGCAGCCGCGCGCCCGCTCCGATACCCGACACTTCGAGCAGCTGCGGCGAATTCACCGCGCCCGCCGTGAGCAGCACCTCGCCGCGCGCGCGCGCGATCCGCCGCGCGCCGTCGCGGCGGTAGGCGACGCCCGTGCAGCGCCGGCCCTCGAACAGCACGCGCTCCGCCTGCGCTCCGGTGATCACCGTCAGGTTCGCTCGCGCCTGCGCCGGCCGCAGGAACGCCTTCGACGCATTCCAGCGCACGCCGCGCCGCTGGTTCACCTCGAAGTAGCCGACGCCTTCGTTGTCGCCGCGATTGAAATCGTCGGTGGCGGGGATGCCCGCCTGCTGCGCCGCCTGCGCGAACGCATCGAGAATCTCCCAGCGCAGCCGCTGCCGCTCGACCCGCCAGGGCCCGCCCGCGCCGTGCGCGTCGCTCGGCCCCGCGTGGTGATCCTCGCTGCGCTTGAAGAGCGGCAGCACCGCGTCCCAGCCCCAACCCGCGTCGCCCGTCTCGCGCGCCCAGCCGTCGTAGTCCTCGCGCTGGCCGCGCATGTAGATCATGCCGTTGATCGACGACGAGCCGCCCAGCACGCGGCCGCGCGGATACGACAGCGCGCGCCCGTTCAGCGCGGCCTCGGGTTCGGTCTTGTAGCGCCAGTCGGTGCGCGGATTGCCGATGCAATACAGATAGCCGACCGGAATGTGGATCCAGTGATAGTCGTCCTTGCCGCCCGCCTCGAGCAGCAGCACGGATACGTCCGCGTCTTCGGACAGACGATTGGCCAGCACGCAGCCTGCCGTGCCGGCCCCGACGACGATGTAGTCGAATTCGCCTTCGAGCGTTGCTTCAGTGGCCACCCTGAGCCTCCTTCCCGTGTCTCCTTGTCTCCCGCCGCGCCTGCCGCGCGGCCGCCCACGTCGGCGGACATCGATGCGCGCCGCGCGTCGCATGGACGCGCATCGATGCCGGACGCCTACTTCGCGACGGGCATCGTGAATTCCGCGCCCTTCGCGATGCTGTCCGGCCAGCGCTGCATGATGCTCTTGTAGCGCGTGTAGAAGCGCACGCCTTCCTCGCCGTACGCATGATGGTCGCCGAACAGCGAGCGCTTCCAGCCGCCGAACGAATGCCAGGCCATCGGCACCGGAATCGGCACGTTGATGCCGACCATCCCGACCTGGATCTGCCGCGAGAACGCGCGCGCGATCCCACCGTCCGATGTGTAGCACGATACGCCGTTCGCGAATTCGTGCGCGTTGACGAGCCGCACCGCGCTCGCGAAGTCCGGCACGCGGACCACCGCGAGCACCGGCCCGAAGATCTCCTCGCGATAGATCGACATGTCGGTCGACACCTGGTCGAACAGCGTGCCGCCGAGGAAGAAGCCCTGCTCGCGCCCCGTGACGACATGGCCGCGCCCGTCGACCACGAGCCGCGCGCCGGCCGCCACGCCGGCGTCGATATAGGCGGCCACCTTGGCGCGATGCGCGGCGGTGACGAGCGGCCCCATCTCCGCATCGGGCGCCATGCCGTCGGCGATCGTGAGCGCGCGCACGCGCGGCGCGAGGCGCTCGACCAGCGCGTCGGCCACCTCGCCGACCGCGACCGCGACCGAGATCGCCATGCAGCGCTCGCCGGCCGAGCCGTACGCCGCGCCGATCAGCGCGTCGACCGCCTGGTCGAGATCGGCGTCGGGCATCACGACCAGGTGGTTCTTCGCGCCGCCGAGCGCCTGCACGCGCTTGCCGCGCCGCGACGCCTCCGCATGGATCGCCTCGGCGATCGGCGTCGAGCCGACGAACGACAGCGCGGCGACGTCGGGATGGGCGATCAGCGCATCGACGGCGGCCTTGTCGCCGTGCACGACGTTGAACACGCCGGCGGGCAGGCCCGCCTGAGCGAACAGCTCGGCGAGCCGCAGCGAGGCTGACGGATCGCGCTCGGACGGCTTCAGCACGAAGGTGTTGCCGCACGCGATCGCGATCGGGAACATCCAGCACGGCACCATCATCGGGAAATTGAACGGCGTGATGCCCGCGACGACGCCGAGCGGCTGCCGCAGGTTCCAGTTGTCGATGCCGCCGCCGATCTGGTCGGTGAAATCGGTCTTCAGCAGGTTCGGAATCCCGCACGCGAACTCGACGACCTCGATGCCGCGCATCACCTCCCCTTTCGCGTCCGAGAACACCTTGCCGTGTTCGCGGGTGATCAGTTCGGCCAGCTCGTCGTGATGGCGGTCGAGCAGTTCCTTGAAGCGGAACAGCACGCGGGCGCGCTTGATCGGCGCGGTCTCGCTCCAGGCCGGAAACGCGGCCTGCGCCGCCGCGACCGCCGCGTCGACCTCCGCCGCGCCGCCGAGCGGCACGCGGGCCGTCACCGCGCCGAGCGCCGGGTTGAAGACGTCGCCGTAACGCTCGCTCGCGCCGTCGGCCGCGCGGCCGCCGATGAAATGGGACAGCGTGCGCACGTGTGCCGCGCCGGGTTGGGTCTCGCTCATGTCGGGGTTCTCCTCTGGTGGATCGCGTCGACCTGAAGCCTACCCGCGGGCGCCGCCGCGAATCCAATGAGTAATGTTCAAATGCGTTATAAGCCGCGCTAATATCACGGCATGGATATGATCCTGCTCCGCGCCTTCGTCGCGGTGGCGCGCGAAGGCAATCTGACGCGCGCCGCCACGCAACTGCACCTCACCCAGCCGGCCGTCAGCCTGCAGATCAAGCATCTGCAGGAATGGCTCGACCTCACCCTGTTCACGCGCACGCCGCGCGGCCTCACGCTGACGCGCGACGGGCAGGCGCTGCTGCCGCACGCGGAACGCGCGCTCGCGGCCGCGGCCGACGTGCAGCGCGCGGCCGCCGCGCTGCGCCAGGAAGTGCGCGGCCGGCTGCGGATCGGCACGATCCTCGACCCGGAATTCCTGCGGCTGGGCGGCTTCCTGCGGCAGCTGGTCGAGTCCTATCCGCAGATCGAAACCGCGCTGCGGCACGGGATGTCGGGCTGGGTGCTCGATCAGGTGCGCACGCACGAACTCGATGTCGGCTACTACATCGGCCAGCCGGCCGAGGACGACCCGCGCGACGCGGCGCTGTTCCACACGCTGACGCTCACGCATTTCCAGTACCGGGTGCTCGCGCCCGCGGGCTGGAAGGAGCGGGTGCAGCGCGCGCGCGATTGGCGCGCGCTCGCCGCGCTGCCGTGGATCTGGACGCCCGCCGCGTCCGCGCATCACCGGCTGCTGTCGCGCCGCTTCGGCGAGCTGCGCGTGCAGCCGGTGACGGTGGCGGAAGTGGACCAGGAACTGTCGATGCTGGACCTGGTGAAGTCGGGCGTGGGCCTCACGCTCGCGCGCGATTCGATCGCGCTGCGCGAGGCGCATGCGCACGCGCTGACGATCGTCGAGCGCGTGACGGTGCCGACCGAGCTGACTTTCGTCACGCTCGCCGCGCGCCGCGAGGAGCCCGCGATCGCAGCGGCGCTGCGCCTGATGGAAGCGCAGTGGGCGGACTGAGCGCGGGCGCGGCGAGCCCCGGCGCCTGGCCGGATGGGCGACGCCGCCCGGCGCGCGAACCGGGCCCGGGCCCTTCCTGCCGGGCCCGGCCACCCGGGCCGGACCGTGACGTCGGCGCCCCGCCCCACGCGCGTCACGCCGCCGCCCCGGACTTTTTGCTAGATTGTCCGTTCACACCCGACCACCGTTCGAAGGAGATCCGCATGGCCCGCAACATCGAGATCAAAGCCCGAGCCCGCGCGTTCGACCAGTTGCAGGAGCGCGCGGCGGCGCTCGCGACCGACGCCCCGCTGTTCTACCGTCAGCAGGATTTCTTCTACGACGTGCCGCGCGGCCGGCTCAAGCTGCGCCGCTTCGAGGACGGCACGCCCGCCGAGCTGATCTTCTACCAGCGCGACGACCGCGACGGCCCGAAGGCGTCGTACTACACGCGCAGCCCCGTCACCAATCCCGACGCGATGCACGCGCTCCTCGCCACCGCGCTCACCACGCGCGGCATCGTGACCAAGGAGCGCCACGTATACCTCGCCGGGCGCACCCGCATCCACCTGGACCGGGTCGACGGGCTCGGCGACTTCGTCGAACTCGAGGTCGTGCTCGCGCCCGACGACGACGAGGCGGGCGGCGAGGCCGAGGCGCACGCGGTGTTCGCGCGGCTCGGCGTGTCGAACGACGATCTCGTCGCGGTCGCCTACGTCGACCTGCTCAACCAGGCGCAGCAGGACCTGCCCGCGTAAGGCCGCCGCCACGCGCCGGCGGCCGCCTCACGCGGCCGGCGCGCCGGGCTCCAGGTGCGCGAGCGGCAGCGGGCCGTTGCGCTTGAAGGTCGTCAGCACAATGTTCGAGCGCACGCTGTCCACCCCCGGCACCCGCATCAGCTTCTTCATCACGAACGACGACAGCGCGTTCAGATCCGGCGCGACGATCCGCAGCAGATAGTCGGCGTCGCCCACCACCGCATGGCATTCAAGCACTTCCGGCAGCACGTCGATCTGCTGCTGGAACTGCTCGATGATCGAATCGCCGTGGTGCTTGAGCTTCAGGCTCGTGAACGCGGTCACGCCGAGCCCGAGCCGCTCGGGCCGCAACACGACCCGATACCCGTCGATGACGCCCGCCGACTCGAGGCGCTGCAGGCGCCGCCCGATCTGCGACGGCGACAGCGGCACCTCTTCGCCGAGCTGCTGGTGCGTCGCCCGGCCGAAGCGCTGCAGCACCTCCAGGAGCGCGAGATCGAAGTGATCGAGTTCAACCATGAATATTCTCCGCATTGATTCAATATTTGATGCGTGATTATCGCATTACGAGCCAAATCCACGCCACCTTTGCGCCCAATCCGCATGCCCCCCGCTCTACACTTGCATCTATTGAAACCGATGCCCAACCAGAGCCGATCATGTCCACCGTCGTCACCGCGAAACTGAAGGAACAGTTCGACGCGGGTCTCGAAACCCGCGCCGATTTCACCATCGACCAGCCGCTCGAACGCTACGGCCAGGTCGACCACGCGGTGTGGAACCAGCTGTACGACCGCCAGGCGGCCCTGCTGCAAGGCCGCGCGTGCGACGCATTCGTCGCCGGGCTCGCGCGCCTCGACCTGTCGGCGGCCGGCGTGCCGTCGTTCGCGGCCGTCAACCGCCAGCTGAAGGCCGCGACCGGCTGGGAAATCGTCGCGGTGCCGGGCCTCGTGCCCGACGTGGTGTTCTTCGAGCACCTCGCGAACCGCCGCTTCCCGGTCACCTGGTGGATGCGCCGCCCGGACCAGCTCGACTACCTGCAGGAACCGGATTGTTTCCACGACCTGTTCGGTCACGTGCCGCTGCTGATCGATCCGGTCTTCGCCGACTACATGCACGCGTACGGCCGCGCGGCCCTCGCGGTCGCCGACGATCCGCAGGCGCTCGCGCTGCTCGCCCGCCTCTACTGGTACACGGTCGAGTTCGGCCTGATCCGCGACGCGTCGCAACCGGGCCGCCTGCGAATCTACGGCGCGGGCATCGTGTCGAGCAAGGGAGAAACGCTCTACAGCCTGGAAAGCGCGGCGCCGAACCGGATCGGTTTCGATCTCGAGCGCGTGATGCGCACCCGTTACAGGATCGACACGTTCCAGAAGACCTACTTCGTGATCGACGATTTCGCGCAGCTGTTCGCGCTCGCCGACGTCGACGCGCGCGCGCTGGCCCGCCGCCTCACGCCGCTGCCCGAGCATCCGGCGGGCGCCGTGCTCGACGCCGACCGCGTGCTGACGCGCGGCACGGGCGAGGGTTGGGCGGACGATCCTGACGCATGAGCCGCAAGTTGTGAAAGAATGTCCGGCACGGTGCGCCGCCGCGAAGCCTGCGCGCGGCCGCGCCGCTACCGAACGAGGCCTGCAATGATTCACAAACTGACATCCGAAGAACGCAAGACCCTGCTCGAAGGCCTGCCCCACTGGTCGGCCATGCCCGGCCGCGATGCGATCCAGCGCAGCCTGCGCTTCGCCGATTTCAACGAAGCCTTCGGCTTCATGGCGCGCGTCGCGATCAAGGCGCAGGAAATGGATCACCATCCCGAGTGGTTCAACGTCTACAACCGGGTCGACATCACGCTGTCGACGCACGACGCGAACGGGCTCACCGAACGCGACATCAAGCTGGCCCGCTTCATCGACGAGGTCGGGCGCGAGGCGCATCCCGCCTGAGCAAATATTGCGTAATAACCCTGACCGGAATAAAAAAACCTCGCGTCAACGTTTCGCTTTCAGCAAGCGTTTTCTATGATGAATGACGCGAAAGCCTTCAGCTTTCCAAGCCGTCCTTAAGGCGCACGTAAGACTCCCAGGCCTTGCGTGCGCCAGGGTCCAATCCTTCCAGTTGCAGCGCACTCCGGCGCTGTACAATCAGCAGCGCATACGGCTTGGAAAGCGCGCTTGCCTCTTCGCAGAGTTTGAGTTCGTCGCCGCTCGAAGGCGAGCGGGCGCGCCAGAAATTGATCGCGGCTTCAAGTTCGTGGATCGAGATGTCGGACATGTTGGTATGGATGTGTTCGATGGCCGCCTTGCTTGTCGTCAGGCATGCGATGTTCCTGTGGAAACGGCGTCGTGCTGTCCGCGTGCCTGAACCGCCAACCCATTGTACTTGAGCGAATCTCATGCGACTCCTTCTGATCGAAGATGACCGCCCCATCGCCCGCGGCATTCAAAGCAGCCTCGAACAGGCTGGCTTCACCGTCGACATGGTCCACGACGGGATTTTTGCCGAGCAGGCGCTCGCGCAGAATCGCCACGAACTCGTAATCCTCGATCTCGGCCTGCCCGGCATCGACGGCATGACCCTGTTGTCGCGCTTTCGTCAGACCAACCGGCACACGCCCGTCATCGTGCTCACCGCGCGCGACGAGCTGAACGACCGCGTGCAGGGCCTGAACTCCGGCGCCGACGACTACATGCTCAAGCCGTTCGAGCCCGCCGAACTCGAAGCGCGGATCCGCGCGGTGATGCGCCGCAGCGGCCCGCACAGCGACATGCCGCGCCCCGAGGTCTCGCTGGGCGGTGTGCGCCTGTCGGGCGTCGACCGCCGCATCTTCAACGACGACAAGCCGCTCGAACTGTCGCCGCGCGAGTTCGCGGTGCTCGAGATGCTGCTGCTGCGCCACGGCCGCGTGGTCAGCAAGGCCCAGCTGCAGGACCACCTGACCCACTTCGGCGGCGATCTCGGCGACACCGCGATCGAAGTCTACGTGCACCGGGTGCGCAAAAAGCTCGAGCAGTGCCGGGTCGAGATCGTCACGGTGCGGGGCTTCGGCTACCTGCTGCAGGAAATCCGCCAGACCGCGAGCGTCTGACGCGCCCGTGCGGGCCGGCGTGCAGCGCGCGCCCGCCCGCGATCGCCTTGATGCCAGACCGCGCCGCTCGGCCGAGCGGCGCTTATCTTTTTTATCCGCGCGATGTCTTCTGATCCGGCTGTGACCAGCCTGCGCCGTTCCTTGCTGCGGCGCCTCGCCGCGCCGCTGTCGATGCTCGCGCTGATGAGCGGCCTGATTGCCTACTGGCTCGCGTGGCAATACACGCAGCACGTGATCGACCGTTCGCTCGCCGATCTCGCGACCGCGATCTCGAAGCAGATCCAGATCGCCGGCCCCGACGCCCCGTTCACCGTGCCGCCGCTCGCGCAGGCGATGTTCTCCGACCCGACCGACCAGCTGATCTACCGGATCAGCGACGGCGAGCACGAGCTGGCCGGCGATCCGAAGCTGCCGCTGCAGGGCACGAGCGTGCGCCGCATGCACAACGCCTACGTGTTCGAGGCCGACTACGAGAATCACTCGGTGCGGGTCGCGCAGGTGCGCGTCGAACAGGCGGACGGCGGCAATCCGATGATCGTGCTGGTCGCGCAGCCGGTGCGCCACCGCTACCAGATCGCCGCGGAATTCCTCGTTGCGATCATGATGCCGCTGCTGTTGCTGCTGCTCGCGGGCTGGGGCATCGTGTGGCGCGTCGTCAACCAGCAGCTCGGGCCGCTCACGCATCTCGCCGATTCGCTGAATCGGCAGACCCACACGTCGCTGGAACCCGTCGACGAGACCGAGGTGCCGCTCGAGATCCGGCCGCTGACGAGCGCGATGAACGCGCTGCTCGGCCGCCTGAAGACCGCGCTCGACGCACAGCGCAAGTTCATCGCGGACGCCGCGCACCAGCTGCGCACGCCGCTCACCGCGGTCAAGCTGCACGCGGAACAGGCCGCGGTCGCACGCGATCCGCAGCAGACCCTGGGCGCGGTGCGCGAGCTGCGCGCGGCCGCCGATCGCGCGGTGCGGCTGTCGAACCAGCTGCTGTCGCTCGCGCGCGCGGAGCCCGGCGAGCAGGCCGCGCGCTTCGTCGACGTCGACGTCGCCGCGCTCGCGTTCGAGACGGGCGCCGAGTGGGTGCCGCGCGCGCTCGCCGCGCATGTCGACCTCGGTTTCCAGCGCACCGACGAGCCGGCCTCGAACGATCCGGATCATTCCCACGCCGACGATCCGCCGCTGATCGCGCGCGGCAATCCGGTGCTGCTGCGCGAGGTGATCGCGAACCTGCTCGACAACGCGCTCAAGTACGTGCCGCTCGCGCGCCCCGAAGGCGCGCGCATCACGGTGAACGTGTCGCGCTGCGTCCTCGCGGAATCCGACGCCGCCGAGATCAGCGTGGAAGACAACGGCTCGGGCGTGCCCGCGAACCAGCAGGCCGACCTGTTCAAGCGCTTCTTCCGCGGCGACGCGCAAAGCGGCAACGGCGTCGAGACCGGCGCGGGCCTCGGCCTCGCGATCGTGCACGACATCATCGTGATGCACGGCGGCACCGTCACCTATCGCGACGCGCCCGACGGCGGCTCGCGCTTCATCGTGCGCATCCCGCTCGTGAACCCCGCTGCCGCGCCTTCCGCTGCGTCGGGCGTCGCTACGCCGGGCGTCGCCGCACCAGGCGCGGCCGAAGCGTCGACCCCTTCCACGTGATGACCGCGCCCGCGTCCGTTCAGCGGCGCGGGCGGTCGTCGATGTCGCGCCAGAACGCCTCGCGCCGCGCCTGCAACGTCGGCGAGATGGCCCTCGGCAAATAAGCCGGCCCCGTATTCGGCTCGGCAACCGCGCCGATGTACAGCAGATCCTTCACGTGAGGCGGCACGTAGCGCGCGTCGCGGCTGAAACCGAAGATCACGCAGCCCAGGTCGCTGTCGTAGTACCGGCTGCGCGACCACATGTTGAGCGTCGTCAGCATGCGGCCGGGAATCGTCACCTCGTGGGTCGGCGTCCCCGGCAGATCCGTGCGGTTCCACAAGGTCTTGCGCGTGCCGTCGGCCAGCACGAGCGTCAGTGCGACCGGGATGCTGCCGCTCGTCACGACCGCCTTCGCGACGTTGAAGCGCCGCTCCGGCCCGGGCGCGGGAAACGCGACCGTGTAGCGCTCGACGCCGCCCAGCGGATCCGCGAGGATTCCATAACGATCGCTGCGCGCCGCTCCCCACACGCGCGGCCCCTGCCCCGTCGCGTGCCGCACGTTCACGACGCGCGGCGTGGCGTTGAACAGCTCGATGTCGATCGCGGTGAAGTCGGCCAGCGGCGTGCCGAACGGCGTCGCCACGCCGTTCGCGGCCCAGCCGCGGCATGTGCCGTCCCAGTCGTCCGCGGTCCCGTAGGCGAGGCTGTATACGTCCTTGAACGGCAGCATCGTCGCGACGCCCGGATGACGGACCGGATCGAGCAGTACGAGCAGCACCCGGTAATCGTCGATCAGCACGATCCGCTGCTGCTCGAACGGTTGCCAGTAGTCGTGCAGCGCCGTCTGATGCGGGCCCGGCGAGGCGGGCGCGGAAGACGCGAGCCGGGCCCGTTCGTGCGCGACCGCCTGGTCGAGATGGGCGACGTACGCGTCGGTGGTGTCGCGCGCCTGCTGCACGACGTCGGCATAGGCCGCCGCGTTCCAGCCCCAGTCCTTGCCGTTCAGCACGCAATCGCGCAGCAGGCTCATATGCAGCTGCGTAAACAGCGCGAACAGCGGCGCGAGCGTCCATTCGTGGTCGGGGTTCCGGAATTCGGCGGCCGCCGCGACGAACAGCGTGTTGGTCGCGATGAACTGCATGCGCATCGTCGGGCCGTCCTTCGTCGCGACCGCCTGCACATACAGCTTCAATGCATCGCCCAGGCCCGCGAGCTTCGCCTTCAGCAGGCTGAACACCGCGGCGTCGAGCTTGCGGTCGATCATCGCCTCGACCTGCTGGCGCACCTGTTCCCAGGGATCCGGGCCGCTCGACGGCCACAACAGCGACACCAGCGTGGACAGCAGGCCGCCCACCTCCGGAATTTCCGATACGCCCCAGGTCAGCAGGATCTTCAGCGTGTTGAGGATGTCGCCGTCAGCCAGGTTGCCGAGCGGCGCGGCCGAGGCGACCGGTGCGCCGTGAACCGCCGGCAGCGTCAGCGCGAGACCCAGCGCCGGCACGGTTTTCAGCAAGGAACGTCGTGTGAGCATCGTCAGCGTCTCCCGTTCTTTTCACGGTGTGTCCTTCCTGACTGACGATCATTTTCGGGATAGGTTCCGGCGGGGACGCCGGCGCACCCGCCCGATCACTTCTTCTTTTTCTTGTCCTTGCCGCCCTTGGCGTCCTTCTTGTCCTTCTTCTTTTTCTTTTCGCCGGCCTCATCCGTGGTCGCGAGCAAGGTGCCCCGACACGTGCTCGCGCCGCAGCGGCATGCGTACTCGCGCTTGAGCTTCTTGGTCAGGCGCGCGTCGATCACGAGGCCGTAGTCGTAGAACAGTTCCTCTTCCGGCGCGATGTCGCGCAGCGCGTGCACGTAGACGCGGCCGTCCACTTCCTCGGCCTCGCAGTTCGGCGCGCACGAATGGTTGATCCAGCGCGCGCTGTTGCCGTTGATCTTGCCGTCGATCACGCCGCCCGCGTCGAGCGCGAAGTAGAACGTGTGGTTCGGCTCGTCCGGATCGTGCGGATGACGGCGCAAGGCTTCCTTCCAGGAGATCCGCTCACCCTTGTATTCCACTACGCGCTCGCCCGCCTTGATCGGCGCCACGGCATAGACGCCCTTGCCGTGCACTCCCGAGCGGCGCACCGCGATCCTGCGTGAACTCATCGAACGAATCCTTGTGAAGACAGCTTGTACGTGAAGCGTCGCAAGCACCGACGGCGCGCGCGAAGCGCCGCCCCAAATGGAAACGCGGCGCCGCCTGGCGCCGCGTGCGGCCCGCGACAAAACACCCGCATCCTACACGGTTGATGTCGCTTCGTTCAACATCAGGCGTCGAAAACGCGCCGGCTCGCGGCGCGATCCGTTCAACGCTGGCCGAGCGTCGTGCCGCCGAACAGGTGCTTCTGCTCGCGCGGTTGCGAGCGCCAGTATTGCGGCGGCGCCGTGACCGTCGCGCCGAGCTGGGCGGCCGCATGCCACGGCCAGCGCGGATCGTAGAGCATCGCGCGCGCCATCGCGACGAAGTCCGCGTCGCCCGCCTCGATCAGGCGATTCGCGTGTTCGGGATCGCTGATCAGACCGACCGCGAAGGTCGGCATGCCGACCGCGCGCTTCACCGTCTGCGCGAACGGCACCTGGTAGCCGGGCGACAGCGGGATCTTCTGCAGCGGCGACACGCCGCCCGACGATACGTCGATCCAGTCGCAGCCGCGCGCCTTCAACGCGTGGCCGAACGCGACCGTGTCCTCGAGTTCCCAGCCGCCGTCGACCCAGTCCGTCGCGGATACGCGCACCCCGACCGGGCGATCGTCGGGAAACGCCGCGCGCACGATCTCGACGATCTCGAGCGGGAAGCGCATCCGGTTCTCGCGCGTGCCGCCGTATTCGTCGGTGCGTTGGTTCGCGAGCGGCGACAGGAACTGGTGCAGCAGGTAGCCGTGCGCCGCGTGCACTTCGATCGCGTCGATACCGAGCCGCGCCGCACGGCGCGCGGCCGCGCGAAACGCCTCGCGGACCCGGTTCAGGCCCGCGGCGTCGAGCGCGAGCGGCGGCGTCTCGCCGTCCTTGTGCGGCACCGCGGACGGCGCATGCGGCAGCCAGCCGCCGTCCGCAACCGGCACCAGCTGGCCGCCGAGCCAGGGCACCTGGCTCGACGCCTTGCGGCCCGCGTGCGACAGCTGCATCGCGATCCGGATCGGTGAATGCTTGCGGATCGCGGCCAGCACCCGCGCGAGCGCCGCCTCGGTGACGTCGTCCCACAGGCCGAGATCGGCCGCCGAGATCCGCCCGTCCGGCTCGACCGCGGTCGCCTCCAGGCACAGCAGCCCCGCCCCCGACAGCGCGAGATGGCCGAGATGGATCATGTGCCAGTCGCTGGCCTCGCCGCGCTCGGCCGAGTACTGGCACATCGGCGAAATGACGATGCGGTTGGGTAGCGTCACGCCGCGCAGCGTGAACGGGGAGAACAGTGCGCTCATGAAATTCGCCCGCAGGAAAGAGAAGTGCAAACGAGGTTAACACGCGGCGCCGCGTCGTGCAGGCTTCGTGTCAGACGAATTTCAAAGGGATTTCAGGCGCTCAGGCGCCGACCGCGTCGAGCCAGTCGCCGAACATCCGGCGCGCCGCGCCTTCGAGCGTCGGACCGTGGCGCAGGGTCTGCGCGCGCAGCTGCTTCGCGTCGGTTCCCGGGGTCGCCGCCAGTTCGCCCGCATGACCGATCAGCCAGGGCTCGAAACCGTCGGCGCGGATCTCCGGATGGCATTGCAGCGCCAGCACGTGGCCGCCCCACGAAAACGCCTGGTTGCGGCAGGCCGGCGTCGACGCGAGATGGATCGCGCCGGGCGGCAGGTCGAAGGTGTCGCCATGCCAATGCAGCATGGACGTGGCCGCGCCATCGAGATGGCGCAGCGGCGACGCGCGGCCGGCGTCCGTCAGCGTCAACGGCGTCCAGCCCAGCTCCTTGTGCGCAGCCGGGTAGACCTTCGCGCCCAACGCGCGCGCGATCAGTTGCGCGCCGAGGCAGATGCCGAGCGTCGGCAGGCCCGCCTCGATCCGCCGCCTGACGAACGCCGCCAGCACCGCGGTAGTCGGATAGAGGTCGTCGTCGTAGGCGCTGACCGGCCCGCCGAGCAAGACGAGCAACGACGGCTCGAGCGGATCCAGCACCTCGAAGCGCGACCCGCCGACGTCGACATAGCGTACGCGCGTGCCGCGCTCGCCGAGCACCCGTTCGAAACTGCCGAGGTCCTCGAAATGCACGTGGCGGATCGCAACGACTTCAGCCTTCATCAGCGGGCTCCGGGCGAACGAGCTGCGCGACGCGGATTACGCCTGCGCGAAGATCTTCCAGGTTTTCTTCTGCGTGGCGGCGTCGGCCTCTTCGTGCACCGAACAATCGAGCCGCAGATCGCTGTCGGCCATCGACAGGTCGAGCAGCGCGCAGCGGTACACCGTCTTCTTGCCCGACTTCGCCGGCTGGAAGTGCTTGCAGGTCACGCACATGCGATGCGGCGGCACATCGCCGTTCATCTGCAGTTCGCGCAGCGTCTTCAGCAGCGCGCGGTACAGCGCACCTTGCTCGTCCGCGCCGAGCAAGCCGACCGCCTTCGTCAGGAAGTCCGGCCACTGCAACGCTTTCTTCGCCGCGGTCCGGCCGCGCGCGCTCAAGCGTACGGCCAGCGCGCGGCCGTCGTCGAGCGCACGACGTTTTTCGACAAGACCCTTGTGTTCGAGCGTGCTCACCGCATCGCTCGTCGTCGCCGCCGTCAGCTGCGTCTCGCGTGCGATCTCGCCGAGGCGCATCGGCCCCTTCCGCTGCAACAGCAGAACTAGGATCTCACCCTGCGTCGGCGTCAATCCCGCGCCTTCCGCCCAATCCCATGCCTGACTCCGCATGGCCGTGCTCAACCGCAACAGACTGTGTGTCACACGTCCTGCTGCCTGGTTCCCGTATACGCCTTCGCTCATAGTCTTTTCGCTGTTGCCGGTCGCCTTCACCCCGGGCGACCATTGTGGGGAGATCTGATCCGGATCCCTATCTCAAATGGACGCGCCTGGACAAGCGCGTCCCGCACGCTCGCATCGAGGCACACGACGCGAACCTGCGCACGGTGCGACACTCCCGTCAGCGTCGGTCACCGCGAAGCCGACATTCTAAGCGAGAGAGGAAAATCGCACAGCTAAGTTATCCAATCCAGACTGTGGATAATGGCTGGATAACCACACCTTCATCCTGTGCGGGATTTCTTGATGAATATCAAACCGCGACGGTGGAGCAATTTCCGATCCCGGCGCGGCGCCATCGACTGCGCCTTGCTCCACACGGTTATCCAGTTTACAGCTTTTTGACTTTACAACGGAATCCGGGGTTATCCACAGTACCTGACGCACGCGCGCAAACGATTTGCGGTTCGTATGCGGAAAGCCGGAGGAAACCTGGGGTTAACCGGAACTCCGGGTAATCGAGTACTCGAATGGAAAAACTATTTTTCATTCGCGCCAGCGTAGACACTGCTGTCGCACCGTCTCGTTCAACGATTTTTCCTGTTTGAATACGGTTCTCAGCCACGCCGCGTCATTGACGCGCGCCTTCGCGAGCGAGCCGATCTGGTCGAGCGCGGCGCGCGAGCCCAGCGCGGCCGCGTGCGGCGCGATGCGGTCGAGCGTATCGAGGATGTCTTCGGCGATCGTGCGGCGCTCACTTGTCTGTGGGTTCACGCAGGTGCCCTCCAGTCCAAATCTGCACGCTTCGAAACGATTGAACGTATAGACCAGATAATCGTCCTCGGACAGCGTGAGCGGTTTGTCGAGCAGCAGGTAGCGCGCGAGCGTCTGAATGTAGCAGGCGATCGCCGCCGCGCGGTCGACCGACAAGGGCGTGTCCATGACCCGCACCTCGATCGTGCCGTAGCCGGGCTTCGGGCGGATGTCCCAGTAGAAGTCCTTCATGCTGTTCACGACGCCGGTGTTCACCATCTTCGTGAAGTACTCCTCGAAGCCGTTCCACGACAGCACGAACGGCGCGCGCCCGGACAGCGGGAACGCGAACACCGAATTCAGGCGTGCCGAATGAAAGCCCGTGTCGACGTTCTGGACGTAGGGCGACGACGCGGACAGCGCGATGAAGTGTGGAATGAAGCGCGACAGCGAGTGCAGCAGGTACAGCGCGCTGTCCGGATCGGGACAACCGATGTGCACGTGCTGGCCGAACACCGTGAACTGCTTCGCGAGGTAGCCGTACAGCTCCGAGATGTACTGGAAGCGCGGCGCATCGAAGATCTGCCGCTCGCTCCATTGCTGGAAGCCGTGCGTGCCGCCGCCGCACAGCCCGACGTTCAGCTGACCCGCGGCCTTCACGAGCGTATCGCGGATGACGTGCAGTTCGCCCAATGCCTGATCGTGCGTTTTGCACACCCCGGTCGACAGCTCGATCATGCTTTCGGTGATTTCCGGCGTGATGTTGCCGGGGAACTGCTCGTCCTTGATGAGCCGCATCAGATCGGACGCGGCTTTCGTCAGATCGTAGTTGTGCGTGTTGACGATCTGCATTTCGAGTTCGATGCCGAACGTGAACGGCTCCGAATTGTTGAACGTTTCGAGTGCCATGGCGATTTCCGGATAACGGGAGGACGCGCGCGAGGCGCGTCGGTCAGTTGCTGTCGCGTCGCTCGCCGACGGCTGACAGGCAGCGGTAGACGAGGAACGGCCCCGCCAGTTGCAGGATGACGATCGAGCACATGATCACTGCGCGCAACTGCGGATCGAAGTTCGGGTAGAGCTGGTAGGTATCGTCGGTCAGCAGGTAGGCCAGCGCGGACATCGGCGCGAGCGACAGGCCGAGCGCGATGCCCTGCTTCGCGCCGATCCCGCTCGGCTTTGCGAACGCGAGCACGCCGACCAGCTTCGCGATGAGCCGCGCGACGATCAGCACCACGGCAATCAGGCCGCCCGCCGCGAGATCGCCCCATTCGAACGAGGTCAGCGTGAGCACGAACAGGATCACCGTGAGCAGCCAGCCGGCCGTGCCGAAATGCTCGGGCCACAGCTGCGGCCGCGCTTCGAGATTCTTCACGATGATGCCCGCGAGCAGCAAGGTCAGCATGGTCGACAGCCGCAGCGCCTGCGCGACGGCGATCGCCAGCACGACGAGACCGAACAGCGCGACGAACGAATGCTCGTCGCGCAGGGTCGTCGCGACGTGACGGAACAGGAAATTGCAGGCGCGCGCGAACAGGTACGCGACGATCAGCGATCCCGCGAGCAGGTAGAGCGGCTGGAGGATGGTCGCGAACACATTGCCGTACGCCTCCTGATGCAGCCAGCTCGTGACGAGCTTGGTCAGCACCACCGCGTAGACGCTGTTGAGCGCGGACAGCGTGATGAGACGCTGCGACACCTGCCCTTCCGCGCGCAGCTCGGTTTTCAGCTGGAGCACCATCGCCGGCGAGGTCGAGATCGCGATCGCGGCCAGCACGATAGCCACCATCCCCGGCACCTTCAGCAGCAGCAGCGCGGCCAGCACCAGGACGAAGGTCAGGGTGGCTTCCGCGAGACTCGATGCGATCAGCCACGGGTTGCGGCGGATCCAGCGCAGGTCGAGGCGGTTGCCCAGTTCGAACAGCAGCAATCCGAGCGCGACGTTGATCAGCAGCCGGGAGGTGTCGTCGGTGCTCGCGTCGATCACGCCGAATCCGAACGAGCCGGCGATCAGGCCGATCACCGCATAGCCGGTGATGCGCGGCAGGCGCCAGGCGCGATGACAGAGTTCGCCGCACAGGCCGGCGGCGAACAACGCGAACCCCGCCCAGAACACGGCATCGGGCGTCAGCGGCCAGCTAGGCAGAAATGAGAATGCCGACTTCATCGTGGTGACTTCTCCTTTGGAAGGCAACCGCCAGCGACACGACGGACAAGCGAAATGAACGAGTGGTGCGCGCGCCGACTGGGTCGTTGCCCCGTGATTCGTCGTTGATAGGTGGATGCAGGGTATGGGTGAGCCCGCATCGCTGCCCTGGATGCGTATGGGGCAGACTCACGGCCGATCGTATGCCGGCCTGATGGGTGAAGGAACGCGCGGTCCTGATTCTTCAGATCGGGATCATCGCCAACCGTTCCGTTGATACGCCTGCGGCAGAGGCCGCGGGCATGCGAAGGAGACCGATTGTGCCACAGCTCGAACGGTCTGGACCGAATTTGCCGGGGCCCCGGCCGTCCAGCCAGGGCGTGTTGTATACCACAGTGGTTAACCTGTATGTATACGTAGTAGAAGTTAACAAGCCCCCTGCTTTTCTGTGGATAACCCAATTTTATTCAAACGGATCATGGGCTTGCATTCCGCAAAACCGGTTGCACAGTTGGTCCGGGTGCACAGGGATTCATTGAATAACTTTTTGACTACTGTGCGGCTGTGCGGAGTTACCCCGTTTACGTCCACATCGACTACACACGAGGATCACAGTCAATCAGCCCGGTTATCCACAGTGGTGCGTGGATAACTTTTCCGCCCGACTGTGCAATTTCCCCCGCCCAGGCTCAACCGACCCTGCGTTGCCGCAGCGCGCGAACCAGGAAACGGGCCGGATCGATCGCTTCCGCGAGGTCGCGTTCGATCGGCCAGGGTTCACCGTCGAGTTGCGCGGCGATCAGCTCCGCGCCGAGCGCGGCCCAGACGAGCCCGCGCGAACCGTAGCCGAACGCGCCATAGAGGCCCGCTGCGCGCGGCACGTCGAGCAAGCGCGCGCCGGTCAGGGCGTCGGCGTGCGCGGCGGCGGCGGCTTCGTCGCCGAGCATGCCGATCAGCGGCAGCCGATCGCTCGCGACGCAGCGGAATGCGACGCGGCCGTCAAGCGTTGCCGCATCGAGTCCGTTGGTTGCGCGATCCGGCAGCAGGCGCGCGAGGCGCGCCAGGTTCTCCGCGTGTCCGCTCGCGCGAGGCGCGGGGTCGAGGTCGTCCGGCTCATAGGTCGCACCGGTCAGCGTGCGTGAGTCCGCGAGCGGCACCGCATAGCCGTCGCCGATCACGGGCGCGCGCAACGAGGCAAACGCCGATGCCGGCAGGATGCTCAACTGGCCGCGCACCAGCTGGGTGGGCGCATGGCGCAGCCCGATCACACGCGCCGCGTCGCCGGCGTTCGCGACGATCGCGACGGGCGCTTGCGCAAGCAGCGTGCCTGTCGGATCGAACGCCTGCCAATCGCCGTCGGCGCCGCGCGCGAGTCGCGCGACGTCGACGCCCAGGCGTCGCGTGACGCGCGCCCCGCCCTGTTCGCACTGTGCGGCCGCGAGCGCGGCCGGGCTCACCGATCCGCCCGACGGGAACAGCCATCCACCGTGAGGAACGGCGGCGTCCAGCCGGTCGCGTGCGGCATCGCGCGACAACATCGACACCAGTGCGTCCGGCAGGCCCAATGCATCGAGCGCCGCCTGCATCCGCGCGAATTCCTCTTCGGACTCGGCAAGCTGCACGAGGCCCGCCGCGCTGCGGTCGAACGCATGGCCCGCCTCCTCGAGCGCGCGCCAGCGCAGCAGCGCATGCTGGAAGCCGGCGCGCGTGAGGCGCGCCGCGAGGTTGTCGTCGCGCGTGATCAGCGGATGGAACACGCCGGCCGGATTGCCCGAGGCCTCGGCGGCCGGTGCGGGATGCCGGTCGAGCAAGGTCACCTGCCAGCCGCGCGCCGCGAGTCGCTCAGCGAGCGCGCAGCCGGCGAGCCCCGCTCCGATCACGAGCGCGTCGCGGCGTGCGACGGGCGCGGCGCGTGGAGGTTCGTGACGCCGCACGCGCCAGCGTGGCGCGAACGCGCCGACCAGCATCGCGCGCTTGCTCGCGAAACCGTCGACCTTGCGCGGCGTGAAACCCGCGTCGTCGAGGGCGCGCCGTACCGCGCCCGAACTCGTATAGGTTGCAAAGGTCGCGTGTTCGTCGGCCAGCCGCGCAAGCGCGCGGAACACCGCGGGCGACCACATGTCGGCATTCTTCGCGGGCGCGAAGCCGTCGAGATAGATCGCATCCGCACGCAGCACCAGGTTCGGCAGCAATGCGCCCACGTCGCCGAACGCGAGCGTCAGCACGACGCGCCCCGCCTCGAATTCGAGACGATGCAGGCCGGGCGTGAGCATCGGCCACGCCCGCACGAGGGCCTCGACCTCGACCTCGATCGTTGTGTTCGCAACGATATGCGCGATGGCGCTTCGCAGGTCCTCGCGGCTGAACGGATGCTTTTCTATCGACACGAAATGCAGCCGTTCGCAGCGCGCGGGGTCCTTGCGCCAGGCTTCCCAGGTCGCGAGAAAATTGCATCCCGTGCCAAAACCAGTCTCGACGATCGTGAAAATGTGCCGGCCGTGCCAACGTTCCGGCAGGTCGTTGCCGCGCAGGAACACATGCCGGGCCTGCGCGAGCGCACCGGCCGCGCTGTGATAGATGTCGCCGTAACGCGGCGAAACGAGCGTGCCGTCGTCACGAAGGACGAGGGCGGCGGGAACGATTCGGTCGGGCATGCGAAACAAAAAAGAGTGGCGCCGACGCGCGACCGATCGCCGCGAAAGCCCCGCCCGGCAAGGCGTTGGCAAAAACCAACGCGTTTGCGCAAAGGTGGCCCGCGCCGCGTCGCATCAGGCTCGAAGGCCGTGCGCAAGCCTTGCGGACGGCCTTCGATTCGGCAAAATACGGATGAAAATCTTTGAAACCCTTGTCGTTATTGGGTTTGCGCTGCGCTATCATAGCAAGCGCCGTATCAACGGGCCTGCCGCCGGCGGGTCTGGCGGTACGTCGCGCGGCGCAGTATTCGGCGCTGTGCCGTCCACAGCAACTATCGACGGCACCGTTCGCGCACGTATAATCGGCGCGTTCGCGCTGTTCGTGTCAACCTAACCTGAGAAAGGAACCTTAATGAACAAACAGGAACTGATCGACGCCGTCGCCGCACAGACGGGCGCCAGCAAGGCTCAAACCGGCGAAACGCTGGACACGCTCCTCGAAGTCATCAAGAAGGCTGTGTCGAAAGGCGACGCAGTGCAACTGATCGGCTTCGGCAGCTTCGGTTCGGGCAAGCGTGCAGCACGCACCGGCCGTAACCCGAAGACGGGTGAAACCATCAAGATCCCGGCAGCCAAGACGGTCAAGTTCACGGCTGGCAAGGCGTTCAAGGACGCAGTGAACAAGCGTTGAGTACAGCGCTTGCGAACGGAAAAACCCGCCTGTGAGCGGGTTTTTTCATATCTGCGCGCAGCTTTTTCGCCACACTCCGCGCCGCGCTTTCAAGATTTAACTATTGGTGACGAGGGAGGATTTCGCCGTCGTGGTCATGATCGTGGTCGTGGTCATGCTCGTCGATGTCCCATGACGGGAACGGGTCCGGGTAGTGCGACCAGGCGGCTTGACCCTGCGCGTATTCGTCGTCGGTCAACAGACACGCGTCGAACTTCGCGCGCCAGGCCGGTGCGTCGAGGTGGATGCCGATCAGCACCAGTTCCTGGCGGCGATCGCCGATGCTCGAATCGTCGAGGTCGCCGTGCCAGTCCGCGGTGATTTCCGCGAGCAGCGCGTCGTCGCCCTCGGGCCATTCGGCACGATCCTGCGCGGCCCACCAGAGGCCGGCCGGCCCATGCCGGCACACCCCGCCCGCCTGCGACAGCGAACCCGCGACATCGGGGCGGGTCGCCAGCCAGAAGAATCCTTTGCTGCGCAACACGCCCTTCCACTCTTCGTGCAGCAGCGCCAGGAAGCGCTCCGGATGAAACGGCCGGCGCGCGCGATAGACGAAGTTGCCGATGCCGTACGCCTCCGCCTCGCCATGCACATGATCGTGATCATGCGCATGATGATGATCGTGGCCGTGCTGCTCGAGCGAGGCGAGCCAGCCAGGCGCGCTCGCGGCCGCATCGAAATCGAAGCGGCCGGTATTGATCAGTTCAGAGAGCGGCACGTCGCCGAAGCGGCTCACCACTTGCCGCGCGCGTGGATTGAGGCTCGCGAGGATCTTGCCCAGGCGCGCGAGCGCATCCGCGTCGACGAGGTCGGCCTTGTTGAGGACCAGCACGTCGCAGAATTCGATCTGCTCGATCAGCAGTTCGACGAGCGTGCGATCGTCGCCCTCGGACGCGGCGATGCCGCGTTCCGCGAGCGCGTCGTCGGAGCCGTAGTCGCGCAGGAAGTTGAACGCATCGACCACCGTGACCATCGTGTCGAGCCGGGCGAGATCGGCGAGCGACGCGCCGTCGTCGTCGACGAACGTGAAGGTCTCGGCGATCGGCATCGGTTCCGCGATTCCGGTCGATTCGATCACGATCGCGTCGAAGCGGCCCGCGGCGGCGAGCTGGCGGATCTCGACCAGCAGGTCGTCGCGCAGCGTGCAGCAGATGCAGCCGTTCGACATTTCGACGAGGCGTTCCTCGACATGCGACAACGCCGCCGCGTCGCGCACGAGCGAGGCGTCGATGTTGACCGCGGCGAGGTCGTTGACGATCACGGCGACCCGCAGGCCGGCGCGATTCGCGAGGATATGGTTGAGCAGCGTGGTCTTGCCGGCGCCGAGGAAGCCGGACAGCACGGTGACGGGCAATGGCTGGTTCATCGCGGTACGCACCAAGAAAAAAGGGAAAAGCGGCCGCGGCGCCCGAAAAGGACGGACCGGCGCCCCGCCGCGGCGGCGGGCGCCGTGCATGTGCGGCGTGAAAGCCGCATTGTGCATCAAACGGGACGGCGGGTCGCCTTCGGCGCGGGGCCGGCGCGCATGTCTGCTGACGGTCTACTGACGCGGATCGGCTGCCGGCAGCAGCTTCCACTGAGTGAGGATCGCGGCGATCTGGCGTGCGTACTTGTCGCGCAGCGACGGCGTTTCCGAGTGGTACGAGCCGATCGCCTGCCACGTGTTGCCGTACTTGTTCATCTTCTGGCGCAGGTGCCACGCCGCGATATAGACGTTCTTGCACGGTTCCATCAGCGTGTCGCGCGTGATGCCGTACTGCTTGAGCGCCGGCAGATGGATCGAATTGATCTGCATGATCCCGTAGTCGGTCGAGCCGTTCGCATTCTTGTTCAGCGCATCGGGGCGATTGCGCGACTCCTGCCATGCGATCGCGCGCAGGATCAGCGGATTGACCTTCTGATAACGGGCGGCCTCGTCGTAGCAATCGGCGCGCGCGGACGCGCTGGCGAATCCGGCGCCGGCAACGAGCACTGCGATCAGGAAACGGCGTTTCATCATCCCAAAAATAAACCGCTGATTGTTGATTGTTTACTGATGGTGTTGAATCGAGCCCCCAAACGGCCCGAGACCGGGAAAACCCGCAGACAGTTTTCACGCGTGGCCGACTGAGGCGCCCGTATCATACCGGCACCCGGGCGGGCCCACGAGGGCGGCCGGCGCGGGCTGACGGAATCTGACAGTAGCCGTTTATACCGCATTTTCGTTTTGGTTCTTATCAAATTAACGAAGAAGGCGATTCCCGGGCGAAGGAGGATGCTTACATACGGCATACGTCGCGCACGTCAATTTTTTATGTCGTATAGGAGACAGTGTTCGGTTCGATGTGATATTTCGGACACGAAAAGCTGCTAATGTCTGCGTTTTGAAATTGACTCAACGCATTACCGTCGGAAACGGCCACCGCCGGCATTGATCTACTACTCCATGACAAGAACTCGCATTGTTTTGCGGCGCGTCTCGACGGCGCTCGTCGTCGCCGGAATTGTCGCCGCACAGGCCGTCCACGCACAGGTCACGCTCAATTTCGCCAATGCGGACATCGACCAGGTCGCCAAGGCGATCGGCGCCGCGACGGGCAAGACGATCATCGTCGACCCGCGCGTCAAGGGCCAGCTGAACCTGGTATCCGAACGGCCGGTGCCCGAGGATCAGGCGCTGAAGACGCTGCAGGCGGCGCTGCGCATGCAGGGCTTCTCGCTCGTCCAGGACCACGGCGTGCTCAAGGTCGTGCCGGAAGCCGACGCCAAGCTGCAGGGCGTGCCGACCTATGTCGGCAACAACCCGCAGGCGCGCGGCGACCAGGTCATCACGCAGGTGTTCGAACTGCGCAACGAGTCGGCCAACAACCTGCTGCCGGTGCTGCGGCCGCTGATCTCGCCGAACAACACGATCACCGCGTACCCGGCCAACAATACGATCGTCGTCACCGACTACGCCGACAATGTCCGCCGGATCGCGCAGATCATCGCCGGCGTGGACACCGCGGCGGGCGCGCAGGTGGTGGTCGTGCCGCTGCACAACGCCAACGCGATCGACATCGCCACCCAGCTCGGCAAGCTGCTCGACCCGGGTGCGATCGGCAACACCGACGCGACCCTCAAGGTCACGGTGACCGCCGACCCGCGGACCAACGCGGTGCTGCTGCGCGCGTCGAACGCGTCGCGCCTCGCCGCCGCGAAGAAGCTGATCCAGCAGCTCGACGCGCCGAGCGGCGTGCCCGGCAACATGCACGTCGTGCCGCTGCGCAACGCCGACGCGACGAAGCTCGCGAAGACGCTGCGCGGCATGCTCGGCAAGGGCAGCGGCGACAGCAATTCGTCGGCCAGCTCGAATGACGCCAATTCGTTCAACCAGAACGGCTCGTCGTCGAACAGCAGCAACTTCGGGACCGGTTCGTCGGGCACCCCGCCGCTGCCGTCGGGCGGCCTCGGCGGTTCGTCGTCGGGCAGCGGCGGTTCGTCGGGCGGCAGCAACGGCAGCCTCGGCAGCGGCGGCCTGCTCGGCGGCGACAAGGACAAGGGCGACGACAACCAGCCGGGCGGCATGATCCAGGCGGACCCGGCCACCAATTCGCTGATCATCACGGCGTCCGATCCGGTCTACCGGAACCTGCGCGCGGTGATCGACCAGCTCGACGCGCGGCGCGCGCAGGTGTACATCGAGGCGCTCGTCGTCGAACTGCAGGCGACCACGGCCGGCAACCTCGGGATCCAGTGGCAGGTCGCGAACAACGCGCTGTTCGCCGGGACGAACCTGCCGGGTGGGACGTCGATCGGCGGTGCAGCGCTCGGCAACAGCATCGTCGGCCTGGCGGCGACCAGCGCCGGCCTCTCCTCGGTCACGAGCGGGCTGAACATCGGCTGGCTGCACAACATGTTCGGCGTGCAGGGGCTGGGTGCGCTGCTGCAGTTCTTCGCCGGTTCGAGCGACGCGAACGTGCTGTCGACGCCGAACCTGATCACGCTCGACAACGAGGAAGCGAAGATCGTCGTCGGCCAGAACATCCCGATTCCGACGGGTTCGTACTCGAACCTCACGAACGGCACGACGCCGAGCGCGTTCAATACCTACGACCGTCGCGACGTCGGTCTCACGCTGCACGTGAAGCCGCAGATCACCGAGGGCGGCATCCTGAAGCTGCAGCTCTACACCGAAGATTCGTCCGTGCTTCAATCTCAATCGGCCAGCAGCACCGCGGCCAATTCGCCCGGACCGACGTTCAACAAGCGCTCGATCCAGTCGACCGTGCTCGCGGACAACGGCGAGATCATCGTGCTCGGCGGCTTGATGCAGGATCAATACAACGTCAGCAACAACAAGGTGCCGCTGCTGGGCGACATTCCCTGGATCGGCCAGCTGTTCCGCTCGGAAGCCAAATCCCGCCAGAAAACCAACCTGATGGTGTTCCTGCGCCCCGTGATCATCAACGATCGCGAAACCGCGCAGGCCGTCACCGCGAACCGCTACGACTACATCCAGGGCGTGACGGGCGCATACAAGTCGGACAACAACATCATCAAGGACAAGGACGACCCGGTGGTCCCGCCGATGCCGCTCGGCCCGAGCCAGGGCGGCTCGCCGGCGCTGAACCTGTTCGACATCGACAAGATGCGCCGTCAGCAGGCGACGCCGCCCACGCCGGCCAGCACCCCGGCCGCGGCGCCCGCCGGCGCCGTGCCGTTCGGCACCGTGCCGACCACCGCAGCGCCGGGAGCCCAGCCGTGATGCCGACGCTCGCCGCCCCGATGGGCAGCCAGTCCGGCGGCGCCGGCGGGCCGGCGGGCGAGCGCGCGGCGCCCTCGCCGCTGGCCGCGCGCCTGCTGCCCTACGGCTTCGCCAAGGCCGGCCAGATCCTGATCGCGCACCAGCACGCGGACACGCTCGAGGTGTGGATCAGCGAACGCACGAGCGGCGCGGCGCTCGCCGAGGTCGCGCGCAATTTCGGCGCGGTGTCGGTGCAGCGCCTGCCTGCCGACGAACTCGCGCTCGCGATCAATCATGCGTACGCGCGCCAGGACGGCAGCGCGGCGCAGGTGGTCGGCGAGGTCGAGGGCGAGGTCGACCTGTCGCGCCTGATGCAGGACATTCCCGAGGTCGAGGATCTGCTCGAATCGGAAGACGACGCGCCGATCATCCGCATGATCAACGCGCTGCTCACGCAGGCCGCGCGCGAGCAGGCCTCGGACATCCACATCGAGCCGTTCGAGAACGCCTCGGTCGTGCGCTTCCGGGTCGACGGCACGCTGCGCGACGTGGTGCGCCCGAAGAAGGCGCTGCACGGCGCGCTGATCTCGCGGATCAAGATCATGGCGCAGCTCGACATCGCCGAGAAGCGCCTGCCGCAGGACGGCCGGATCACGCTGCGGGTCGGCGGCCGGCCGGTCGACGTGCGGGTCTCGACGCTGCCGACCGGGCACGGCGAGCGCGCGGTGCTGCGTCTGCTCGAGAAGGACGCGCAGCGCCTCAATCTCGAAGCGCTCGGGATGGGCCGCGACACGCTCGTGGAATTCGACCAGCAGATCTCCAAGCCGCACGGCATCGTGCTGGTCACGGGGCCGACCGGCTCGGGCAAGACGACTACGCTGTACGCGGCGATGTCGCGGCTCGAAACCACCACGACCAACATCATGACGGTCGAGGATCCGATCGAGTACGACCTTGCCGGCATCGGCCAGACCCAGGTCAACGAACGGATCGGCATGACCTTCGCGCGCGCGCTGCGCTCGATCCTGCGCCAGGATCCCGACGTGATCATGATCGGCGAAATCCGCGACCTCGAAACCGCGCAGATCGCCGTGCAGGCGTCGCTGACGGGCCACCTGGTGCTCGCGACGCTGCACACGAACGACGCGTCGTCGGCCGTGACCCGCCTGACCGACATGGGCGTCGAGCCCTACCTGCTCGCATCGTCGCTGCTCGGCGTGCTCGCGCAGCGCCTGGTGCGGCAGCTGTGCCCGGCCTGCAAGGAAGAGCGTCACGAGGACGGGCGCGTCGTCTGGCATCCGGTCGGCTGCGACAGGTGCAGCCATTCGGGCTATACCGGCCGGCGCGGGGTCTACGAACTGCTGGTGATCGACGATTCGATCCGCGCGCTGGTTCACCGCAACGCGCCCGATTCGGAAATCCTCGCGGCCGGCCGCGCGAACGGGATGCGCACGCTGCGCGACGACGCCGAGCGCTGGCTCGCGGCGGGCGCGACCTCGCTCGAGGAAGTGCTGCGCGTGACGGGAGGCGCGTAGCGCGATGCCGGCATTCCGTTTCGAAGCGATCGATTCCGCGGGCCGCGCGCAGAAGGGCGTGATCGACGCCGACAGCGCGCGCGCCGCGCGCGGCCAGTTGCGCACCCAGGGGCTCACGCCGCTCGTGGTCGAGCCGGCGGCCAGCCGCACGCGCGGCGAGCGCAGCCAGCGTCTCGCGCTCGGCCGCAAGCTGTCGCAGCGCGAACAGGCGATCCTGACCCGTCAGCTCGCGAGCCTGCTGACGGCCGGCCTGCCGCTCGACGAGGCGCTCTCGGTGCTGACCGAGCAGGCCGAACGCGACTACATCCGCGAGCTGATGGCCGCGATCCGCGCCGAAGTGCTGGGCGGCCATTCGCTCGCGAACGCGCTCTCCGAACATCCGCGCGATTTCCCGGACATCTACCGCGCGCTGGTGTCGGCGGGCGAGCACACCGGCAAGCTCGGCGTGGTGCTGTCGCGGCTCGCCGACTACATCGAGCAGCGCAACGCGCTCAAGCAGAAGATCGTGCTGGCGTTCACCTATCCCGCGATCGTCACGCTGATCGCGCTCGGCATCGTCACGTTCCTGCTCAGCTACGTGGTGCCGCAGGTGGTCAACGTGTTCGCGAGCACCAAGCAGCAATTGCCGATGCTCACGATCGTGATGATGGCGCTGTCCGATTTCGTGCGTCACTGGTGGTGGGCGATGCTGATCGCGGTGGCGCTCGTCGCCTACCTCGTGAAGGCGACGCTGTCGCGCGACGGGCCGCGGCTCGCGTTCGACCGCTGGCTGCTCACCGCGCCGCTGCTCGGCAAGCTGGTGCGCGGCTACAACACCGTGCGCTTCGCGAGCACGCTCGGGATCCTGAGCGCGGCCGGCGTGCCGATCCTGCGCGCGCTGCAGGCGGCGGGCGAGACGCTGTCGAACCGCGCGATGCGGGTCAACATCGACGATGCGATCGTGCGGGTGCGCGAGGGTTCGGCGCTGTCGCGCGCGCTCAACAACGTGAAGACGTTTCCGCCGGTGCTCGTGCACCTGATCCGCTCGGGCGAGGCGACGGGCGACGTGACGACGATGCTCGACCGCGCGGCCGACGGCGAGGCGCGCGAGCTGGAGCGCCGCACGATGTTCCTGACGAGCCTGCTGGAACCGCTCCTGATCCTCGCGATGGGCGGCATCGTGCTCGTGATCGTGCTCGCGGTGATGCTGCCGATCATCGAACTGAACAACATGGTGCAGTAACAGGGAACGACGACAGGGAGCCGCCCCGGCCGAGGGGGCGGCGCCGGCATTCAGCGCACGTAGATCGCGGGCGACGGGGTGTTGGCGGGCAGGAAGATCTCGGAGCGGGCGCCGTTGCGTTCGACGATCACCGAGCGGTCGCGGACTTCGGCGAGCTTCGCGCCCTGCGCGACCTCGGCGCCGAGCGACACGGCGCGCGGGGCGTCGCCGCCGATGCCGATGATCGCGGCCGCGCCGCGCTGCAGCGCGAGGATGCCGAACAGGTGGATGTCCTGTATCGGGCTGCGCGTGAGCTGGCCGCCGAACAACGCGGCGGCCTCCTCGGTGCGCAGCGGCGCGTGGGCGGCGGCGGCCGGTAGCGGGGCCTGATGCGCGGATAGCGTGACGGTCCAATAAGTGGCCGTCGCGCACAGCGCCGCAAACAGGGCGAGGGAAAGGATCCGGATCGAGAGCGCGTTCATGCGCCCTATTGTACGGATGAATGTGAAATTTGCGTTGGGTGGAAGTCACCAGCCGCACGCGACTTACAATGCGGCTTCACGCGGGCGTGCGGATGATCCGGCGCGCGGCCCGCGACTTTCGCTCACCGGTCATTTATTTATTTGAAAAAAGAGGTTTCAGTCATGCAAACGTGGATCACTCGCCGCTCGCAACACGCGCGCCGCCAACGCGGTTTCACGCTGATCGAGATCATGGTGGTGGTGGCGATTCTCGGCATCCTCGCGGCGCTGATCGTGCCGAAGATCATGAGCCGTCCGGACCAGGCGCGCGCGGTCGCGGCCAAGCAGGACATCGGCACCATCATGCAGGCGCTCAAGCTGTATCGTCTCGACAACGGCCGCTACCCGAGCCAGGACCAGGGCCTCGGCGCGCTGATCGCGAAGCCGAGCACCGATCCGATCCCGAACAACTGGAAGGACGGCGGCTACCTCGAGCGCCTGCCGAACGACCCGTGGGGCAATGCGTACAAGTACCTGAACCCGGGCGTGCACGGCGAGATCGACGTGTTCAGCTACGGCGCGGACGGCAAGGAAGGCGGCGAAGGCAACGACTCCGACATCGGCTCGTGGCAATAAACGCGTGACGGCGTCCGCCGCCCCGCCCGCCCGACTCATACGTCCAGTCCTTCATGCACGGATACGGCACGACTTCCCTCCCCGGCGCGCGCGGCCGCGCGCGCGGCTTCACGCTGCTCGAGATGCTGGTCGTGCTCGTGATCGCGGGCCTGCTGGTGTCGCTCGCCTCGCTGTCGATGCGGCGCAATCCGCGCACCGACCTGCGCGAGGAGGCGCAGCGGCTCGCGCTCCTGTTCGAGAGCGCCGGCGACGAGGCCCAGGTGCGCGCGCGGCCGATCGCGTGGCAGCCGACCGAGCATGGCTTCCGCTTCGACGTGCGCACGGCCGACGGCTGGCGTCCGCTGCGCGACGACCTGCTGCGTCCGCGCGGCTGGGACGGCGGCGTGACGGGCGCGGCGATCGACTATCCCGGCTCGGACACCCAGCCCGAGCGCGTCGTGTTCGGCACCGAGGCGATCGATACGCCGGTGCGTGTCACGCTCTATTCGTCGGTCGGCAGCATCGCGATCGTCGGCACCGGCAACGGCCGGTACGAGGTGCGCTGATGCGGCGCGCCCGATGCCTGCCCGCCGTGCCGGGCCGCCGCCGCGTCGGCGGCTTCACGATGATCGAGGTGCTGGTCGCGCTCGCGATCATCGCGGTCGCGCTCGCCGCATCGATCCGCGCGGTCGGCACCATGGCCAGCGATTCCTTGGAACTGCACGAGCGCCTGCTCGCGGGCTGGAGCGCCGACAACGCGCTGACCCAGCTGCGGCTCGCGCATGCCTGGCCCGAGATCGGCGAGCAGAGCTTCGATTGCTCGCAGGGCAACGTGCCGCTCACCTGCACGCAGCGCGTGAGCGCGACGCCGAATCCGGTGTTCCGGCGCGTCGAGGTGTCGGTGTCGATGAACGGCCGCAAGGGCATGCTCGCCCAAATGGTGACGGTGGTGGCGAATGAAACCAGCCGCTCGCTCTGAACACCTGCCGCGCGGCGTGCGCGGCTTCACGCTGATCGAGATGATGATCGCGATCACGATCCTCGCGGTCGTCGCGATCCTGTCTTGGCGCGGGCTCGACCAGGTGATGCGCGGTCGCGACAAGGTCGCGGGCGCGATGGAGGACGAGCGCGTGTTCGCGCAGATGTTCGACCAGATGCGCACCGATGCGCGCCGCGCCACGACCGACGACGAAGCCGGCGAACCGGCGATCCGGGTCGCGGGCGACACGCTGCAGATCGTGCGCGACCTCGACCCGCCCGGCGCGGCGCCGCGCCTGCAGGTGGTGCGCTACCGGATCTCGGGCGGGCGCGTCGTGCGCTATGCGTCGCCGCCGCTCGGCACGATCGGCGACCTGCGCAGCGCGCTGCACGGCGACAGCACCGAGGGCTGGAGTGCGGTGCCGCTGATGCGCGGCGTCGGCGCGATCACCGCGCGCCTCTACGTGCCGCGGGTCGGCTGGACCACCAGCATGCCCGACGCCGACGATGCGCTCGCGCAGAACAACAACGCGCTGAAGGTGCCGATGCTCGGCAATGCGCCGCCGCCGCGCGCGGTGACGGGCCTCGAGGTCAGCATCGGCGCGACCTCGCTGAAGGCGCCGATCGCGCGCGTCTTCCTGGTCGGAGAGTGACATGCGCGCCCCGCTTTCCTTCCCCTTCAAGCGCGCCGCGCGCCGCGCCGTCATCGCACCGCAGCGCGGCGTTGCGATCATCAGTGCGCTGCTCGTGGTCGCGCTGGCCGCGATCCTGGTGTCGGGCATGCTGTGGCGCCAGCAGGTGCAGGTGCGGCGCATCGAGAACCAGCGGCTGATCGCGCAGGCGCAGTGGGTCGCGCGCGGCGCGCTCGACTGGACCCGCATGATCCTGCGCTCGGAAGGCGACACGTCGCCGACCGTCACCTACCTGGGCGGCATCTGGGCGGTGCCGATCGCGAAGACCAAGCTGTCCGAGTTCCTCGGGCGGATCGGCGCGCCCGGCGCGCAGGATGCGACGGACACCTATCTGTCGGGCTCGATCGAGGATGCGCAGGCGAAGTTCAACCTGCGCAACCTGGTGACCTCGCCCGCGCCCGGCAAGCTGCAGTTGAACGCGCTGCAGGTGCAGACGTTCCAGCGGCTGCTGACCTCGCTCGGGCTCGATTCGCAACTCGCGAAGACGGTCGCGCGCCATATGCGCAAGGCGCTGTCGCAGTCGGCGCTGCGCTTCCAGTCGGCGGCGCTGCCGGGCGCGACGAGCGCGCCGATCGTGATGCCGGACGGCGGCGGCACGACCGGCAGCGAGAGTTTCAGCGACGACCCGGGCCTGTCCGACAGCAACGACAACCGCGGCGCGATCCCGCTGATGATGACGAGCGTCGATTCGCTGCTCGACGTCGACGGCGTCACGCCCGAGATGGTCGCGCGGCTGCGCCCGTTCGTCACGGTGCTGCCGACGACCACGCCCGTCAACCTGAACACCGCGCCCGCCGAGGTGATCGCGGCGCTGGTGCCGGGCCTGTCGGTGTCGAGCGCGCAGATGCTGGTGTCGCGCCGCGAGACCGTGTTCTTCCGCAACGTCGGCGACGTGCAGCTCGCGCTGCGCGCCGCTGGCGCGCCGAACGCGAACCTCGATTCGAGCCAGATCGACGTCACGACCAGTTATTTCATCGTGCGGGGCCGCATCGAGCACGATCGCGCGGAGGTGGATCGCACGTCGCTCGTGTATCGTGATCCGACCACGCACACGACGCGCATCGTGCGCATCCGCGACCAGCTATAACAACGCCATTCGGGAGAGGAGCTCTTGAGCACGTTGATCGTTTTACTGCCGCCGCGCGAGCCGGCCGCGTCCTTGCAGGAGTGGCAATGGCCCGAGCTGTCGTTCGCGCTCGTCGACAAGGCCGGCCACCTGCAGCGCGCGGGCCGCGCCGCGTTCACGCTGCTGCCGCAGGCCGCGTCGACGGTGCTCGTCGTCGCCGCGCGCGACCTGCTGATGCTCGCGGCCAGCGTGCCGCCGCTGAAGGGCCCGAAGCTGCGGCAGGCCTTGCCGAACATCATCGAGGATCAGCTGATCCAGGATCCGCAGGGCTGCCATATCGCGCTCGACCCCGCCGCGCTCGCCGACGGCCGCCGCGTGCTGGCCGTCATCGACCGCACCTGGTTCCGCTTCGTCATCGACGCGTTCGCGGGCGCGGGTCACCGCCACGTGCGCGCGGTGCCCGCGACCCGCTGCCTGCCGCTGCCGCGCGAGGTGACGGCGCCGCATGACGTGGCCGTGCTCGCGACGGCGGATGCCGCCGCCGCCCTCGCCGACGGTGAGGACGGCGCCGAGGCGGCCGGTGCGGACGAACGGCATGCGCCGTTCGTCGCGGCGGTGCTGGGCGTCGCGCTGACCAGCGCACCGTCGCTCGCGGAAGAAGCGACCGACGTGCCGGCCGCGCCGCTCGCGCCGCGGCTCGAACTCGCGCTCGCGCGCGGCCCGCTCGGCGAAGGCTTCGCCGCGCCGGCCCCGGCGGCGGGCGCGACGCTCGCCGCGCTCGCGGGCCCGCTGCCGTTCGACCTGTACGAACTGGGCGAACCGGGCGCGGAGCCGCAGCTGGCGTCGATCAAGCCGCGCGACGACGCGCGCCTGCTGCCGGGCGCGACGCTGCTGCCGTTCGATGCGTTCGCGCGCCGGGCGCTCGACGAATCGTTCGACCTGTGCCAGTTCGAGTTCGAGGTCACGCCGTGGCGCTTCGACCGCGCGACGCTGCGGCGGCTGCGGCTGCCCATCGGGCTCGCCGCGCTGACGCTCGTGGTCGCGGTGATCGGCATGAATCTCGACTGGTGGCGGCTCGCGCGCGAGCGCGATGCGCTGTCCGCGCAGATCACCGAGACGCTGCTGTCCGCCTTCCCGAAGACCACGACGGTGCTCGATCCGTCCGCGCAGATGTCGCGCCAGCTCGACCAGCTGCGGGTCGCGGCGGGCGAGCTGTCGCCGAACGACTTCCTCGCGCTCGCGAGCGGGGTGGCCCGCTCGCTCGGGCCGCTGCCGGCGAACGGCATCGCCTCGCTCGACTATCACGACCGTCGCCTCGACGTCGGCTTCAAGCCCGAGGTCAAGGTCGATCCCGATTTCAACCAGCGGCTTGCGCGCAACGGTCTCACGGGCGAGATCGACAGCAGCACGGGCAAGTGGACCATCCGGAGCCGCTCATGAACAAGACCGAGCTGAACGAAACCCTGACCCAGTTCTGGGACGAACGCACGAACCGCGAGAAGCAGCTGATCGGCTGGGGCGGCGGCGTGCTCGCGCTCGTGATCGCCTATTCCATGCTGTGGTCGCCCGCGCAGGAAGGCCGCGACAAGATCCGCCGCGCGCTGCCGGTGATGCAGCAGCAGCTCGCGCAGATGATGGCCCAGGCCAACGAGGCGCGCCCGCTCGTCGCGGCCGCGCAGGGCGTCGCGCCGACGGGCCTTGCGCTCAAGGATGCGCTGACCGCCTCGCTGTCCGACCACGGCTTCGTGGGCGCGCAGGTGCAGGTGGTGGGCAACGGCGTGCAGATCCAGCTGAAGAACGCCGCGTTCCCGCTGTGGACGCAGTGGCTCGACGACGTGCGCCGGCAGTTCAAGGCGCAGGTGGTCGAGGCGCACGCGACCGCGCTCAAGGAGGACGGCCAGGTCGACCTGACCGCGGTGCTGCAGCCGGCGGGGGCCAAGTGAGCACGACGGTCGAACGCCGGGCGCGGCGGGCGCGATCGCGCCGATGACCCGCCGGATACGCGTGCGGGCCGCGCTGCCGTGGCTTGCCGTCGGCGCGGTCGCGATGGGGATCACGCTCGTCACGCTGTTGCCCGCCGCCTGGGTCACCCCGCAATTCGCGCGGGCGACGGGCGGCCATGTGAATCTCGTCAATCCGTCCGGCTCGCTGTGGCAGGGCTCGGCGACGCTGCTGCTCGCGCCCGGCGCGGATCGCAGCGCGTCGACGCTGCTGCCGGGACGGGTCGAGTGGCATACCGAATTCTGGCCGCTGTTCGGCGGCCGGGTGCGGATGCGGATGCTGCAGACCGATGCGATGCCCGACGCGGTGACGCTCGATGCGACGCTGCGCGGCGCGACGCTGTCGGCGGGTGCGATGGCGGTGCCCGCGTCGCTGCTCGCGGGGCTCGGCACGCCGTTCAACACGCTCGACCTGCAGGGCGACGTGCGGATCGGCTGGACCGACTGGCGGTTGATCGGCAACGACGCGTTCGGCCAGCTGACCGTGACGATCACCGGGATGAGTTCGCGGGTGTCGCGCGTGAAGCCGCTCGGCGACTATCGTGCGGTGCTGCAGGCGCAGGGCGCGGCCTCGACGCTCGATCTCGCGACCCTCAAGGGGCCGCTGACGTTGACCGGGCGCGGCGACTTCGGTCCGAACCAGGCGTCGTTCCGCGGCAACGCGAGCGCGACGCCCGAGCAGCGCGACAATCTCGCCGGGCTGCTGAACCTGCTCGGCCACCCGGTCGGGGACGGCTCGGTGTCGCTGATCTACGGCGGCGCCCCCTGAGCGTGATGCGCCCGGGGGGCGCTCCCGGCGATTTACCCCTGGCGTCTCGCCGTGACGGTCTCGCCGTTACGGCGGGACCGTCATGTTTTCGCTCTCGGGGCCTCGCCCTCACAGAGCCGCGCGCCCAAGCCCCCGCATCCCTTGAGCACCTACTCCTGCGCGAGCGGCGTCGGCGCGGCGGCCGCGCCTGACGCGGGCGGGGCCTGCATGCCGCCCGTCTCGCGCGCCATCTGCGACGCATCCCAGCCGCCGCCCAGCGCCTTCACGAGGCCCACCGACGCCACCATCCGTTGGCCGGCGAGGCTCGCGAGCTTCTGCTTGGTGCTGAACGCGGTGGTCTGCGCGGTCAGCACGTTCAGGTAGGCGACGGTGCCCGCCTTGTACTGGTTCAGCGTGATGTCGAGCGCGTGCTGCGCGGAATCGACGGCCTGCCGCTGCACGACGACTTCGTTTTCGAGGATCCGCAGCGACGCGAGATTGTCCTCGACGTCCTGGAAGGCCGACAGCACGGTCGAGCGGTAGGTCGCGACGTCCTGGTCGTAGGTCGCGCGCGCGGCCTCGGTCTGCGCGCGGCGCAGGCCGGCGTCGAACAGCGTCGCGGCGAGCTGCGGGCCGACCGTCCAGAAGCGCGACGGCAGCGTGAACAGCGACGACCACACCGAACTCTGGAAGCCGCCCGTCGCGGACAGCGTGAGGGTCGGGAAGAACGCGGCGATGGCCACCCCTATCTGCTCGTTCGCGGCGGCCGCGCGGCGTTCCGCGGCGGCCACGTCCGGGCGTCGTTCGAGCAGCGCCGACGGCACGTCGGGCGGGGTGGTCGGCGGTTCGGCCGCGAGCGGCATCGGCGGCAGCGAGAAGGTCGACGCGGGTTCGCCGACGAGTGTCGCGATCGCGTGCTCGTATTGCGCGCGGGCCACGCCGTTGTCGATCGCGGCGGCCTGCGCCGATTGCAGCTGCGTCTGCGCCTGGATCACGTCCGAGCGCGCCGCGACGCCCTGCGCGTATTGGTTCTCGGTCAGTTGCAGCGACTTCTGGTACGACGCGACCGTGCCGTCGAGCAGCTGTTGCGTGGCGTCGGCCGCGCGCAGCTGGAAATAGGTCTGCGCGAGCGTCGCCTGCGCGGACAGCCGCGCGTTCGCGAGATCGGCCGCGGCGGCCGATTCGCCCGCCTTCTGCGCGCTGACGGTGCGGCTCACCTTGCCCCACAGATCGGGCTCCCACGACGCGTCGAGGCCGACGTTGTAGCTGTTGCCGACGCTGCGCGGGGTGCCGGTCGAGACCGAACTGCCGCCCGACGACAGCGCGCTGCCCGCGCGGCTGCCGCTCGCGGTCAGGCCGACGGTCGGGAAGTAGGCGGCGCGCGCCTGGTCGACGAGCGCGCGGGCCTGCCGATAGGCGGCCGCGTACTGCGCGACGGTCTGGTTCGAGGTGTTCACGCGCGCGACCAGCGCGTCGAGCTGCGGATCGCCGTAGACCGCCCACCAGGCGCCGCGGTCGGTGCGGTCGGCCGGCTGCGCGACCTTCCAGCCGGCCGGCGCTTCCTTGAACGCGGCGGGAATCGCGGTGTCGGGGCGATGGTAGTCGGGGCCGACGGCGCAGCCGGCGAGCAGCACGGCGGTCGCGACGGCGACTGCGGCGGCGCTCAGCGTGCGGGCGGCGCGCGGAAAGGGGGCTTGCGGCATGGTCTGGATTCCTTCGGGGCGGCGCGTCTGCGACATGGGCAAACGGGCGGGGCGGCCGTGTTCGCGGCGTGTGGCCGGAATGGTAACTGACGGATACGGGAATGCGCAGACGGAAGGGTAAAGCGGGGACGGGGCGCGATGTGTTACCGGCGCGGCGGGCCGGTTTACCGTCCGTTACGCGCGCGGGCGCTACGGCGGCGGGAAGGCGTCAGTGGCAGTGCGCGGCGGCGGGCCATGTCGACGGCTCCTGCGCCGCCTCGCCCCCCTGTCCCGCGCCGGCCTGCGCGGCGCGATGCCGGCGGTGGTCGAACCACGCGAACCCGAGCGCCGCGAGCGAACCGCCGGGCACCACCAGCATCGCGACGTAGAGCGCGATCTTCCAGCCGCGGTGCGGGCCGGCGAACGCGTGGTGGGCGGTATCGGACAGGCTGCGGCGCAGCGCGCCGGCGGCATTTTTCAGGAACAGCATCGCGGCATCCTCGGGACGCGGCGCGGCGGCGGCGCGTCGATCACAGCAGTCGGAACATCGGGTCGGGCGGCATGGGCCGCGCGTAACTCATTGCCTGAAATAATATTGACTATGCAATTAGTTTTCAAGATACTGGCCGCGTCTTTCGCGGCAATGCACTGTTGCCGTCTCCGCAACCGACCCCGGCATGCCGGATGAGCGAACTCTACGATCCCCAGCACATCGAGCTTGAATCGAGCCTCGGCTATTACCTGACGAAGGCGCGCCAGGCGCTGTTCGAACGGATGGACCGCGCGCTCGGGCCGCTCGACCTGACGGCGCAGCAGATCGGCGTGATCCTGCTGCTCGCGCGCGGCAATGCGCGCACGCCGTTCGAGCTGTCGCGCAAGCTGTCGTACGACAGCGGCTCGATGACCCGCCTGCTGGACCGCCTCGAGAAGAAGGATTTCATCAGCCGCGCGCGCAGCGCGTCGGATCGGCGCGTGATCGAGCTGAGCCTGACCGCGCGCGGCGCGGATGCGGCGCGTGCGCTGCCGGGCGTGATCGCGGGCGAACTGAACGCGCAGCTCACGGGCTTTTCCGCCGACGAACTGAGCACCCTCACCGCGCTCCTGCAGCGCTTCATCGCCAACGGGCCGCCGGACGGCCGCGCGTGCGTCAAGCAGGAGGATCCGCCGGCGCGCTAGCCGCGCGGCGCAGTCATCGATTTATTCAGTGGACGCTTATTTATCTGTCTGGGCAGAAGCCGACTCTGCATGCATGATCCGGCCGCCCGAACCATGCCGGGGCGCGCGCGCTCCTTGGGAGAGACTCATGGCCGCGACGGCCCCCGCCACTGCTTCCGCCGAACCCGCGCCGCTATCGGGCGGCGTGCTCGCGCTGCTCACCGTCGGGCTCGCGCTCGGCACCTTCATGGAGGTGCTCGACACCTCGATCGCCAATGTCGCCGTGCCGACCATCTCCGGCAGCCTCGGCGTCGCGACGAGCGAAGGCACCTGGGTGATCTCGTCGTATTCGGTCGCCTCCGCGATCGCGGTGCCGCTGACCGGCTGGCTCGCGCGCCGGGTCGGCGAGGTGCGGCTCTTCACGCTGTCGGTGCTCGCGTTCACGATCGCGTCCGCGCTGTGCGGGTTCGCGACCAATTTCGAGTCGCTGATCGCGTTCCGGCTGTTGCAGGGGCTCGTGTCCGGCCCGATGGTGCCGCTCTCGCAGACCATCCTGATGCGCAGCTATCCGCCCGCGAAGCGCGGCCTCGCGCTCGGCCTGTGGGCGATGACGGTGATCGTCGCGCCGATCTTCGGCCCGGTGATGGGCGGCTGGATCACCGACAACTACACCTGGCCCTGGATCTTCTACATCAACCTGCCGATCGGGATCTTCTCGGCCGTGTGCGCATACTTCCTGCTGCGCGGCAGGGAGACGAAGACCACCCGGCAGCGGATCGACGCGATCGGGCTCGCGCTGCTCGTGATCGGCGTGTCCTGCCTGCAGATGATGCTCGACCTCGGCAAGGACCGCGACTGGTTCAATTCGCGCTTCATCGTCGCGCTCGCGCTGATCGCGGTCGTCGCGATCGCGTTCATG
Organism: Burkholderia sp. FERM BP-3421; assembly: GCF_028657905.1. NCBI lineage: Bacteria > Pseudomonadati > Pseudomonadota > Betaproteobacteria > Burkholderiales > Burkholderiaceae > Burkholderia > Burkholderia sp. FERM BP-3421. Next base: position 3,077,888 of record NZ_CP117782.1, on the reverse strand, counting down.
CTGGTGTGGGAGACCACCGAGAAGGAGCCGATCGTCGACCTGTCGCTGTTCAAGGACCGCAACTTCGCGCTCGGCGCGCTGATCATCTCGTTCGGCTTCATGGCCTTCTTCGGCTCGGTCGTGATCTTCCCGCTGTGGCTGCAGACCGTGATGGGCTACACGGCCGGGATCGCCGGCCTCGCGACCGCGCCCGTCGGCCTGCTCGCGCTCGTGCTGTCGCCGCTGATCGGCCGCAACCTGCACCGGCTCGACCTGCGGATGGTCGCGAGCTTCGCGTTCGTCGTGTTCGCTGGCGTGTCGTTCTGGAATTCCACCTTCACGCTCGACGTGCCGTTCAACCACGTGATCCTGCCGCGCCTCGTGCAGGGGATCGGCGTCGCGTGCTTCTTCGTGCCGATGACCACCATCACGCTGTCGAGCATCAGCGACGAGCGGCTCGCGAGCGCGTCCGGGCTGTCGAACTTCCTGCGCACGCTGTCGGGCGCGATCGGCACCGCCGTCAGCTCGACCTACTGGGAGAACGACGCGATCTACCACCACGCGGTGCTGTCGGAATCCGTCAACGTCTACGCGCAGAACACCACCGCCTACCAGGACGCGCTCGCGCAGCTCGGCGTCGTCGGCCAGGTGTCGAGCGCGCAGATCAACCAGCTCGTCACGCAGCAGGGCTTCATGATGGCGACCAACGATTTCTTCTACCTGTCGGGGCTCGCGTTCATCGGGCTCTCGCTGCTGGTCTGGGTGACCAAGCCGAAGAAGGGCTTGGGGCCCGCGCTCGGGCATTGAGCGCCGCGCCTCAGCGCGCGCGCAGGCCGCCGAACACGAGATCGTCGCCCGGGTCGACCGGCCGGGTCTCGCGCGCGACGTCGAGCCACGCGCGCGCCGCATGCGACAGGTAGCCCTTCCTGAGCCAGCCGACCGCGATCGCCCAGCTGATCTCGGGCTCGACGATCGGCCGGCAGCTGAACTCGGCCGAGTCGAGCCGCCGGCAGTACGGCTCCGGCAGCAGCGCGATGCCGACTCCCGCGTGCACCAGCGCCGCCATGAAATCCCAATGGCCGCTGCGGCTCACGATCGACGGCGTGAAGCCGGCCCGGCGGCATGCGTCGAGCACCGCGTCGTGCAGCGCGAGGCTTTCCCCGTAGAACACGAACGGTTCGCCCGCGAGGTCGGCGAGCGGCACCGCGGCCGCCTCGTCCCAGCGCGCGCCGCGCCGCGAGACCAGCCACAGCGGCGCGCGCACCATCGGCAGCACCTCGAACACGGCCGGGTCGACCGGCTCCAGCACGCCGCCCAGCTCCAGCTCGCCCGCCATGAGCGCCGCCTCGATCGCGCGCGCGCCCTGCTCGAACAGCTTCAGCTCGATCTTCGGGTAGCGCCGGCGGAACGCCGCGATCGCCGGCGTGAACAGCGAGCCGCCGAGCGGCGGGATGCCGATCGTCAGCTCGCCGCGCCCGAGCGTGCCGAGATCGTTCAGCTCGGCCCGCAGCTGCGCCTGCGCGGCAAGCACGTCCTGGCCGCGCTGGAACACGATGCGCCCGGCATCCGTCAGCACCATCTGGCGACCGTCGCGCAGCAGCAGCGGCGAGCCGATCTCGTCCTCCAGCGATTTCACCATCTTGCTGATGGTCGGCTGGGTGACGAACATCAGCTCGGCCGCGGCCGTGAAGCTCTGTTGCCGGACCACCTCGACGAAATAACGCAGCGCCCGCAGTTCCATGGCCGTCTCCCCGGTCTCTGAATTCCAATATGGAATGATTTTAATAGATTCAAGTCATTTTATTTATGACGGGGTGAAATTTATACTGGGCCGGTCCGTTGAAACCGTCTGGAACCGTCATGTCGAAGCCGTTTGCCGCCGCCATCCCCACCGCCCGCGCCGGCCGGATCGTGCTGCAGACCGCCGCGCTCGGCGCGCTGTGGCTCGCGGTCGACTGGGCCGTGCGCGCGAGCGGGCTGCCGGTGCCGTCGGGCGTGATCGGGCTCGCCGTGCTGCTCGCGCTGCTGTGGAGCGGCGGCGTCGCGCCCGGCTGGATCCAGGACGGCGCGAACTGGCTGCTGTCCGACATGCTGCTGTTCTTCATCCCGGCCACCGTCGCGGCCGTCCAGTACGGCGGGCTGTTCCGCGTCGACGGCTGGCGGCTGGCGCTCGTCGTGGTCGCCGGCACCGCGTTCGTGATGCTGGCCGTGGCGGTCGCCGTCGACGTCGCGGCGGGCTTCGAGCGCCGCCTCGCGCTGCGGCGCCGGCGCGCCGACCGGCGCCGCGCCCGGCCGGGCGCGCCCACGCCCAAGGCCGCGGCCGCCTGAGCCGCCCGCCGCCATGCTCGCCTTCGCCGCCCTGCCCGCCACGCCCGTCGCCAGCGCCGCCTGGTCGGCCGGCTGCTTCGTCCTCACGATCGCGCTCTATTTCGCCTCGAAGCGGCTCTACGCGCGCCGCAAGACCCTGCTGTTCTCGCCGCTCGTGATGGTGCCCGCGGTGCTGGTCGCGCTCGTCGCGCTGACGGGCACCCCGTATGCCGTGTACTTCCACGACACCCGCTGGCTGATGTGGCTGCTCGGCCCGGCCACCCTGGCATTCGCCGTGCCGATCTACGAATACCGCGCGCTGATGCGGCGACACTGGCTGTCGCTGACGGTCGGCGTGGCGGTCGGGATCGCCGCCGCGCTGTGCGGCTCGCTGCTGCTCGCGAAGCTGCTGCACCTGTCGCCCGAGCTGCAGCGCAGCCTGATGACGCGCTCGATCTCCACGCCGTTCGCGCTCGCGGTGTCGGACCGGATCCACGCGCCGCGCGACCTCACGGCGCTGTTCGTGATCGCGACCGGCGTGTGCGGGATGCTGATCGGCGAGCTCGTGCTCGCGCTGCTGCCGCTGCGCAGCCGGCTCGCGCGCGGCGCGCTGTTCGGCGCCGCCGCGCACGCGGTCGGCACCGCCAAGGCGCGCGAGATCGGCAGTGAGGAGGGCGTCGTGTCGAGCCTCACCATGATGATCGCCGGGGTCGCGATGGTGCTGCTCGCGCCGCTCCTGACCCTGCTGCCGATCTAGCGCCCGGCGGCCGCCGAAGCTGTCATCCGCCTGACATCGGCACTGACAAACGGCTGAGATAGCCGGAATTCCCCCTTCTATTCCGCCCATCGCGCCGGGCCCGGATGCCGAACAATGCATGCTACGAGTCATCACGCACGCATCCACATGGCCACCACGACCGCAAACCAGCCCGCAGACAAACCCGCGCCGACCGGCAAGTTCAAGCGCCTCGCGCTTATCGTCCTGGTCGGGCTCGGCGCCGCGGCCGCGGCCGCCGGCGGCATGTACGTGTTCATGGGCAAGCAGGGCGCGCACCCGGGCGCCGCCGCGAGCGCGCCGGCGCCGCTGCCGGTGCCGACCTTCTTCGCGCTGGAGCCGCTCACCGTCAACCTGCAGTCGGACGACGGCGTGCAGCACTACCTGCGCGTCGGCCTGTCGCTGAAGCTCACCGATGCGAAGGCGCAGGAGCACCTGACCCAGCACATGCCGGAGATCCGCAGCCGGATCCTGCTCGCGCTGTCGGCCAAGCACCCGGAAGAACTGGCGACGATCGACGGCAAGCAGGCGCTCGCGGGCGAGCTGAAGAAGCTGATCGAGGAGCCGACCCAGCCGGGCAATCAGAGCGCACGCGTCGACGACGTGCTGTTCACCGAGTTCGTCGTCCAATAACGCCGCCGGCAAAGGAGCGCGCATGGGCCACGAAGAGTTCATGTCCCAGGAGGAGGTCGATGCACTCCTCAAGGGCGTTACAGGCGAGACCGATTCCGTATCCGAGCAGCGCGATGCGTCGGGCGTGCGCCCGTACAACATCGCGACGCAGGAACGGATCGTCCGCGGCCGGATGCCCGGCCTCGAGATCATCAACGACCGCTTCGCGCGACTCTTGCGGATCGGCATCTTCAACTTCATGCGGCGCACCGCGGAAATCTCGGTGAGCCAGGTGAAGGTGCAGAAGTACAGCGAGTTCACCCGCAACCTGCCGATCCCGACCAACCTGAACCTGGTGCACGTGAAGCCGCTGCGCGGCACCTCGCTGTTCGTGTTCGATCCGAACCTGGTGTTCTTCGTGGTCGACAACCTGTTCGGCGGCGACGGGCGCTTCCACACCCGGGTCGAGGGCCGCGACTTCACCGCGACCGAGCAGCGCATCATCGGCAAGCTGCTGAACCTGGTGTTCGAGCAGTACTCGAGCGCCTGGAAAAGCGTGCGGCCGCTGCAGTTCGAGCACGTGCGCTCGGAGATGCACACCCAGTTCGCGAACGTCGCGACGCCCAACGAGATCGTGATCGTCACCCAGTTCTCGATCGAGTTCGGGCCGACGGGCGGCACGCTGCACATCTGCATGCCCTACTCGATGATCGAGCCGATCCGCGACGTGCTGAGTTCGCCGATCCAGGGCGAGGCGCTCGAAGTCGACCGCCGCTGGGTGCGCGTGCTGTCGCAGCAGGTGCAGTCGGCCGAGGTCGAGCTGACCGCGAACCTCGCAGAAATTCCCACGACGTTCGAGCGGATCCTGAATCTGCGTACGGGCGACGTGCTGCCGCTCGACATCGCCGACACGATCACCGCTAAGGTCGACGGCGTGCCGGTGATGGAATGCGGCTACGGCATTTTCAATGGCCAATACGCGCTGCGCGTGCAGAAGATGATCGGCGCCAGCGACACGATGAAGGAAAGGGGATATGACTGAACTGAACGACACGACGGGCGCGGACGATCCGCAGGCGCTGGCCGATGCCGCGCTGGCCGATGCGGCGGCGCCGGCTGCCGCCTCGGGCGAGGCGAGCCTCGACGACTGGGCGGCGGCGCTCGCCGAGCAGAACGACCAGCCGATCGAGACCGGCGCATCGGGCGCGGGCGTGTTCCAGCCGCTGTCGAAGGCGGCCGCGACCTCGACCCACAACGACATCGAGATGATTCTCGACATCCCGGTCAAGATGACCGTCGAGCTGGGCCGCACCAAGATCGCGATCCGCAACCTGCTGCAGCTCGCGCAGGGTTCGGTGGTCGAGCTGGACGGCATGGCCGGCGAGCCGATGGACGTGCTCGTCAACGGCTGCCTGATCGCGCAGGGCGAGGTGGTGGTGGTCAACGACAAGTTCGGGATCCGGCTGACCGACATCATCACGCCGTCGGAACGGATCCGGAAGCTCAATCGATGATGCGACGGGTCGCGCTCGCGGGCGTCGCGCTGGCCGCCGCGCTGCAGTCCGGCGTCGGCTTCGCGGCCGACATGGATGCGGTCAACCATCCCGCGTCGGTCGCGTCCGGCGTGGTGGTCGGCTCGGCCGCGCCGTCGCTCGGCGTCGGCGCGGTGATGCAGACGCTGGTCGGGCTCGCGGTCGTGATCGGCCTCGTGTTCGGCTGCGCGTGGCTCGCGCGCCGGCTCGGCTTCCAGCCCACGCGCCGCGGCGGCGCGCTCAAGGTGGTCGCGAGCGTGGCGGTCGGCGGCAAGGAAAGCGCGACGGTCGTCGAGATCGGCGACACCTGGCTCGTGCTCGGCGTCGCGCCGGGCAACGTGCGGCTGCTGCACACGCTGCCCGCCGGCTCGACCGGCATCGCCGAGCCCGCCGACGACCCGGCGCCGTCCGGCAGCTTCGGCCAGCGTTTCCGCGAGGCGCTGCGCGGCGAGGCCGGCAAGCGCCTCGGGCGCAACCGCTGACCATGCGCGGCGCTCCGTGCCGCCGCGCCGCGCGCGCGGCCGTGCTCCCCTCTCCCGACCGTAGTCCGATGATGATCACCGTGATGCGCCGCGCGGCGCGCTACCTCCCGCTCCTCGCGCTGGGCCTCGCGCCCGCGCTCGCGCTCGCCCAGACGGCGGGCCTGCCCGCGTTCAACACGAGCCCCGGCCCGAACGGCGGCACCACCTATTCGTTGAGCGTGCAGACCATGCTGCTGCTCACGATGCTGTCGTTCCTGCCGGCCATGGTGCTGATGATGACGAGCTTCACGCGCATCATCATCGTGCTGTCGCTGCTGCGCCAGGCGCTCGGCACCACGACCACCCCGCCCAATCAGGTGATGGTCGGCCTCGCGCTGTTCCTCACCCTGTTCGTGATGTCGCCCGTGCTCGACAAGGCCTACAACGACGGCTACAAGCCGTTTTCGGTCGGCGCGCTGGGCATGGACGACGCCGTGCAGCGCGGCGTCGCGCCGTTCAAGACCTTCATGCTCAAGCAGACCCGCGAGGCCGATCTCGCGCTGTTCGCGAAGATCTCGAAGGCCGCGCCGATGCAGGGCCCGGAGGACGTGCCGCTGTCGCTGCTGGTGCCCGCGTTCGTCACGAGCGAGCTGAAGACGGGCTTCCAGATCGGCTTCACGATCTTCATCCCGTTCCTGATCATCGACATGGTGGTCGCGAGCGTGCTGATGTCGATGGGGATGATGATGGTGTCGCCCGCCACCATCTCGCTGCCGTTCAAGCTGATGCTGTTCGTGCTGGTCGACGGCTGGCAGCTGCTGATCGGCTCGCTGGCGCAAAGCTTCACCTGAGGAGACGCGCGATGACGCCCGAAAACGTGATGACGCTCGCCCACCAGGCGATGTACGTCGGCCTGCTGCTCGCCGCGCCGCTGTTGCTCGTCGCGCTGTGCGTCGGCCTCGTCGTGAGCCTGTTCCAGGCGGCGACCCAGATCAACGAGACCACCCTGTCGTTCATCCCGAAGCTGCTCGCCGTCGCGGTCACGCTCGTGATCGCCGGCCCCTGGATGCTGTCGACCATGCTCGACTACACGCGCGAGATGCTACTGCGCGTCGCGACGCTCGGCGCGGGCTGAGCCCGCCGCTGCGCCCCGCCCGATGTTCTCCGTCACCTACGCCCAGCTGAACGGCTGGCTCACCGCGTTCATGTGGCCGTTCGTGCGCTTCCTCGCGCTCGTCGCGACCGCGCCCGTGGTCGGCCACGCGAGCGTGCCGGCGCGCGTGAAGGTCGGCCTCGCGGCCTTCATCGCGATCATCGTCGCGCCGACCCTCGGGCCGCTGCCGAACGTGACGGTGTTCTCCGCGCAGGGCATCTGGATCCTCGTCAACCAGTTCCTGATCGGCGTGGCGCTCGGCTTCACGATGCAGGTCGTGTTCGCGGCGATCGAGGCCGCGGGCGACTTCATCGGGCTGCAGATGGGCCTCGGCTTCGCGACCTTCTTCGATCCGCACGCGAGCAGCGCGACGCCCGTGCTCGGCCGTTTCCTGAACGCGATCGCGCTGCTCGCGTTCCTCGCGTTCGACGGCCATCTCCAGGTGTTCGCCGCGCTCGCCGAATCGTTCCAGCTGCTGCCGGTGTCGGCGGACCTGCTGCACGCGCCCGGCTGGCGCGCCATCGCCGCGTTCGGCTCGGCCGTGTTCGCGATGGGCCTGCTGCTCGCGCTGCCGGTGGTCGCCGCGGTGCTGATCGCCAACCTCGCGCTCGGCATCCTGAACCGCGCCGCGCCGCAGATCGGCGTGTTCCAGGTCGGCTTCCCGGTCACGATGCTGGTCGGGTTGCTGCTCGTGCAGCTGATGCTGCCGAACATGATCCCGTTCTTCGGGCGGCTGTTCGACACCGGCATCGACATGATGGGACGCGTCGCGGCCGGCTTGCGCTGAGCGACGCGGCCGTCCGTCCCTTGCTCCTTCGTCCGGACCCGGCCCGGCCCCGCCCCGCCGGCGACGGCGCGCCGCACCGCCGGACCGGCCGCGGCCGGTCCGCCCGGTATACTTCGGCGCTTGACTTGAGGGGGCCCGGACGCGATCCCGGGCGCCGCATCCGGATCGGCCGGCGCGGGTTCGCGCGCGCACAGCCCGGCGGAAAAGTTATCCACATCTTTTCCCGCCCCGGTTCCCGGTTCGCCGCGCATGCCCCTTCTCAACCGGATCCATGCGGATCCGCTCCTTGACCTGCGCCGCGCGGATCGTTAGCGTTTCGCCTTCGCCGCCGCCGGGCCTCCCCGCGCGCGGCACGCAGACAGGCAATTGATGGGAAAGATGATGCAGAAAATCGAGGCGTCCAGTCCGGAAGCCCACTCCACGAATCTCGCGGCCGAGAACCTCGAGCGGCTCCGGGCGCTGTTTCCGGAATGCGTGACCGAAGGACCGGAGGGCGCGGCCCTCGATCTCGACGCGCTCAGGCAGCTGGTCGGCGAACGCGCCGTGAGCGAGGCCGACGAGAAATACGGGTTCCACTGGCACGGCAAGCGCCGCGCGCGCCAGCTCGCGCTCACGCCCTCGTCCGGCACGCTGCGTCCCTGCCCCGACGAGAGCGTCGCGTGGGCCGCCACCCGCAACCTGATGATCGAGGGCGACAACCTCGAAGTGCTGAAGCTGCTGCAGAAAAGCTGCGCGAACCGGGTCAAGCTCGTCTACATCGATCCGCCGTACAACACCGGCAAGGATTTCGTCTATCCCGACAACTTCACCGACAGCCTGCGCCACTATCTCGCGCTGACGGGCCAGGCCGCGGGCGGCCAGAAGCTGAGCAGCAACACCGAGGCCAACGGCCGGTTCCACACCGACTGGCTCAACATGATCTATCCGCGCCTGAAGCTCGCGCGCGACCTGCTCGCGGACGACGGCCTGATCGCCGTGCACATCGACGAGCACGAGGCGCACGCGCTCGTGCTCGTGATGCGCGAGATCTTCGGCGAGGAGAACGAGCTGGGCGTCGCGGTGTGGGACAAGCGCAATCCGAAGGGCGACGCGCGCGGCATCGCGTACCAGCACGAATCGATCGTGCTGTTCGCGCGCAACGCGGACCGGCTGTTCGACGACGCGCCGCTCAAGCGGCCCAAGCGCAACGCGCAGCGCATGCTCGACGCCGCGCGCGACGCGCTCGCGGCCAGCGCATCGGGCGCGGACGCGACCCTGGCCTACCGCGCCTGGCTGCGCGCGCAGACCACGCTGTCGGGCGGCGAGGCGATGTACGACCGGATCTCGGCCGACGGGCGCGTGTTCCGCCTGGTGTCGATGGCGTGGCCGAACAAGAAGAAGGCGCCCGACGACTATTTCATCCCGCTCGTCCACCCGGGCACGGGGCGGCCCTGCCCGGTGCCGGAGCGCGGCTGGCGCAATCCGCCCGCGACCATGCGCGAGCTGCTCGACAAGGGGCTGATCGCGTTCGGCGCGGACGAGACCACCCAGCCGCAGCGGATCTACTACCTCGACGAGAACATGTATGAGAACGTGCCGTCGATCCTGCCGTTCGGCGGCTCGGACGACGCACGCCTGAAGGAACTGGAGATTCCGTTCGACCAGCCGAAGCCGACCGATTTCGCGGCCTCGCTGATCGGCTGGTGCACGAGCGGCGACGACCTGGTGGTCGATTTCTTCGGCGGCTCGGGCACCACCGCGCACGCGGTGATGGCGCTCAACGCGGCCGACGGCGCGCGGCGCCGCTACGTGCTGGTGCAGCTGCCCGAGCCGCTCGACGCGGCGAGCAAGGACCAGAAGGCGGCGGCCGAGTTCTGCGCGAAGCTGAAGAAGCCGCGCAACCTCGCCGAGATCACCAAGGAGCGGCTGCGGCGCGCGGCGAAGCGGATCGACGCCGAGTATCCGGGGCATCGCGCGGATCTCGGCTTCCGCGTGTTCCGGCTCGATTCGACCAATGTCGTCGAGTGGGATCCGCACGGCGACGACGTGCAGCAGTCGCTGCTCGCCTCGGTCGAGCACATCAAGGACGGCCGCTCCGACCACGACCTGCTGTACGAGCTGATGCTCAAGCGCGGCCTCGACCTGTGCGCGCCGATCGATACGCTGACGGTGGCGGGCAAGTCGGTGCACGTGGTCGGCGATGCGCTGATCGCGTGCTTCGACGCGCGCATCACGCGCCACGACGCCGACGCGCTCGCCGACGGCATCGTCGCGCTGCTCGAGGCGCGCGGCATCGCGCCGCAGGAGGTGCGCTGCGTGTTCCGCGACAACGGCTTCATCGACGACGTCGCGAAGGTCAACCTGTCGGCGCTGCTCGAGCAGCACGGCGTCAAGCAGATCCGGAGCCTGTGATGCGCGCGCTCGTCTGCTTTGCCGCGTCGCGCGGCCACGGTGCGGGGGAACGCTGAGATGCAGCTGCACTTCGAACCCGATCTCGACTACCAGCTCGAAGCGATCGAGGCGGTCTGCGGGCTGTTCAGCGGGCAGGAAACCTGCCGCGCGGAGTTCAGCGTCAACGCCGCGCGCGGCGGCCCGTCGCGCCAGATCGCGCTCGGCATGAGCGCGTCCGACCTCGGCGTCGGCAACCGCGTGACGCTCGAACCCGACGCGCTCGCGGCCAATCTCGCGCGCGTCCAGCTGCACGGCGGCCTGCCGCCGACCGGCACGCCGTATGCGACCGACTTCACCATCGAGATGGAGACCGGCACCGGCAAGACCTATGTGTACCTGCGCACGATCTTCGAGCTGAACCGCCGCTACGGCTTCACCAAGTTCGTGATCGTGGTGCCGTCGGTGGCGATCAAGGAGGGGGTGTACAAGACCCTCGAGATCACCGAGCGGCATTTCCGCGGGCTCTACGGCGGCGTGCCGTTCGACTACTTCCTGTACGACTCCGCGCGGCTCGGCGAGGTGCGCAACTTCGCCGCGAGCGCGCACGTGCAGATCATGGTGGTGACGGTCGCCGCGATCAACAAGAAGGACGTCAACAACCTCTACAAGGACAGCGAGAAGACGGGCGGCGAGAAGCCGATCGACCTGATCCGCGCGACCCGTCCGATCGTGATCGTCGACGAGCCGCAGAGCGTCGACGGCGGCCTCGACGGGCGCGGCAAGGAGGCGCTCGACGCGATGCATCCGCTGTGCACGCTGCGCTATTCGGCGACCCACGCCGACAAGTATCAGATGGTGTACCGGCTCGATGCGGTCGACGCGTACGAACGCAAGCTCGTCAAGCAGATCGAGATCGCCTCGGCGACCGTCGAGGACGCGCACAACAAGCCGTACCTGCGGCTCGTGTCGGTCGCGAACCGGCGCGGCGCGATCTCCGCGCGCGTCGAGCTGGACCTCGCGACGCCCGCGGGCGTGGTGCGCCAGGCGGTCACGGTGGCCGACGGCGACGACCTCGAGCGGGTCGCGCAGCGCGCGGTCTACGCGGACTACCGGATCGGCGAGATCCACACGGCGCGCGGCGCGGAGTACATCGAGCTGCGCTATCCGGGCGGCGAGGCGTTCCTGTCGCTCGGCGACGCGCACGCGGACGTCGATGCGCTCGCGATCCAGCGCGAGATGATCCGCCGCACGATCCGCGAGCATCTCGACAAGGAGCGGCGGCTGCGGCCGTTCGGCGTGAAGGTGCTGTCGCTGTTCTTCATCGACACCGTCGACAAGTACCGGCGGTACGACGCGGCCGGCCGGCCCGCCAAGGGCGACTACGCGCAGATCTTCGAGGAGGAGTACGGCCGCGCGGCGAAGCTGCCCGCGTATCGCGCGCTGTTCGAGGGCGTGGACGTGGCGGCGGCCGCGCAGGACGCGCACGACGGCTATTTCTCGATCGACCGCAAGGGCGGCTGGACCGACACCAGCACCAGCAGCGCGAGCAGCCGCGAGGACGCCGAGCGCGCCTACAACCTGATCATGAGGGACAAGGAGCGGCTGCTGTCGTTCGACACGCCGCTGCGCTTCATCTTCTCGCACTCGGCGCTCAAGGAAGGCTGGGACAACCCGAACGTGTTCCAGATCTGCACGCTGCGCGACATCCACACCGAGCGCGAACGCCGCCAGACCATCGGGCGCGGCCTGCGCCTGTGCGTGAACCAGCACGGCGAGCGGGTGCGCGGCTTCGACATCAACACGCTGACGGTGATCGCGAACGAAAGCTACGAGCAGTTCGCCGACAACCTGCAGCGGGAGATCGAGGCCGACACCGGGATCCGCTTCGGGGTGGTCGAGCCGCACCAGTTCGCGGCGCTCACCGCCTGGTCGGCCGACGGCGAGCCGCGCCTGCTCGGCGTCGACGCGTCGCAGGCGCTGTGGGCGCATCTGCGCGCGCACGGCTACCTCGACGCCCACGGCAAGGTGCAGGACACGCTGAAGTTCGCGCTGAAGAGCGGCGCGCTCGTGCTGCCGCCCGAGTTCGACGCGCAGCGCAGCCAGATCGTCGACGTGCTGCGCAAGCTGTCGGGGCGGCTCGAAGTGCGCAACGCCGACGACCGCCGGCAGATCGCGCTGCGCCGCGACGGCGAGGGCAAGGCCGTCTATCTCGGCGAGGCGTTCCGCGCGTTGTGGGACAAGATCCGCCATCGCACCACCTACTGCGTGCAGTTCGACAGCGCGCAGCTCGCGCGCGACTGCGTGGCGGCGCTTCAGGCCGCGCCCGAGATCGCGCGCGCGCGGCTGCAATGGCGCAAGGCGGACATCTCGATCGGCAAGGCGGGCGTCGAGGCGACCGAGACCGACGGCGCGGGCACCGTGGTGATCGACGAAGGCGAGATCGCCCTGCCCGACCTGCTGACCGAACTGCAGGACCGCACCCAGCTCACGCGCCGCACGATCGCGACGATCCTGCTCGAAAGCGGCCGCCTCGACGCGTTCCGGCACAACCCGCAGCAGTTCATCGCGCTGGTCGCCGATACCGTGAACCGCTGCAAGCGCCAGGCGCTCGTCGACGGCATCACGTACCGGCGGCTCGGCGAGAAGCATGCGTACGCGCTGTCGCTGTTCGACGACGAGAAGCTGACGGGCTACCTGAAGAACCTGCGGCGCGACGCGCGCAAGTCGATCCACGAGGACGTGGTGTGCGAATCGAACGTCGAGCTGGCGTTCGCGAACGCGCTTGAGGAAGCCGCGGCGGTGAAGCTGTACGCGAAGCTGCCGGGCTGGTTCAAGATCGCGACGCCGCTCGGCCCGTACAAGCCCGACTGGGCCGTGTTGGTCGAGGAGGACGGCGCGCAGCAGCTGTGCTTCGTCGTCGAGACCCGGGTCGGCCGCCTCGACGAGGCCCAGCGCGGTCGCGAGCAGCGCAAGATCCAGTGCGCCGACGCCCACTTCCGCGCGATCGCGGACGACGATCAGCCCGCGCGCTATCTGCGCGCGCGCAGCGTCGACGAACTGCTGGCCGCGGCGGACGCCGCGCGCGTCATCCCGGGCTGAGGCCCGCCGCGGGCGGCGCGACGCGCGTCGCCCGCCCGCTCCCCCACCGGTTCCCCTCCCCTTCCGCTGCGATGCGCCATCGCGCCGTGTGCGCGGTGGGAACAGTCTTTGTGCGTCGTCGGTGAAGATTGCCGCCGCGTCGTGTTTCACACTCCGTCCCGGAGATCGGTCGAGTCGATCCGCAGGACCACAAAACAAATGACGGACGGAGACGCAATGAAAAAGTTAACGGTAGCGATGGCCGGCCTGGCTGTCGCGGCGGGCGCGCACGCGTCCGATGGCGTGACGCTGTTCGGGTTGATCGACGCGGGCGTGTCCTACGTCAGCAACGAGGGCGGCAAGCGCAGCCTCTACTTCGACGACGGCATCGCCGTGCCGAACCTGTGGGGCCTGAAAGGCACGGAGGATCTCGGCGGCGGCACCAAGGCGGTGTTCGAGCTGACCTCGCAGTACGCGCTCGGCACGGGCGCGGCGCTGCCGGCCGCGGGCGCGATGTTCTCGCGCACGGCGATGGTCGGCCTGTCGAACGAACGGCTCGGCAGCGTCACGTTCGGCCAGCAATACGACTTCATGACCGACACGCTGAACTTCGGCTCGTTCGACGGTGCGTTCCAGTACGGCGGCCTGTACAACTTCCGGCAAGGCCCGTTCGCGAAGCTCGGCATCCCCGACAACCCGACGGGCTCGTTCGACTTCGACCGGATGGCGGGCTCGTCGCGCGTGGCGAACTCGGTGAAGTACACGAGCGCGAACCTCAGCGGGGTCGTGTTCGGTGCGCTGTACGGCTTCAGCAACCAGCCGGGCGGTCTGGCCGCGAACAGCACGATCAGCGCGGGCGTGAAGTACGAGGGCGACCACTTTGGGCTCGGCGCGGCCTATGTCGAGGTCAAGTATCCGCAGATGAACAACGGCCACGATGGGATCCGCAACTGGGGCCTCGGCGCGCGCTACTCGTTCACGCTGGTCGATCTCAACCTGCTCTACACCAACACGAAGAACACGCTGACGGGCGCCGCGATCAACGTGGTGCAGGTCGGCGGGCGCTACGTGGGCGCACCGTGGACGATCGGCGCGAATTACCAGTACATGAAGGGCAACGCGCAGCTCGACCACAACTACGCGCACCAGCTCACGGGGGCCGTGCAGTACGCGCTGTCCAAGCGCACCTCCGTGTATGTCGAGGCCGTCTACCAGCTCGCGGGCGGCAGCGTCGGCGCGGATGCCTGGATCAACGGCGTGATGGGGCCGAATGCGCAGTCGAGTTCGCGCACGCAGTTCCTCGGGCGGCTCGGCATGCTGACGCGCTTCTAGACGGCCCTGCCCGGTTTATCGGCGGCCCGGTCCCGCGCGATGCGCGGCCGGGCCGCACGCCGTTTGCTTCGGGATTCTGACGATCGCCCGACGCGCGGCGCGCGGATTCGCATCCGGCGCGGTTCGGGAGTAAACCGGATTTTCCAGTCGATTGATATTTAATATGCTAACTATATCCGGCATGCATGCCGGATGCCGCTGTCCCGATCCGGCCCCGTCGGATTCTCGCAAGGAGCAGATGGTGAATGGCAGATTCTTCACGACGGCGGGCGAATCGCCCGCGTCCCGCGGCCGCGCCTGGGGCCGCGTCGTCACGCAGTATTTCGGCGGGCTCGATGCGCGCTGCGACGACACCGATGCGTTCGACGCGCAGCTCGGCCAGTACGAGATCGGCCCGATGCGCGTCTTCACGATCGCCGCGCCCGCGCACCAGATCGTGCGGCCGCTCGCGGCGCTGCACGACCACGGCTCCGATTACTTCAAGCTGATCCTGCAGCTGAGCGGCACGAGCGAGATCGAACAGCGCGGCCGCGTGTTCAGGCTGCACGCGGGCGACTGGAGCCTCTACGACCCCAAGGTGCCCTACAGCATCTCGAACCTGACGCGGGTCCGCCAGCTCGCGATCCAGATCCCGCGTCGCCAGCTCGGCGGCTTCGCGGTGCCCGACCTGCACACCTCCGAGGCGCGCGAGTTCGAGTTGAAGGGCCTGTTCTCGCTGCTCTCGTCGTTCCTCGTCTCGCTGTCGGAACAGCTGCCGTCGCTGCCCGGCGCGACCGGCAACGCGCTGTCCGAAACCATCCTGGGGTTGATCGTGTCGACGCTGACTGCCCAGAAAGACGCGCAGGGCGCGCCCGTCACCCTGCCCGCCGTGCTGCGCGTGCGCGTGAAGCAGTACATCCACGGCCACCTCGCCGACGCCGACCTGTCGCTCGACCAGATCGCGGCCGCGCTGCGCTGCTCGAAGCGCTACCTGCACCGGATCTTCGAGGACGAGGGCGTGACGATCGACCGCTACATCTGGCTCAGTCGCCTCGAACGCTGCAAGGAGGCGCTCGACCACGCGCGCGGCGCGAAGCCCGCCATCTCCGACATCGCGTTCAGCTGGGGCTTCAGCAGCAGCGCGCACTTCTGCCGGAGCTTCAAGTCGCGCTACGGCATGACGCCGCGCGAATTCGTGCGGCAGCGCGCGGCCGCCTGACGCGCCGCGCGAGCGGTGAGCCCGCGCGGCGCGCGACGCTCACGCCGCGGGCTTCGACGCGAGGTAGCTGCCGTGCAGGATCTCGGGCCGCTCGCGCAGCGTGCGCGCCGCGCCCGCGAACGCGACCCGGCCGCGTTCGAGCACGTAGGCATCGGTCGCGAGCGCCAGCGCGATCGTCGTGAACTGCTCGATCAGCAGCACCCCGACCCCTTCCTCGGCAATCCGCGCGACGACCTGCGCGAGCCGCTTCGTCACCGCGGGCGCGAGCCCGAGCGACAGCTCGTCGATCAACAGCGTGTGCGGCGCGCCGACGAGCGCCTGCGAGACGCACACCATCTGCTTCTGCCCGCCCGACAGGTCGCGGCTGCGCGCGCCGAGCTTCGCCTTCAGTTCGGGGAAGATCGCGAGCACGCGTTCGATCCCGTCGTCGAGGCGTCGCGCGGGCAGGAACGCCCCCGCCGCGCGCAGGTTGTCGAGCACCGACAGCTCGCCGAGCACGCGGTGCCCTTCTGGCACCACCGCGACGCCGCGCCGGCGCACCGTCTCGGGCCGCGCGGCGCCGAGCGGCGCGCCGTCGAGGCGCACCTCGCCCGCGCTCACCGGCAGCGCGCCCACGAGGCTCATCACGAGCGTCGACTTGCCCGCGCCGTTCGCGCCGACGAGCGCCGTCACCCGCCCCGGCGCGACCTGCACCGATACGCCGTGCAGCACCGGCTTGCCCGCGCGGTGCACGACCAGATCCTTCGCTTCAAGCCGCATGTTCGTCGTACTCCTTGCCGAGATAGGCGCTGCGCACCTGCGGGTCGTCGAGCACCGCGCGCGTCGGGCCGAGCGCGAGCCGCCGGCCGAAATCCAGCACCAGGGTTTCCGTGCAGGTCGCCGCGATCAGGTCGACGTCGTGGTCGATCAGCAGCACCTGCGCGCCGTTCGTGTCGGGAATCGCGCACACCAGCTCGCGCAGGCGGCCCGCCTCGGCCTCAGTGAGGCCCGCGCCCGGCTCGTCGAGCAGCAGCAGGCGCGGCGCGCCGACGAGCGCCTTGGCCAGCTCCAGCAGGCGTCGCTGATACAGGTTCAGCGCGGCGCCCGGCAGCGCCGCGACGTCCGCCAGGCCGACCTGTTCGAGCGCGCGCGCGGCGTCGTCGCGCGCGGCGGCGGGCGGCATCACGTGCTCGGCGAGCGCCAGCACGTTGTCGTGCACGCTCAGGTCCTCGACGATCTGCTCGGTCTGGAAGGTGCGGCGCACGCCGGCGCGCACGCGCTGCGTGACGCTCAGGTCGAGCAGCGGCCGGCCGTCGAGCGCGATGCGGCCCGCGCGCGGCCGCAGGAAGCCGCTCAGCACGTTGAGCAGGGTCGTCTTGCCCGCGCCGTTCGGGCCGATCAGCCCGCACACGGGCGCGGCGAGCGTCGCGTCGAGCGCGTCGAGCACGCGCGTGCCGCCGAACTGCACGGTCAGGTTCGAGATCTCGATCATCGCGCGCCTCCGTGGCCGCGCGCGCTCCGCCATGCGCCGACGCGCGCGGCGAGCCCCGCGAGCTGGCCCGCGATGCCGGCCGGTGCGGTGACGAACGCATGCAGCAGCGCCGCACCGAAGAAGATCATCGCGAGATAGCCGTTCACGCCGAAATCGGTGAGCAGCGCCGGCACCGCGCGCAGCAGCAGGCCCGCCAGCAGCGCGCCGAACCAGTGATAGACCCCGCCCACCACCGTCAGCGCGAACAGCAGCACGGATTCGGACGCGGCGAACGCGCGCCCGTCGAGCTGGCCGACGCTGCCGGCGAGCAGGCCGCCCGCCAGGCCCGCGAGCAGGCCCGCGAGGCCGAAGGCCCAGGTCTGGTAGAGCACGATGTTGACCCCGGCGGCGAGCGCCGTGGTCTCGCCGCGCCGGATCAGCGCCCACGAGCGCCCCGCCTTCGCGCGCCGGTGCAGTTCGAGCAGCGCGAAGGCGAGCGCGGCCCAGGCGGCGACGTAGCGGAAGTACGCGGCGTCGCCCTGGCCGAGCGGCGGGCGCGCCATCATCTGACGCGCGCCGAACGCGAGATGGCCGGTGAAGCCGTCGCCGCCGTCCGGAAAGCCGATCGCGCTGACCATCACCTGAAAGCCGCCCGCCATCATCAGCGTGACGAGCGCGAGATAGAGGCCGCGCAGACGCAGCGCCGGGAGCCCCGCGATCATGCCGAGCACGCTGCCCGCGAGGCCGCCCGCCAGCACGCACAGCTCGAACGGCGCGCCGAGATGCGCGAGGCGCAGCGCGACCCAGCCGCCGACGCCGAGCAGTGCGTACTGCGACAGGCACACGAGCCCGAGCTGGCGGTACAGCATCGCGACGCCGGCTGCGGCGATGCCGAGGATCAGCGCGGAGGTCAGGGTCTTGAGCCAGTAGGCGTCGGCCAGCAGCGGCACGGCGAGCGCCAGCAGCGCGAGCGTGCCGAGCATCGCGACGAGCGGCCGCCGGTTGCCCGCCGGACGCGGCGCGGCAGCGGCGGCCTGCGTGGGGCCCGGTAACACGGAGGACAGTTTCATGATGCGTTCGCGGCCGAGCCGCCCGAGGTGGAACCGATGAACAGCATCGCGACGAGCGCGATCAGGAACGGCGTCGCGCTGCGGTATTCGGCGAAGCCCGGCACCGTGATCGCGAGCGCCTCGGCGAGCCCGATCGCGACGCCGGCCGCGACGGTCGCCGGCAGCGACGACAGCCGGCCGACGATGGCCGCCGCGAAGGCCGGGATCACGAGGAAGGTCAGCACGGCCGCCTGCAGGCGCACGAGGTTCGCGAGCAGCAGACCGGTGATGCCCGCGAACACGCCGGAGATCACCCAGGCGGCGGCGTCGACGCGCAGCACGCGGATCCCGAGCAGCGCGCTCAGGTCGCGCTGGTTCGCGAGCGCGCGCATCTGCAGGCCGAGCCGGGTGCGCGCGAGCAGCACGCCGATCGCGGCCATCATCGCGAACGCGAGCGCGAGGCCGACGAGGCGCGTGTAGGTGAAGCGCACGTCGCCGAAGTCGAGCGCCTGCGCGTCGGTCGGCAGCACCAGGCGGCGCGGCGTGTCGCCCCAGTACCACTCGCAAAAGCCGAGCAGCATCAGCGCGAAGCCGAGCGTCGCGACGCTGCGCACCACCCGGTCGCGCGCCGCGAGGCGCGGCGCGAGCACGAGGCCGTAGACGAGCGAGGTCGCGGTCGCCGCGGCGACCGCCGCGCACCACGCGAGCACCTGCGGATAGCCGGCGTCGAGACAGGCCGCCGCGACATAAGCGCCCGTCGCGCCCATCGCGCCGAACGCGAAGTTCAGCACGCCGGACGCGCGGTACAGCACGACGAGGCCCACGCCCGACAGCGCGTAGACCGCGCCCACGCCGAGCCCGGACACGAGGTAGGGAACGAAGTCGAGGAAGCTCATGGCATCAATGCGCCTTCGGTTCGGTCGCGCGGAGGTCGGCCAGTTGCGGATCGTCGACGGACTGGCAGGTCGACACCGTCTTCCAGCCCGAGCCGGTCGACTGCGCGACCCGTCCCGCGTGGTTCGCGTTGTGGCGCGCGCCCGCGCCGACATAGAACGGCTCGCACAGGATGTCGCTGCGGAAGTCCTTCACGTCGCGCAGCGCGGCGCTCACGTGGGCGCGGTCGAGCTGGTCGGCGGGCAGCTTGAGCAGCGTGTCGGCGACGAGCCGCGCGGCGAGGTAGCCGGCCTGCGAGAAGGTGTCGCGCGGGTTCTTCGGGTCGCCGTAGCGGTTCATCACCGCGAGCCAGTTGCGGTTGTCGGGCGTGGTCGCGTCGAGCGGCTGGAATTCGAGGTTGACGTCGAAATTGCCCTGCCAGTACGGCCCGATCGCCTTCGGCACGCCGAGGTCGTAGCCGGACGCCGCCGACACGAAATAGATCCGCTTGCCGAGGTTCTGCTGCTCGGCCGCCGCGAGGATCGGCACCATGAGCCCCTTCGGCAAGCCGAGCAGGATCGCCTGCGGGTTCTTCGAGGCCGCCTGCAGCACGACCGAGGTCGGATCGGCGGAATCCGGATCCATCACGATCGTGTCGACCGTCACGCCGTTCTGCTTGCCCCACAGCGTCGGGCCCTCGCAGGACCAGCGGCCGAGGCTCGGGATGTTCGGCGCGATGCAGACCATGCGGGTCGCCTTGTACTGCTGCTTCGCGTACAGCGCCACCTGGGTCATCGACAGGCGCGGCCCCATGTTGAGCGGCACGTAGTTGCGCGCGAAATAGCATTCGCGCGGCACGCCCACGCCGGCGATCGCGATCACGTTCTCCTGCTCGTAGAACTTCGCGTTCGCGCCGCATTCGACGAAGCTCGCGTTGCCCGCGAGCGCGAGCACCTTGCGGTCGCGCACGAGCTTCGACGCGACCTGCGAGGCGGTTTCCGGGTTCCACTGGTCGTCCTCGACCAGGTACTGGATCGGCCGGCCGTGAATCCCGCCGTTCGCGTTCACGCACTTGAAATACGCGGCGGCCGCCTGCGCGGACGAACTGAAATCGTCCGGACCGGTCTTGCCGACGATCGCGCCGATCGGGATCGGCGCGCCGCCGGCCGGCTTGCCGGTCGACTGGCCGCAACTCTGCGCGTGCGCGGCCGGCAGCGCGAGCAGCCCGGCCGCGCCGGCCAGCGCGAGCGCGAGCCGGCGTGTCGTGAGGGGGGAAAACGGCTTCATGGTGTCTCCTGATGGACGTTGTTGTCGGCGGCGGGATGCGTGCCCGCCGCGTGCGTCAGTGCGCGATGCAGACCGACTTCAGTTCGGTGAACTGATCGAGCGCGGCACGGCCCAGCTCGCGTCCGTAGCCGGACTGCCGGACCCCGCCGAACGGCAGGTTGCTGTCGAGCATGTTGTGGGTGTTGACCCACACGATGCCCGCCTTCAGGCGCGGCACGATGCGGTGCACGCGCGACAGGTCGCGCGACCACACGCTCGCCGCGAGCCCGAAGTCCGAGCCGTTCGCGAGCCGCACCGCATCGTCGGCGTCCTCGAACGGCATCACGGTCACCACCGGGCCGAACACCTCCTCGCGCACGATGCGCATCGACGCGTCGGTGTCGACGAACACGGTCGGCTTCACGAAATAGCCGCCCGCGAGCGCGCGTTCGCCGCCCGTGACGAGTGTCGCGCCCTCTTCCCGGGCCTGCGCGATATGGGCGAGCACGCGCTCGAAATGGCCCTTCGAGACGAGCGGGCCGAGCTGCGCGAGCGGATCGAAGCCCGAGCCGATGCGCAGCCGCTCGGCCGCCGCCGCGAGTTCCGCGACCACCCGCTCGAAGCTGCGCTTTTGCACGTAGACCCGCGAGCCCGCGGTGCACACCTGCCCCTGGTTGAAGAAGATGCCTTGCGCGGCGCCCTGCGCGGCTGCTTCGGGATCGGCATCGTCGAAGATGATCAGCGGCGACTTGCCGCCCAGTTCGAGCGTGAAGCGCGCCATCCGGTCGACCGCGACATGCCCGATGCGCTTGCCGACCTCGACCGAGCCCGTGAAAGTGATCTTGTCGACGCCCGGGTGCGCGACGAGCGCCGCGCCCGCCTCCCCGCCGCTGCCCGTGACGATGTTGAGCACGCCGGGCGGCAGGCCCGCCTGCTGCGCGAGCTGGCCGAGCCGCAGCGCGGTCAGCGGGGTTTCCTCCGACGGCTTGAGCACCACGGTGCAGCCGCACGCGAGCGCCGACGCGACCTTCCACAGCGCGATCGCGAGCGGGAAATTCCACGGCACGATCGCGCCGACCACGCCGACCGCCTCGCGCTTCGTGTAGGCGAAGTATTCCGTGCCCGGCGGGACGGGGATCGAGGTGTCGAGCGTCGAGCCTTCGATCTTGGTGGTCCAGCCCGCCATGTAGCGCACGAACTCGGCGCCGCCGAATACGTCGATCGCGCGCGCGACGTCGAGGAGCTTGCCGGTTTCGAGCGTTTCCAGCGCGGCCAGCTCGTCCGCGTGCCGCTCGATCTGCTCGGCGAGCGCGTGCAGCAGCCGCTCGCGGTCGGCCGGGCGCAGCTTCGCCCAGCTGTCGGCCTCGAAGGCGCGGCGTGCGGCGCGCACCGCCGCGTCGATGTCGTGCGCGTCGCTGTCGGCGACGTCCGCGATCGTCATCTCGGTGGCCGGATCGATGACGCTCAGATGGCGCGCCGAGTGCGGCGCGACCTCGCGTCCGTCGATCCAGTTGCCGAAGGAGCGGCGCGCGAGAAAGTCCGATTGACGCTGGTGCTGGGTCGAGAGTTCGGCCAGTTGCATGAAGAGGTCCTTGCTTGCGGAAGTGCGGAAAATGAACGGCGCGCGGCGCTCACGGCTCCGTCGCGCGCGCGACGAGCAGCGTGTCGGTGAACTGCTCGAAGCGCACGATGCGGCCCGCCTCGACGCGCCACACGTGCGCGACCCGGCAGCGGAACGCCTTGCCGGTCAGCTTGTGCGCGCCCGCGTACCAGCCGACGCCGAGCACGGTGTCGCCCGCGTCGTGCAGCGATTCGAGCGTGAAGGCGTAGCCGTCCCACTCGGCGCCGAGCCGCGCGAACACGTTGCGGACGATCTCGTCCGCGCTGCGGTAGGTGCCCGCGCACGGAAAACCCGCCATCTCGATCCATTCGATGTCCGGCGCGAGGTCAGCCATCATCGCCGCAAGGTCGCGGCGGTCGGACGCCGCGTAGTGTTCGGCGATGATCTGGTAAGGCGTGCGCATCACATGCTCCTCAGACGGGTTGGGCATCGGTCGGGTAGACGGTGTGGGACAGCTTGTGGATGAACGAGCCGGCCGGATTGTTCGCGATCGCGCCGTCGCCCGTCTCGCCGAGGAACTTGCCGGTCGAACGGCCGGCCTGGAAGTTGAAGACGAACACCGACGCGACCGGAATCAGGAATTCGCGGAACGTGAACAGGTAGAGGTCGTCCGCGAACTTCCAGGTGGTCGCGAGATCGACGTCTCCGTGCCCGCGCTGCTCGCCGACGAGGCACTGCCAGCAGTAGCGCGTGCTGCTCAGATAGGTATGCTCGTAGGTGTGGTTCGGGCTGTACACGTTGAGCGTGCGCACGCCGATCAGGTCGCGCGTCTCGGCGGGCGCCGCGCCCTGCGCGGGCTGGCCCGCCAGCGTGCCGGCCAGGAAGGTCTGCGCCACGCGCGGCGCGGCGCCCGCGACCTCGCGGCTGCGGATCGTCGACAGCACGGCCAGCACGCGCGCGCTCGCGGTGCTGAACACCAGCGTCAGCGCGTCGTGCGGGCGGCCGCGGAACGTGATGTCGACGAAATAGGTCGACGCGGCAACCTCGATCGCCTCGTACCAGTCGGTGTCGCTCGCGTCGCCGCGACGCCAGGCGAGTGCATGGCCGTCGATGAAGCGCGCGTGGAAATCGCCGTCGGGCAGCGCGAACGTGAACGCGCGGCCGACGAGCGCCTGGGTCGGCGGCAGCCGGTTGGCGTCGATGCCGGCCGCGAAATCCTCGTAGTTTTTCCAGTCCTGTGGGCGGTTGTGGTCCATGGGAATGATCCTCGGTATCAGGGAAAGGGAGACGCGCCCGGCTCAGCGCGCGAAGGCGACCGTAGGCAGATCGACGGCGGAAGCGCCGCCATCGACCATCAGCGACGTGCCGGTGATCATCGCGGCCTGCGGCGAGGCGAGGAACAGCGTCGCGTAGGCCACCTCGTCGGGCTCGGCCGGCCGGCCGAGCGGCACGTCGCGCGTGACGAGGCGATACGCGTCCTCGCGCGTCGCGAGGCCCTGGCTCGCGCTCAGCGCGTCCATCTGCTCGTCGGCCATCGCGGTGCGCACCCAGCCCGGGCAGATCGCGTTCACGCGCACGCCGGCGCGCCCGTAGTCGCGCGCAAGCGAGCGCGTGAGGCCGAGCAGCGCGTGCTTCATGGTCACGTAGCCGACCACCTCCGGGCCGGCGAAATGGCCGGCCAGCGACGACACGATCACGATGTTGCCGCGCCGCTCGATCAACTCCGGCAGCAGCTCGCGCGCGCAGACGAAGGCGGTGTCGAGATTGAGGCGGGTCGCCTGCGCCCAGGCGTCGTCGTCAGTGTCGAGCGCGCTGCCGACGCCGTGGCCGCCCGCGTTCGCGATCAGCACGTCGACGCCGCCGAACGCGTCGCGCGCGGCGGCGAGCGCGCGCCGGACATCGTCGCGCGCGGCGGCGTCGCCCGCGACCGCGAGGCCGCCGAGCGGCCGCGCCACGGCGTCGAGCGGTTCGCGGCGGCGGCCGAGCAGCACGACCTTGCCGCCCGCCTCGGTGAACTTGCGGGCGACGGCGGCGCCGATCCCGGTGCCGCCGCCCGTGATCAGCGCGACGCGGTTTGCGAAGGATTGCATGGTTCAGGTCTCCTCATGAGTGAAGCGCGGGCCGGCGACAGCGCCGGCCCGCGCGGTCGGGTCGGCCGCGTGCGGCGCGGACGCGAGCAGGAACGCCGCGCAGCGCTCGGCGATCATGATCGTCGGCGCATTGGTGTTGCCGGACACGAGCGACGGCATCACCGACGCGTCGCAGATGCGCAGCCCGCGCACGCCGCGCACACGCAGCTCGGGATCGACGACCGCGTCGGCGTCGCCGCCCATCCGACAGGTGCCGGCCGGGTGATACACCGTCTTCGCGTGCTCGCGCACGTAGGCGTCGAGATCGGTCCGGGTGCCGGCGGGCAGCAGCTCGGCCGAGATCAGCTTCGTCATCGACGGCGCACGCAGGATCTCGCGCGCGAGATCGAGGCCGCGCCGCAGCGTCGCGAAATCGTCGGGATGGCTCAGGAACTGGCCGTCGAAGCGGATCGGCGCCTGCGGGTCGGCGCTGCGCAACCGCACGACGCCGCGCGATTTCGGTCGCAGGAAGCATGGGTTCAGCGAGATGCCGTGGCCGTCGAGCGGGGCGCGGCCGACGTCGCCGACCAGCACGGGCAGCACGTGGAACTGCACGTCGGGCCGGCCGCTGCCGCGGGTGTCGAAGAAGCCGCCGCTCTCGACCACGTTCGAGGTCAGCAGCCCGGTGTGGAACAGCCCGTACTGCGCGCCGTGGCGCAGCGCGTTCCAGCCGCGGTCCTGGCCGAGCAGGCTGATCGGCCGGCGCGCGCGGCCGTACAGCGACACTTCGAGGTGGTCCTGGAAGTGCCGGCCCACGTCGGGCGCGTCGTGCACGACCGGGACGCCGTGCTCGAGCAGCTGCCCGGCCGGCCCGACGCCGGACAGCATCAGCAGCTTCGGGCTCGCGAGCGCGCCCGCGCTCAGCACGATCTCGCGCTGCGCGCGCACCGTGCGCTCGACGCCGCCGCGCCGATACTGCACGCCCACCGCCGCGCCGTGCTCGAACACGATGCGCGTCACGCACGCGTCCGTTTCGACGGTCAGCTTCGGATCGCCGCGCACCGCGGCCAGATAGGTCGCGGCGGTGCTGCCGCGCCGGCCGTCGAAGGTGGTGGTCTGGTAGAAGCCGACGCCCGCCTGCCCGGCGCCGTTGAAATCGTCGTTGTACGCGAAGCCCAGCTCCTGCGCGCCGCGCACGAAGGCCTGGCTGAGCGGATGGCGGTACGGCGTGTCGCTGACCGCGAGCGGCCCGTCGACGCCGTGCAGCGGGCCGGCGAGCCGCTGGTTGCGCTCGGCGCGGCGGAAGAACGGCAGCACGTCGGCCCAGCCCCAGCCGGCGCAGCCGGCGTCGCGCCAGCCGTCGTAGTCGGCCGGGGTGCCGCGGATGTAGACCATCGCGTTGACCGAGCTGCCGCCGCCCAGCGTGCGGCCCTGCGGCACCGACATCCGGCGGCCCGCCGCGTGCGCCTGCGGCTCGGTCTCGTAGATCCAGGTGCGCCGCGTGCCGATCACGCGCACGAAGGTCGCGGGCGTGTGGATGAAGAGCGAATTGTCGGGCGGCCCGGCTTCGAGCAGCAGCACCCGGTGGCCCGCCTCGACCAGCCGGTGGGTCACGACGCAGCCGGCGGAGCCGCCGCCGATCACGATGTAGTCGTACGCCTTGCCGTCGCCGTGGTGCACTGCCATGCCGGACCTCGCTGAGTGAACTGGTGTGACTATGCGGCGAATCGCCGGGCGCGCGCGCCGGTGTGCGCTCTCAGTCAATTCAAACTGCGTTCTGGGCGGACCGGCGCGCCGGCCGGCGGAAGCGGCGTCCGCCGCCCCGCCACGCGGCCCGTCCCCGTCAGCACTCAACCTGACCCGATTTATTGATTGCCGTGCATAGAACAGTACCTTGCATAAAACAATAGCCGCTGCTATAGTCCGCACATGTCAACGGGCTCCGTGACGCGGCCGCGTGCAGTACATAACACGGTACCTTGCAACACACACTACGTAAGTGACATGGCATGAAAACCCAACTGAAGAAAGGAACACTCGACATGTGCGTGCTCGCGGTGCTGGCGCGCGGCGACAGCTACGCCTACGAGCTGGTGTCGACGCTCTCCGCGACGATGGAAATCAGCGAGGGCACGATCTACCCGCTGATGCGGCGCTTGCAGACCGAGGCGTGGGTGTCGACCTACCTGGTCGAATCCACCTCGGGCCCGCCGCGCAAGTACTACTCGATGACCGATGCAGGCCGGCGCAGTCTGCGGGAGATGGAAGGCGAATGGCGCAGTTTCGTCGACGAAGTGAACGGAGTGCTGGGACTACCCAGCTTGGCAGCGGACAGAGGGGAAACACAATGAAGCAGGAAGCATTCATCCAGGCGTTGCGGGACGAACTCAGCAACTTGCCGAAACAGGCGGTCGACGAAATCGTCGCCGACTACCACGAGTACATCAGCGACGGGCTCGCCGCGGGCCGCAGCGAAGAAGACGTGATCGCGGCGCTCGGCGATCCCGTGAAGCTCGCCCGCGAGCTGAAGGCGCAGGCCAACTACAAGCAATGGCAGGACCGCCGCTCGTTCGGCAACCTGCTGCGGGTGGTCAGCTCGGTGGCCGGGCTCGGGCTGCTGAACATGCTGCTGCTCGTGCCGTTCATGATCTACCTGCTCGTGCTCACGGCGGGCTACGTGATCTCGGGCGCGCTGACCGTCGCGGGGCTGGTCGCGCTCGTCGTGTTCGGCGGCCATCACCTGTTCGGCACGCCGTCGCTCGACGGGCATCCGATCAACATCGTCATCGGCGATCGGGGCGGCAGCGCGGCGAGCGCGGCCGCCGCGCCCGGCACCGTCCTCAATGCGGACGGCACCAACGCCAACCTCACCAAGGCGCTCGACGGGATCCACGAGCTGCGCATCGTCGGCGACCGTTACGTGATCGATCTCGCCGAGGATTCGAAGCTGTCGATGGTCACCACGCACGGCGCGGTCGAGATGCGCAAGGAAGACGGCAACCTGACGCTCGAGACGGTCGGGCTCGACACCAAGAACGTGCTCGTGAAGGCCAACGACGGCAGCTACAGCATCGCACGCGACGACGTGATCGCGCTCGACCTCAAGAGCGACGAAGGCGCGCGTGTGTCGCTCGCGCGCACCGGCAAGGATGCGAAGTCGGTCGTGTGGGACATCAAGGACAACGACGGCGATCGCGTGAAGATCACCCAGGGCGAACACGGCAAGGGCCGCATGATCATCAACAGCGGCGGCAGCATGGTGTCGATCGATGACGGCCAGATCTCGGTCAACGGCGAAAAGCAACACGTCGAGGTGTCGGCGAACGACGGCGTCGTGGTATCGAACGTCAAATCCAGCCTCGGCGTGCTGCTGCTGCCCATCGGTCTCGCGGGCCTGCTGCTGTGCGTATGGCTCACCCGTCTGACGTGGCGCGGGCTCGCGCGCTATGTGAAGCAACAGATCGATCGCGTGTCGTCGAGCCTCGATCGCGACAGCAGCACCTGATCCCCGCCGCCGGGCGCGGCTCGCGCGACCGGCGGCTTCTTCCGCACGTGCAGGACTCGCTACCAGAAAGGACATAATCATGAACCTCGAATATCTGAGCGGTACCCAACGATCAGCCCGGGCGCGCCAAGCGCTGCCGTACGCGCGGGAAGTCGACCTCGCCCGCCCCTTCGCGTGGCTCGCGAGCGGCTGGGACGCCGCGCGCGAACATCCGCTGATGTGGCTCGGCGCGATCCTCGCGTATGCGGACTTCATCACGCTGCTCGAACTCGCACCGGCGCTGCGCCCGCTCGCCGTGTTCTTCGCGCCGTGGCTCGCCGGGGCGCTGATGTATGCGGCGGGACGCGCGCAGGCAGGCCGCGCGGTGAGCCTGCGCGACACGTTCGACGCACTGCGCGCGCGCCGCAGTGCGCTGATCGCGGTCGGCCTGTACGGCGCGGTGATGGTGCTGATTGCCTACGTCTTCACCTTCGGTCTGCGCGACGTGCTGATGATGACGCCGGGCGTGAGCTTCGCGGCCGACTGGCTGGTCGCTACGCCGGTTTTCACGTTGGCGGTGGCGCTCGCCTGGTTCGCACCGGCGCTCGTGATGCTCGACAACGTGTCGGCGACCCACGCGATCGCGGCCAGCGCGCTGGCGGCACTGCGCAACTGGAAGATCCTCGTGCCCGGCATCGCCGCGATCACGGCCGGCGCGTATGCGGTGTCGTTCGCGGATACGCCGCTCAAGGCGCTGGTGCTGACGCCGCTGCTGGTCGCCGCACCGTTGCTGGCGATGCACGCCGCGTATCGGGACGTGTTCGGCAAGCGGTGAGTCGTGGAGGAATGTGCGCCGCACCTCACCGTGCGGCGCGCGCAGTGGAAAACTCGAACAGCCCGAATCGGCCTTGGCCGGTTCGGGCTGTTTCGCTATGGCGCTGCGATAGCGTGGAAACCCGGTTCGCCCGGGCGCACTGCCCGATTTCAGGCGCTGCGCGTGCGTTCCCCAGAGGTTTTCTATAGATCTGTATGTATACGTAGGTAATAGTTAACAACACAGGCCCGCGCCTGTGGATAAGCGGCAAATATGCAACGCGTTCAACGCTGTGCGGTTTGCGTAACTGTGCGGACTGAATGTGGGGCACAGGCCGCGGCCTGGGATAACTTTTCCCTGTTTTGCTGTGCGGCGCAGCTTATCCCCAATCGCCACACAGAAAAATAGCGCGATTGTCCACGGCTTATCCAGACGGGCGTGTGGATAACCGCTCGATCGCGCTGTGGTGTGCGGGCTGTGTGGAACGGCGCTCAGAGTGCCATGTGGATCAGCGGGAACGGACGGCCCGCCGAATCCGTCGGCGAGCGGCCGACCTCGTTGAAGCCGTAGCGGCGATAGAACGCATGCGCGCCGGGATTCTGCTCGTTCACGTCGACCGTCAACCGCGCGTGCCGCGCGCGGACATGGTCGAGCAGCGCGGTGCCGACCCGCCGGCCGAACCAGTCCGGATCGACGAACAGCATCTCGACCTGCGCGCCTTGCGTGCCGATGAAGCCGGCGATTGCGCCGTCGTCGGCCTGCGCGGCCCACACGTCGACATTCGGCAAGTACAGGTCCCGCACCTGCGGATAGAGCGCCGCGATGTCCTGTTCGCTCAGGAACGCATGAGTCGCCTTGACCGCGCGATGCCAGATGTCCACCAGCACCACGTTGTCGGCCGGGAGTCGGTCTCGGATGAGCATGTCGTCGGGGGGAGTAAGTGTGCAACGGGTGTGATTCTAATCGCGAGGGTGAGGCGATGGTCGATCGCGACTCACCGTCGTGCCGCCGCCCGCGCGCAACGCGGTCCGCCTCGCGATTGATTCAGCCGGTTTCCATTTCCCCGGTCACTGTTACACAGACGTAAATAATCATGCGTAATCAGCTTTCTATTTGATTATCGACAGTCGAATCGGATCGATGGCATTCGCGATCTAAAAATCTCCATTGTGTCTCTTCTCGCTATCGATCATCTGCCATATACTTCGCGGGTTGTGCTGTCTCGCGTAATAGAAATAAAAGTTTCCGATTAAAGGCTGGCCCGTTCTCCGTCCGTGCCGCGCGTCGCGCGGCACGGCGCGCCCGTTCGCGTGCGCCGGCCCGAAGCCGCAGCATTCCTTCCGATCGAGGGCTATTCCATGTCTCCGCATGTAGCAAACCTGTTGCCAGAAGGCGTCACACGCACGCCATATCCGGTATATACCGATATGGACTTATATCGGCGCGAACTGGAAAGATTTTTCTATAAGAAGCATTGGTGCTATGTCGGCCTGGAAGCGGAAATTCCGAATCCGGGCGATTATCGGCTCAGCAATGTCGGCGAACGCCAGGTGATCATGGTGCGCGCCGAAGACGACACGGTTCAGGTGGTCGAAAACGTCTGCGCGCACAAGGGCATGCGCTTTTGCCGCAAGAATGCGGGCAATGCGACGGAATTCCGCTGCCCGTACCACCAGTGGAGCTACAGCCTCAAGGGCGACCTCGAGGGCGTGCCGTTCCGGCGCGGCGTGAAGCAGGACGGACGCGTGAACGGCGGGATGCCGCCCGACTTCCGCGTCGAGGATCACGGGCTCGTCAAGCTCAAGGTCGCGACGCGCGGCGGCGTGATCTTCGCGAGCTTCGACCACGACGTCGAATCGCTCGAAGACTTCCTCGGGCCGGAGATCCTCAAGTACTTCGACCGCCTGTTCCACGGCCCGAAGCTCACGCTGCTCGGCTACACGCGGCAGCGCATTCCCGGCAACTGGAAGCTGATGCAGGAGAACATCAAGGATCCGTACCACGGCGGCCTGCTGCACACCTGGTTCGTGAACTTCGGGCTGTGGCGCGTCGATAACAAGGGCGAGATGGTGATGGACGCGCAGCACCGGCACGCGGCGATGGTGTCGAAGCGCAGCCGTGGCGGGCAGGGCGAGGCGACGAGCGGCATCACGAGCTTCAAGACCACGATGGAACTCAACGACCGCCGCCTGCTCGACGTGCAGGACGAGCCGTGGTGGGGCGATCCGACCGTGGTGATGCTGACGCTGATGCCGAGCGTGATCATCCAGCAGAACGTCAACACGCTCGCGACGCGCCGCATCCTGCCGGCGGGCCCGGGCATGTTCGACTACGTGTGGACGCATTTCGGCTTCGAGACCGACGACGAGGAAATGACCCAGCGCCGGCTGCGGCAGGCCAACCTGGTCGGGCCGGCGGGCTACGTGTCGGCCGACGACGGCGAGGTGGTCGAGTGTCTGCAGCAGACCTTCGATGCGAATCCGTATGGTTCGGCGGTGAACGAACTGGGCGGCCGCGGGCTCGACGAGCGCACGGACCACATGGTGACGGAAACGCTGGTGCGCGGCATGTACGACTACTGGCGCCGCGTGATGGAGGGTTGATGATGGTGGGTTTCGACGATTACTACGCGCTGGTGCAACTGTATGCCGACTACAGCGCGGTGCTCGACGGCGGGCAATGGGACAACTGGCCGGAATTTTTCGTGGACGACTGTGAGTACCGGATCGTGCCGCGCGAGAACCACGAGCAGAACCTGCCGCTCGCGCTGCTGCATCTCGAGAACAAGGCGATGCTCAAGGATCGCGCGTTCGGCGTGCAGGAGACATTCTTTTACGACCCGTACTATCAGCGTCACATCGTGGACAACCCGCTGATCCGCAAGGTCGACGGCGACGTCTGGCATGTGGAGGCGAACTACGCGGTGCTGCGCACCAAGACCGGCCAGATCAGCGACGTGTACAACACCGGCCGCTACTTCGACCGCATCCGCAAGACGCCGGAAGGCCTGCGGTTCGAATCGCGGGTCTGCGTGTACGACAGCGAACTGATTCCGAACTCGATCATCTACCCGCTATGACCGCATCCGCTCAAACCACCTGGCATCCGGTCGCGCGCTTCGACGACCTGTGGGACGACAACGTGCTGGCGTTCGAGGTCGCCGGCCGCGAGGTCGCGCTGTACCGGCTCGGCGACGAGGTGTTCGCGACCGACAACGGCTGCACCCACGGCCTTGCGCGCCTGTGCGACGGCTTCGTCGAGAACGGCGAGATCGAGTGCCCGCTGCACCAGGGGCGTTTCGACATCCGCACCGGCAAGGCGATGTGCCGGCCGCTGACCGAAGACCTGCGCACCTATCCGGTCCGGATCGAGGACGGGCAGGTGCAGGTGAACGTCGACGCCGCCGGGTGAGGCCGATCATCGCCAGTGCGTCACCTTGTCCATCACCGTGTTACTGAGAGAGTCGCTAACTTCACCATGAACCCATTGCAACGGATCACCACCCTGTGCGCGCTGGCGGCGGGGCTCGTCGTCGC
Organism: Burkholderia sp. FERM BP-3421; assembly: GCF_028657905.1. Taxonomy (NCBI): domain Bacteria; kingdom Pseudomonadati; phylum Pseudomonadota; class Betaproteobacteria; order Burkholderiales; family Burkholderiaceae; genus Burkholderia; species Burkholderia sp. FERM BP-3421. The sequence continues at coordinate 3,046,202 of NZ_CP117782.1, read as the reverse complement.
GGGCGCCGCCTATGCGCAGGACACCATCAAGATCGGCGAGATCAACAGCTACAAGGCACAGCCGGCGTTCCTCGAACCCTACCGCCAGGGCTGGCAGATGGCGCTCGACGAGATCAACGCGTCGGGCGGCGTGCTCGGCAAGAAGCTCGAGGTCGTCACGCGCGACGACAACGGCAATCCCGGCGATTCGATCCGCGTGGCCGAGGATCTCGTGTCGCGCGAGCGCGTGTCGCTGCTGTTCGGCGGCTTCCTGTCGAACACCGGGCTCGCGCTGACCGACTTCGCGAAGCAGCGCAAGGTGTTCTTCCTCGCGGCCGAGCCGCTGACCGACAAGATCGTCTGGGAAGACGGCAACCGCTACACGTATCGCCTGCGGCCGTCGACCTACATGTTCGTGTCGATGCTCGTCAACGAGGCGGTGAAGCTGCACAAGAAGCGTTGGGCGCTCGTCTATCCGAACTACGAGTACGGACAGTCGGCGGCCGCGACCTTCAAGCGGCTCATGAAGGCGGCGCAGCCCGACGTCGAGTTCGTCACCGAACAGGCGCCGCCGCTCGGCAAGGTCGATGCGGGCGCGGTCGTGCAGGCGCTCGCCGACGCGAAGCCGGACGCGATCTTCAACGCGCTGTTCGCGACCGATCTCGCGAAGTTCGTGCGCGAGGGCAATACGCGCCATCTGTTCGACGGCCGCGAGGTGGTGTCGCTGCTGACGGGCGAGCCGGAGTATCTGAGCCCGCTGCAGGCCGAGGCGCCGGTGAACTGGGTGGTCACGGGCTATCCGTGGTACGCGGTGAAGACGGCCGAGAACCAGCGCTTCGTCGATGCGTTCCGCAAGCGCTACAACGACTGGCCGCGCATGGGCTCGGTGGTGGGCTACACCGCGATGATGTCGATCGCGGAAGGGCTGAAGAAGGCGGGCAGCACCGACACCGACAAGGTGGTCGGCGCATTCAGCGGCCTCGGGCTCGATACGCCGTTCGGGCCGATCCGCTATCGCGCGCAGGATCATCAGTCGACGATGGGCGCGTATGTCGGCCGCACCGCGCTGAAGGACGGCAAGGGCGTGATGACGAACTTCGCCTATGTGGACGGCGCGTCGGTGCAGCCGTCGGACGCGGAGGTGAAGAAGCTGCGGCGCGCTGAGTGAGGGAGAGAGGGCGGCGCGATGCCGCCCGGGTTGGAAAGCCAGGAGCCGTGCGCGAGCACGGCTTTTTTTCGTCCTGACTTTTTGCCATCCTGCTTATTTCCGGTTTCGTCGCGCGCGCGACGGCATGCGGTTTTCGTCAGGCAAGAGAAATTGCCTTGGGCTGACGCGCTACGCCACGATGTGACGGTTTGCCACAATGTTCACCGCCGCTTTTTTCCCTGTTTGGGCGGGCTGATTATTTTCGGTCATCGATCGATGAGGCGCCGCCTACCCGCTATCCAGTGATCGGAACCGTTCAGATGCGCTCGTATCGGACGGAGATTTTCGCGTGGCGGCGAGCGAGACGGCGTCACCCTGATCGACCTCCACTCGGCACAACGTTTGTAGAATTTTGTGCGAGGGCCCAGTGGAGAGAGAAGGATCCGCTGGCAATGCAGGAGCGGATCGAGAGAAGGGAATATCGATGGATGCGCATCGTCTGGCGCGAAGCATCAGCAGTGCTCAGCTTCAACAGGATCGTCTCATGAAGCTGGATGTTCCAGTGGGAACCGCTGCCTTGCTGCCCCAGCGCGCGAGCGGCCGGGCACGGCTCGGGCGGCACTACGAATTCACGATCGACGTCGTGTCTGCGGACGACAGTGTGGAACTCAAGGCGTTGATCGCTCAGCCCGTGACGCTATGGATTCAGCAATCGGACCGATCCTATCGGCCGCATCATGGCTATGTTCATACGGCGAGACGCCTTGGTGCCGACGGGGGCCTTGCCTATTACCAAATTACCTTCGCCTCGTGGATGCACTTCCTGAAGTTCCGTCGTGACCAACGTATCTGGCAGGATCGGCCGGTCGACGAGATCGTCACCGATGTGTTCAACCGGCATCCGCAGGCGCGCGGCGCATTCGAATTCAACCTCGCCAAGGCGCTGCCGTCACGTTCGTTCTGCCGTCAGGATGAAAGCGACTGGAATTTCGTGCACCGATTGCTCGAGGACGAGGGGCTTTATGGTTTTTGGGAGCAGGCGTCGGATGGACGCTCGCACAGCCTGACCATCACCGATCGACTGTCCGCCCTCAAGCCGCTGGGCACCGTACGCTTCTACCGATCCGGCACGGATGGCGAAGTGGATGCGCTGACCCAATGGTCAGGAACCCGGGCGCTCCAGAGCACGACGTATACGACTCGAACGTTCGACTACAAGCGTCCCGCCGCCGCCCGCCATCCCAAGGAGACGAGTTTGCCGACGCAGCCGGGTCAAGGCGCACTGCCGGAGCAGGCGGAGGTGTACGAATATACCGGAGCCTATACCTACCTGGCGCAGTCGCGCGGGGATGCACTTACGCGGTTTCGAATGGAGGAGTGGGAGTCGCGCGCCGAGCGGTTCGAGGGCGAAGGCGGTTGGCGAGCGATTGATGTCGGTCAGCGCTTCATGCTCGCCGACCATCCCGGGCATGAGCGCGATTCGGTCGAGCAGCGCGAATTCGCCACTGTCGAAGCAGGCTGGCTGATCGCGAACAACATTCCGATCGGGGCGAACGATGCGCGCTTTCCGCATAGCCTTCGGGCCAGGTTCAACGACGCGCGCTCCGGCCGATCGGATAGCTCGGCGTTCGCTGTGCCGCATGTCGACGGCTCTGCCGGCTATTACCGGGTCACGATCGAGGCGCAGCGCACTGCCGTGCCGTTCCGCAGCCCGTTCGAGCACCGGAAACCCGCTACCCATCTTGAAACGGCGATCGTTGTCGGGCGGAAGGGGGAAGAGGTCCATACCGACGAACTCAACCGGATCAAGGTGCGCTTCGTGTGGGACCGTCAGAACCCGGGTGACGAAGGCGCATCTTGCTGGATTCGCATCGTGCAATCCGATACGGGCGGCGGCTATGGTGCCGTTCATCCTCCGCGTGTCGGCGAGGAGGTGCTGATCGACTACATCGGTGGAGATTGTGATCGTCCGGTTGCCGTTGCGCGCGTATACAACGGTGCGACGCAGCCGCAATGGCACTCGAACGGAATTTTGTCCGGCAATCGATCGAAGGAATACGGAGGCCGTGGTTATAACCAACTGGTGTTTGACGATGCGACCGGGCAGAACCGGGTGCAGTTGCATAGCAGTCCAGGCAACTCGCAACTGCACCTCGGTTACCTGATCCAGCAGACGGGCAATACGCGCGGCGAATATCTCGGCTCGGGTTTCGATTTGCGCACCGATGCCTATGGTGCGTTGCGTGCGACGCGTGGCCTGTATCTGGGCACACATTCCACGAGCGCCCGCAGTCAATCCCTCGACGTGCGCGAAGCGCGGCAACAACTGGTGAATGCCGAGAGCGTGATCGAGGCGCTGTCGCAGGCGAGTGCGGCACATCTGGCCGAGTCCCTTGCACCGGGCTTCGAAGCGATGAAGCAGTACACCGATGCCACCCGGAATACCGTAGGCGGCGACGCCTCGGGCGGCCGGACGGCCGGAGGCGGCACCGGCAACGCGAATGCATTCAAGCAACCGTTGATGCTGTTTGCCAGCCCCGCGGGAATTGGATTGTCGACCCGGCAGACGGTCCACGTGAGCGCCGAGCAACACGTCAACATGGTGAGCGGCGAGAGCGTTCATGTGGCCGCAGGCAGGTCCGTGGTCGCCAGCATTGCCGACAGGATCAGCATTTTCGTGCAGAAGGCCGGCATGAAGTTGTTCGCGGGGAAGGGCAAGATCGAGATCCAGGCGCATGCCGACAATATCGAGCTGACGGCGCAGAAATCGGTAAAAGTCCTGTCTGCGACCGAGAGGATCGAGGTGGCCGCGAAGCAAGAGATCCTTCTCACATCCGGTGGTGCCTATATTCGGCTATCCGGCGGCAACATCGAGATCCACGCCCCAGGCAAGATCGGTATCAAAGGAGGTACGCACAACTTTAGCGGTCCCGTCAGTTTGCCTTACCCGATGCCGCTGCCGCCGGATGCGGTATGCGCGCCATGCCTGATGAAGCAGGCCGCTGCCCGTAGTGCTTTTGTGACGCAGGGAGCGTGATGGGGCTGCAGGCGATCTTCTCCGAGGGTTGCGCGCTGGATGCACACGCGTACGTGCTTGCAGTTCCTTTGCATAACGACAGCCTGCCGGGCGCACTGTCGGGCTCACCGGACCATCTCGTCTGCTTGATGGATGGCGGATCGGAGGTGCAGGCTGTATCGCCGTATCTCATCTATATCCCGCCGGCTCGGTTCGAATCGATGAGGGATTGGTTGGAGCGAAACGGACCGGCGTCGCCGTGTGCGACGGTGATCGTGTCACCGTTATCGTTGGCAGAGCTTGCTGCACACGTGAAGCAGTTCTTGCGTGTCCGTTTGCCCGACGATACCCCGATCGTGCTGGCCTATTGGGACCCATCCATTCTTGCGACCCTGGCCGGCTCATTGAATGACGAGACACTGTTCGTGAAGGGGCCCGTGTTATCCGACGACCAGCGTCGGGCGTTTTTTGCACCGGTGCTGCGATGGGGGTATTGGGATCGCCATGGAGTGTTGCGCCGGCTCGATTGGGAGCAAAACGAAATTTCTACGGAGGCGCCAGCGTTGCGGCCGCCGTTTCAGCTGACGCAGGCGCAAGTCGACGATTTGATCGAGGCAAGTGTGCCGGATAGCTTGCTGTTGCATTTGACCGAGCTTGATCCTTCGATGTTCGCCGACATGCCTGATCGTGAGCGCTATGGGCTGGTGTGCCGTCAGATCGAACGCGCGCGGCAGAGAGGCATCGAAGGGGGCGGTGCGCTAATGGAATACTGTGTGCTTGCTGCGCGGCATGGAGAAGCGTTCGATGCTTCGCAAGAAGGTACCGCATTGTTGAAGCGACTGCTGCCTGCCGCGAGCGGGCAGCGCAGAACGTAGTCATGGCATTCGCTGGAAGGAACGCACAAGATGAGTTTTGCTAAATTCCGGCGTATGGCCTTGATGGCAGGATTTGTGGTCTTCGGGTTAGCCGCTTGCGCTCGCTCCACGCCTGACGATCCATTGGCCGGGGGATGACCCGCACTTGCGATGGCGCCGGTGAACCATACCGATCGCTATGCGGTAAATATCTTCGTTAGCAAGTATTGGGCGGGCGATGTGACCGCACCAGCAGGAGGTACAAAGGCCGCATGCTGTTTTCTGGGCACGAAGGATTGGAGTAAGCCCGTTACCGTGACGTGGGAGTGGGGACGGGAAGAAGATCCGAAAACCGAGGGGGTTACGATGCCAGACGAAAAGCATAGCCTTCAGGTGAGCTTCCCAGTGAGCGGCCCGCACCAGGATCCAGACTGGCACAAGACGGACGCATACCTTTGCGTTATTTTACGAGACCGCAATACTGCCGCTCTCGCATTCTCACCGAGCGGGACTGGATGCCTATCCAAGTGAGATGGCATATCAGAGAGCCATCATGGCAGTTCGGTAGGCTGGTCAACTGGTTACCAATGAAGCACTCAAGCGCGCGGCACTCAACGGGGCGACGAAACGGATATCAGCACCAAACATCATCACGGCATTTGCCGTTAGGAACGTACAAGATGACTTTTTCTAGATTTCGGCCCCCGATCTTTGCGGCGGGACTTGCGGTCTTCGGGTTAGCCGCTTGCGCCAGTTCCATGCCTGACGATCCATTGGCCGGAGGAGGACCCGCACTTGCGATGGTGCCGATAAGCCATGCCAGCCGTTATGCCGTGAATATATTTGTTGAGAAGTATTGGGCAGGCGATGCTGACGCGAACGGACGTGGAGGGGGAGCAGCAGCATGCTGCTTTCCAGGCATGAAAGACTGGAGCAAGCCAGTTACTGTGACGTGGGAATGGGGACGCGAGGAAGACCCAAAAACCGGAGCAATTACGATGCCGGACGAAAAGCATAGCGTTCAAGTGAATTTCCCTGAGGGCGGTCCGCATCGAGACGCTGACTGGCACAAAACAGATGCCTACCTGTGCGTCATTTTGCGAGATCGCAATACTGCCTCACTGGGGTTTTCGCCTAGCCGGTCAGGGTGCGTCGGAAAATAACGAATCTATGGGAGAGCGTATGGCTGTTCGACAAGCTGGCTCACCAGCTACTGATGACGAACTCAAACGAGCCGCGATCGACGGCGCAACGAAGCGAATCCTATGTCAACAGCCTGTTGATAGTGAGGATGTAATCGCATGTCGGCTCCACCCATCGCTATCGTTTTTTTTCGACGGGACGAACAACAACATGGATCGGGACTTGCGGCAGAACAAGCACTCGAATGTGGCAAAACTATCTCGTGTTGCCAAGAGGTCTTTAGATGAAGATGCGATGTTGACCTACCTGCCCGGCGTCGGGACGCCATTCAAGTTCGACAAGGTAGTCGGCTACACCGATCATCTCAAAGACGATGAAGGCGAGGCGCTTGGACTCGGATTCGGTGCGGGCGGCGATCTACGGATCCAGTTCGCCCTTGGGGAATTTTCCCGGCTGCTGGAGCTTGATTGGGGGCCGGGCTCGTGGAAGCACATGCGCGAAATCACCGTGGCAATCTTTGGATTTTCGCGTGGGGCGACGCAGGCGCGTGCCTTTGCGCGCCGCTTCGTCGAGCAGAAGTGCATCAAAGAGGGCAGCAAGCTGCACTGGCAAGCGCCGAGTGGCGTACGCGTACCGGTACGCATCAGCTTCATGGGTATCTTCGATACGGTCGCCTCGGTTGGCGGTCCTGCCTTGCATCTCGACTGGGCATCGGAACTGGCGGTTCCGGCCGAAGTGGAGCGTTGCCTGCACTACGTCTCGGCACACGAAGTAAGAAGAGCATTTCCGCTCGATTCGGTGCGAGTCGACAAGACTTACCCGGCCAATTGCGAGGAAGTCGTCTACCCGGGCGTGCATTCCGATGTAGGCGGAGGCTACGGACCGGACGACCAGGGCCGTGATCAAGATCTGTCGTTGATCCCGCTAAGACATATGTTTGCCGAAGCATTGCGAGCCGGTGTGCCGTTGACGCCGCTCGATCAAATGGAGCCGAGATTCAGGGACGATTTCAAGCTGCCGGATGACGCTCGAATCACCAAGCTGTACAACGAATACATGGCTGCGCTCCCGGCGGCATCCGGCAACGACCTGGAAGCATTGATGCAACCTCATCGTTACCTGAATTTCCGTTGGCGCGGCATCCTGGCCCGCCATCAGGCAGACGAACGCGTGCTCGGGCATTTGTACGAGAAGGTCGGTGCTGCCTTTTGCGCCACTGTGTCGGCGGGAACGGTCGACGACCACCCAGCCTGCCAACCGAATGAATGGGTGTACGACGTTCCGAAGAGTCCGGAGGAGCAGGCGATGCAATTGCTGCGCGAGCAACGACGCCTGAAACGACATATCGGGTTTCTTCGAAACCCGGTTGAACCGCGCGCAGGTAAACACAAGTATCCGCCGGAGCCGCGCGAGTTGCGCCCTTACGAGAAAATGATCCTATCGGCTTGGGACGAGCTCGGCACGATACCGTTGGCGGTGGATCAGTTACTGGCGGAACGCATTCACGAATCCGTTGCCGCTTTCACGTCGTGGCCATGCGCATTGTGGGAGCAGCGTGGGATTTACTGCGACGGCACGCGCTATCTGGCGCAAAACGATCCGGTCGGGACGAGCGCCACCGCAGTTGCATAAGTACGCGAGCGAGGCATGCGCAGGCGCAACAAGCGCCTGTCCGCCGCCATCCCCTAATCCACCAGCTCCGCATAATCCTCCGCGCGCGGCAGGCTCTGCATCAGTTCGAGCAGGCCCGGCGGCGGCGGCGAGAGCCGCCGCTCCGTGATGTTCATCCACGCGCCCTTGACCTCGTGGCGCGCGCACACCAGATTGCGCCGCGTGAAATGCTGGCGCAGAAAGAAGCGCGATGCATTGTGGTTGATCCCGACGAGCGTGAGATCGACCGTGATCGATTCGCCGAGATAGATCTCCCAGATGTATTGCGTGCGCTCCTCGGTCAGGAACGGCACGATCTTGAACTCCATGAGCCGCTTCAGCGTGAAGCCGTTGCCGTTCATCCATTCGGTTCGCATGTGCGTCGCCCAGTCCGAATAGGCGCTGTGGCGCAGATGATGGGTGGCGTCGATGTCGGCCCAGCGAGGGACGATGGTGTGCGTGATCGGCGTGTTGCTCATGTCGGTGGCCCTGATTGCGGGAATGAAGAAAACGTCGCGCGCCGGCCCCGTGACGGCGGCCGGCGCGCGCGGCGCGTCAGATCGTGCGCGCGTACAGGTGCGTGAGGCTGCGCAGCACCGTATGGCTGCGATAGCTGAGCGACTGCTCGGACAGCGACAGGCTCGGATAGCGCTCGAGCAAGGCCGCGAAACCCTCCTGCGCCTCGATGCGCGCGAGCTGCGCGCCCACGCAGTAGTGATGGCCGTCCGCGAATGCCATGTGATGCGAACGCTCGCGCCCGACGTCGAACGCGTCGGGGTCCGGGAACTGCTCGGGATCGCGATTCGCGGAGCCGAGGATCACGTAGACCTGGTCGCCCTTGGCGATCTGGCGGCCCTCGATTTCGAGGTCCTCGTTCGCGTAGCGCGAGGTCATCTGCAGCGGCGGGTCGTAGCGCAGCATTTCCTCGACCGCGCTCGGCATCAACGCCGGATCGTCGCGCAGCCGGCGCATCTGCTCCGGATGCTGGAGCAGCGCGAGGCAGCCGTTGCCGATCAGGCTCGCGACCGTCTCCTCGCCGGCGCCGAAGTTGAAGATGATGATCGACAGCAGCTCCGATTCACTGAGCCGGTCGCCTTCGTCGCGCGCCTCGATCAGCGCGCTGATCAGGTCGTCGCGCGGTTCCGCGCGACGCTGCGCGACGAGCTCGCGCAGATAGTCGAGGAACGCGATCGAACTCTCGTTGAGCACGGCGTACTCGTCGAACGACACGAGCGGATCGAACAGCCGGCCCATCGCGGTCGCCCACGATGCGCAGCGTTCGAAGTCCTCGCGCGGCAGCCCGAGCACGTTCGCGATCACGTGCTGCGGCAGCTTGGCCGCGTAGTCGACCATCAGGTCGACGGTCGGCTGGCCGTTCAGCCGATCGAGCAGCGCGTTCGCCTCCGCGCGGATCTGCGCGCGCATGGTCTCGGCCTGGCGGCGCTGGAACGCGGCCGACACGAGGTTGCGCAGGCGCATGTGCTCGGCGCCGTCGAGGAATACGAACCACTTCTCCGCGTTCGAGACCAGCGAGTCGATGTTGGCCGGCTGGGTCGGCGAGATGCGCCGCGTCTTGAGGATCTCGTTCTTCTTGCGCAGCTGGCCGGGAATGTCCGGCGTGTTGAAGCGCCGGTCCTTCAGCGTGCCGCGCACGTGCGCGTACTTGCTGAGAAACCACACGCCGATCGGGCTGCGGTGCACCGGGTCCTCGTTGCGCAGGCGCGCGTAGTGCGGGTAGGGGTTCTGGTTGAACTGCGGATCATTCGGATTGAACAGCAGCGCAGGCGGCCGGGCGGCCGGCGGCGCGACGCTGTCGAGCCCGTTGGCGACGAGGGACATGACGGGGTTCTCCTGCGGTTCGGGGTCAGTGCGTCGTGTCGCGCGTATCGAGCGCGGCCGACAGGCTGTCGATGTTCGGGTACTCCCAGAACAGCGTGATCGGCAGATCCTGGCTCAGCCACGCGCCCAGCTCGCGGGTCACGGTCACCGCGACCGCGGAGTCGAGGTGGTAGTCGACGAACGGGCGCGTCGCGTCGATCTGGTCGGCCGGTACGTCGAGGATGCCGGCGAAGCGCTGGATCAGCCAGTCCGCGATGTCGGCCTGGGTCGGTTGAGCGATGGTCGTCTGGGTCATGGCAGCACTCTCAAGGAAGGAAAGGCGACCGTCTCCGCCTGCGGACGGTCGGGATCGATGTCGTCGTGCACGACGTGATGTCGGCTGCGATCGAACGGATAGCGCGGCAGCCGCGTGCGCGCCGCGCCGGCCAGCGCGGCATAGGCGGGCCATGCGAGCGGCAGGCCCCGCTCGTACAGCAGCGCGGCGAGCCGGGCGCCTTCGGCGCGCGCCGGCGCGTCGGCCCGCCAGGCGAACTCGGCGGGCGCGCCGGGCGCGCACAGCACGAGCGCCGGGCCGCGCGCGCGGCTCGCGTCGTGGCGCGTGACGCGCAGGCCGAGCCCGCTCGCGTGAGCGGTCGCGACGGCGAGCGCCGGCGCCTCGCCGTCGATCTGCACGGCCGTCGCGCCGAGCCGCGCGAGCAGCGCGACCGGGCGCAGCAGCGCGCGCGTCGTGGCGTCGTCCAGCCCGATGTCGAGCGCGGGCCAGGATGCGTTCGCGGTCTCGTCCGCCGCGTCGTCGAGCGCGAGCCGACAGATCGCCGCGCCGGCCGCCTCGACGGGATGCGCGACGGCGAGCGCGGCGAGCGCGTCGTCCCAGTCGCGCACGACGAACGCGCGGCGGCGCGCGAGCGGCTGGCGGCTCGCCAGCGTGGCCGCGCAGAAATCGCGCAGCGAGGCCGACGACGCGCCGGCGTCGCGCAGCGCGAGGATCTGCTGCGCATAGGCGGCGGCGACCCGCGCGAACGCGACGTCGGTCGCCGCGCTGACGGCGATCACCCACGGGCCGGCGGCGTCCGTGTCCGGCGCCGCGCGCGAAAGCGGCGGTTGCTCGACGATCACGTGCGCGTTGCCGCCGCCGAAGCTGAACGCGCTGACGCCCGCGCGGCGCGGGCCGGCGGCGTCGCTCCACGGCCGCACGCGGTCGCTGAGCCGGACCGGCCCCTGTGCGAGCTTGAGCGGCGCGTTCGGCGTCTCGCAGTGGAGGCTCGGCACGAGCGTGCCGTGCTCGACCATCAACGCGGTCTTGACCAGCGCGGCGATGCCGGCGGCCGCCTCCAGGTGGCCGATGTTCGATTTCACCGAGCCGACGAAGCAGGGCTCGGCGTCGTCGCGCTGCGCGCCGTATACATCGCGGATCGCCTGGATCTCGATCAGGTCGCCGATCAGCGTGCCGGGCGAATGCGCCTCGACATAGCCGATCGAAGCGGGCGCGACGCCCGCGCGCGACAGCGCGGTGCGCATCGCCTGCTGTTGGGCCGCGCGATACGGCGCCGACAGCCCGTTGCTGCGGCCGTTGTGATTGATCGCACTGCCGACCAATACCGCGCGGATCAGGTCGCCGTCGCGCTCGGCGTGTTCAAGCGGCTTGAGCAGCAGGAAGCCGCCGCCCTCGCCGCACACGTAGCCGTCGGCCTGCGCGGAAAACGGCTTGCAGCGGCCGTCGCGCGCGAGCAGGCCGTGCTGCGAGAACGCGATGATGTTGGCGGGCGACAGGATCAGCTGGACGCCGCCCGCGAGCGCGAGCTCGCATTCGTCGTCGTCGAGCGCGCGGCAGGCCTGGTGCACCGAAGCCAGCGACGAGGCGCACGCGCCATCGATCGCGAGGCTGGGGCCGGTGAGGCCGAACACGTAGGAGATGCGGTTGGCCACGATCGCGCCGCTCGCGCCGGTGCTGGTGCGCGCGTCGATGTGCGGCCAGCGGTTCGCCATGCGCCGGTCGAAGTCGCGGGTGCTGACGCCGACATACACGCCGACGTTGCGGCCGGCGAGCGTGGCGGGCGACATCCCGGCGTCCTCGCACGCATGCCATGCAAGCTCGAGCGCGAGCCCCTGCTGCGGATCCATGCGCGCGGTCTCGCCCGGATCGAGCTGGAAGAAATCCGCGTCATAGCAGTCCGCGTCGGCGTCCATGCCCGCGCGCGGCGCATACAGGCGGCCGGGCTCGCCCGGGCCGCCGCCGACGAAGGGCCCGGCGTCCCAGCGCTCGGCCGGAATCTCGCACACGCAATCCCGCGCGCTGACGAGATTGCGCCAGAACGCGTCGAGCCCGTCCGACTGAGGAAAGCGCGCGCCGATGCCGATGACCGCGATGGGACGCTGCGCCACGTCAGGCTCCGCGCGACAGCGGCGTCGAGCCGGGCAGCCGGCGCAGCGCGAGACGCGACAGGTTCATCGTGCCGGTGTGGAACGCGACCACCATCAGCGCGAGGTACTTGTCGTAGTCGCGGTACTTCGCCTCGCCGACGAGCGCGAGCGCCTCTTCCTTGTGCTCGCGCAGGCGGCGCTGCCAGTGGCGCAGCGTGCGCGCGTAATGGTGGCGGTCGTTGCGCAGCTCGACGATCTCGAACAGGCCGCGCGCGGCCTCGCAGATCTCGGCCAGATGCGGCAGGTCGGACTCGGGGAAGATCTCCGTCGCGAAGAACGCGCTGAACTGCTCGCGGGCGGCGTTCTCGTAGGTGATCGTCTGCAGCGACACCTGGCCCTCGGGGCCGAGGCGGTCGTGGCAGAACGTGAAGAACCGGCGATAGCCGGCGATCTTCTCGTCGAGCGGCTGGTCGAGGCGCGCGAAGTGCTCGAACGCGCCGACCGACACGATCCCGTCATAGCCCTGGTCCGGCTGATGATCGGCCCAGCTTTCGAGGCGCACCTCGATGCGCGATTCGTTCAGCGCGTTGATGTAGTCGGCCTGCGCCTGGCTCAGCGTGAGCCCGACGCATTCGATCTCGGGATGGCGCGCGAGCGCGCGCCGCATCAGGCCGCCCCAGCCGCAGCCGACGTCGAGCAGGCGCTTGCCCCGCGCGATGCCCGAGCGGTCGATGTGCCAGTCCTGCTTGTTGCGCTGCGCGGTTTCGAGATCCTCGCTGCCGTCGAGCCAGAGTGCGCTCGAATAGGTCATGCCCGGGTCGAGCCACAGTGCGTAGAACGGATTGCCGACGTCGTAGTGGTGCTGGATCGCGTCGGCGGACGCGCCGGTGGCGGGCGGATCGATGAGCGTATCGACGGTCACGTCAGATCTCCTTGGCGAGCGCGTGCGCGAGCGCCTGAATCGACGGATGGTCGTAGGCGGCTGCCGCGTCGATCTCGCGGCCGAGCCACTCGCCGAGGTCGCCCGTCATGCCGACGGCGGCCGACGAATCGAGGCCGAGCTGCTGGAAGCTCGCCTCGGTGTTGATGCGCTCCGGGGGCACGCCGAGCACGTCGGCGATGTACAGCCGCAGCCATTGGACGATCTGCTCCTCCTGGTCGGGCGCGCTGGACGGCGTGGCGACGAGCGGGTCTTGGGCGGTGATGTCGTTCATTGCGTGGATCCCTCGGTTTGGTGATTGGACTGCGGGGAAGCAGCGCGCCGGCGGCGGGCCGGCGCGCGAAACGAAAGCGGCGGACGCGTCATGCCTGGCCGCGCGGCGCGAGCGTGCGGCGCGCGCGTTCGGCGGGGGTCACGCGGCACACCTCGGTCACGACGCCGAGTTTTTCCAGCACCACGAGTACGCCGCCGCTGATGTCGATCTGCCACCAGTGCAGCGATAGGATCGCGGCGCGCGGGAATGCGTGATGGTTGTTGTGCCAGGATTCGCCGAGCGTCGGGATCGCGACCCAGAAGTTGTTGGTGCTGAGATCGCGGCCGACGTAGTCGCGCTTGCCGAGCACGTGCGCGAGCGAGGTGATCCACCAGATCATGTTGTGCAGCGCGAACATGCGGATCAGCCCGCCCCACAGGAAGCCTTCCAGCGCGCCGTAGGCGGTGCCCGTGAGCAGGTAGCCGAGCGCGGCGGGCAGCGCGAGGCCGAGCAGCACCCACTGGTAGTAGCGCTTGTTGACCCACATGATCGGCTGATCGGCGAGCAGGTCGCGCGCGTAGAAGTTCGCGTTCGGCACTTCGTGCTTGACGGTCCAGCCGACGTAGGCGTGATACACGCCCTTCAACCGGTTCCAGGCGCCCGGGCCGTGCAGGTTCGGCGAGTGCGGATCGCCTTCGCGGTCGGCCAGCTCGTGATGCATGCGGTGCAGCGCGGTCCAGAACACGATCGGCCCCTGGCCCGCCATCGAGCCGAGAATGCCGAGGCCCATCCGGAACGCGGTCGGCGCCTTGTAGCTGCGGTGCGTGAAGTGGCGGTGGTAGCCGATCGTGAGCCCCATGCCGACGAAGAAGAAGAACAGCAGGAAGATGCCGAGCGCCGCGCCCGACACCGGGTGCACGAAACGGTCGAGCAGGATCGCGGCGATCAGGCCGCCGAGGCCCGAGCCGGTCATGATGGCCGTGTGGATGTGCTGGATCCGCTTGAAACGCGGGCTGTCGACGGTGCGCTTGTATTTCGACGACGGCGCGCCGGTTGCGAGCGCGGGCAGGACCGGCGCGGGTGAGATCGATTCGACCGCTTTCATCTGGACTGCTCCTCTCTGGAATGGGGCGTGGAAGACGACGCGGCCGTCGTGCCGCGCCTGGCTGCGACGTAATCGGGGCGGCGCACGTCGTGGACGAGGCCGAGCCGTTCGAGCAGCAGGACGAAGGCCCCGCCGATGTCGATCTCGTACCAGGCGCGCGAGAACACCGCGGCGGTGCCGCTCGCGTGATGGTTGTTGTGCCAACCCTCGCCGAGCGTGAAGATGCCGAGAAACCAGTTGTTGCGGCTGCTGTCGCCGAGCGCGTAGCGCTGGTAGCCCCACAGATGCGCGGCGGAATTGATGCCGTTGGTGAGCTGGTTCGTGACGAACATGCGCACGAACCCGCCCCACACCACGCCGAGCGCGAAGCCCCGCCAGCTGCCCTCGATCGCGTAGCCGACGACGCCGGGCAGCACGAGCCCGAGCAGCAGCCACTTGAAGTAGTGGCGGCCGACCCAGCGCACGACCGGATCGCGCAGCAGGTCCGGGCAGTACTCGAGCGAATTCGACAGGCCGTGGCCGAAGGTCCAGCCGACGTGCGCGTGCCAGAAGCCGCGCCACTTGCCGAGCGCGCGGCCTTCGCTGATCAGCGGCGAATGCGGATCGCCGTCGCGGTCGACGAAGCGGTGGTGGCGCCGGTGGTTGCTGACCCAGTAGAGCGGCGGGCCTTGCGCGGCCATGCACGCGACGATCGTGAGCACCGCCTTGACGCCGCGCCGCGCCTGGAACGCGTAGTGCGTGAGCATGCGGTGATAGCCGACCGTGATCGCGAGCGTGGTCAGGAAGTACGAGGCCAGCATCAGCACCACCTGCCAGGTGCGCACCTGGCCGGCGGCGGCGGCCCAGCACGCATACAGCAGCGCGAGGGTGGGCAGCGCCACGATCAGGAGCGCGTGCAGCCAGTGCGCGAGACCGCCGTTGGTCGCGAGCGCGGCGCGCGCCGGGCGCGCGGGCGCGTTGAGGGGATCGGACCGTTCCATCTAGCTGGCCTCCGTCAGTTCGAGGGCGTCGAGGGCTTCGAATTCGCCGCGTTCGTACAGCTCGCGGCAGCGGCTGCGGCGTACCTTGCCGCTCGTGGTGCGCGGCAGGTGGCCGGGCTTGAGCAGCACGACGTCGTGCACGCGCACGCCCTGCCGATCGATGATCGCCGCGCGGATCGCTTCCACGATCCGCTCGCGGTCCGGCTCGCGCGTGCCCTGGCGCGTCAGCTCGTGGACGATCACGATGCGGTCGTCGTCCGCGCCGAGCGGCTGGAACACCCCGCCGCCCGCCGCCGCGAGCGCGGGATGCGCGGCTTGCGCCGTGTGTTCGAGATCCTGCGGATACAGGTTCTTGCCGCGCACGATCAGCACGTCCTTGAGGCGGCCGACGATCAGCAGGTGGCCGTTGCGCAGCACGCCGAGATCGCCCGTGCGCAGATAGCGCGGCGCGCGCGGATGGGTGTCGGTGGCGAGCGTCGCGCCGAAGGTGTCGGCGCTTGCGCCGGGGTTGCCGTAATAGCCGTCCGCAAGGCTCGCGCCGCGCGCCCAGATCTCGCCGACGCTGCCCTCGGGCAGCGGCAGGCGCGTCTCGGGATGCACGATCAGCACGCGGCTGTCGCCGCGTACGTGGCCGCAGCCGACGAAGCGCGCGGCGTCGGGCGCGTCCGCTGCGACAAGGCGGGTCGCCTCGCCGATCGACAGCGCGCGCCGGTCCAGGTCGACCGTCTCGACGCCCGTGCCGGGCGTGACGCCCGTGATGAACAGCGTGCCCTCGGCCATCCCGTAGCACGGGAACATCGAGGCGGCGCGCAGGCCATGCGGCGCGTAGGCGTCGAGGAAGCGCTGCACGGTCGCGTGGCGGACCGGCTCGGCGCCCGAATACGCGACGTCCCAGCTGTCGAGATCGAGCCCCGCGCGCTGCTCGGCGGGGATGCGCGCCACGCACAGATCGTAGGCGAAGTTCGGGCCGCCGCTCACGGTGCCGCGATAGGTCGAGATCGCGCGCAGCCAGCGCACCGGCTTCTGCACGAAGTCGGTCGGCTGCATCAGCACGCATTGCGCGCCCTGGTAGAGCGTCTGCAACAGATTTCCGATCAGGCCCATGTCGTGGTAATGCGGGAGCCAGCCGATCACCACCGAATCGCGGTGCATGCGCATCGCCTCGCCGATCACCGCCTCGTTGGCCATCAGGCTGCGATGGCTGACCATCACGCCCTTCGGCCGGCCGGTCGACCCGGAGGTGTACTGGAGGAACGCGAGCCGCTCGGCGTCGCCGTAGGCGATCGCGTCGAGCGCCGGGCCGGGCAGCACGCCGGGCGTGGTCGGGAAGGTATCGACATCGTGCCAGGCGATCGGATCGAGCTGCGCGGCCATCGCGTCCTGCAGCTGCAGCTGCTCGCGCGGGCCGGACAGGATGCAGCGCACGCGTGCGCTGCGCGCGATGCCTGCCGCGAGCGCCGCATGCTTCGCGGTCGGCACCGCGACCGGCACCGCGACCACGCCTGCCGCGAGACAGCCGAGGAAGGTCTGCACGAAGTCGAGCGGACGGGTTTCGAGGATCAGCGCGCGCTCGCCGCGGTAACCGAGTTCGGTCAGCGCATTGGCGATCGAGATGACGCGTTCACGCAATTGCGCGAACGAACAGGTTTGCCGCAGCGTTTCGCCTTTCTCCAGGTCGGCATAAACCACTTTGTCCGGCGAGAGATCGGCGTGCCCGTACAGACGAGCAATAATCGTGTTTTCCAAAGTGCACCTCTGGAATCGAATAGCGGGGCTCGAAAAAGCGGGGCGCTGATAAATATGGGCGAAAACAGGCCCGCGAGACGGCAAATGCCGCTCGCGCGATATCAGAACCCCGATACTCGCCACGCGGCCGGGCTGAACCGGGTCGCGGAGCGTATGACATCGTCTGCTGGACTGCGAAACGTGCTGCGGAAAGCGTGCTGCGAAGGGTGAAACCTTATGCGTGACGCAAGTGCCCGACCAGGGGCGAGGGCCTCTGGGCAAGGGATGCAGCGGGGGCGGCGAAGCGCGCGACGAAAGACGGCGCAAAGCTGTTGCGCGCCGTCATGCGCGGGGAACCGTCGGGTTGGCTTGACGCATGCAACCTCGCGACAAAGCCGGTACTCATCAATACGTGACGAATTCTATAGCGCGCCGCGTGGCCTAGCAATACTAATTACATTCGAATGCTTATTCAAACGGTAATCTAAAGCCCTTGACGGGTTTCCGGTAAATCGTGACTCCTTGATGTATTCAGGAACGTAATATGTGCCATCGATTTTCCGGCGCGGGATATATCGGAAGAATTTACGTTTAAGCAAACGATGAATTGTAATTAAATATCTTCGTGGTGCACTGATTCACATGAAATGGTGCGCGGCGTTGCCTAAATTGGTGTGGAGTCCGTATCGATATGAGGCGGAGCGCGCGCGTCGCCGGAGCGGGGAAGCGACCCGGGCTCAGGCGACGCGCGTCGATCCGCGTCGGCGTCAGGGCTGCGCTTCCCCCGAACGCACGGCGACCGCGGGGGACAGTGTTGCGTCGCCCGCGAGCGACGCGCGCCACGGCAACGGGCGCTGCGGCTGCAGAAACAGCCACAGCACCGAGCCGCACGCCGCGGCGATCGCGGTCGCGACCAGCGCGGCGGACCAGTCGCCCGTCACGCGCACGATCGCCGCCACCCCGACCGGCCCGGCGACATTCGCGGCCGCGCCCCACAGATTGGTCCAGCCGGACATCACGCCCGTGAATTCGCCGCCGAGATCCTGCGTGACCGACCAGACCACCACCTGCACGAAGCCGACCGCGGCGAACGCCGCGCACAGCCACGCGATCGCGCTCGCGATCGACACCGCGTGCGCGGCCGCGAACGTGCTGCCGGCGCCGGCGAGGAAACCGACGATCGCGACCGGCACGCGCGCGAACCAGATCGAACCCGTGCGGCGCTGGATGCGGTCGCAGAGGCTTCCCGCGACATACACCGCGACGATCACGGCGATCCACGGCAGCGACGCGTAGAAGCCCATCGCCTGCAAGGACAGCCCGCGCGCCTTCATCAGGTAGGTCGGCAGCCAGGTCGAGTAGAAGCTCTGGATCAGCACCAGCAGGAAGTACTGCAGCCCGAACAGCCAGAAGCGCGGCATCCGGAACCCGGCGAGCCACAGCCCGCGTTTCGCCGGCTCCGGGTGGGGCGCCGCGCGACCGGCCGCGATGTAGGCCGCCTCGGCGGTGGTGATGCGCGGATGCGTGGCGGGATCGTCGCGAAAGCCCCACCACCACGCGAGCGCGAGCAGCACGCCGAACACGCCGTAGGCCTGGAACATCGCGTGCCAGCCGAAGCGGCCGATCACCCAGGTCGTCAGCGGCGCCGACACGATCGGCCCGAGATACAGGCCCGCGAGCAGGATGCTGTTGCCGGTCGCGCGCTCGCCGCGCGGGAACCAGCGCCGCAGCGCGACGATGCCGCTCGACCAGTCGGCCGACTGCGCGGCGCCGAGCAGCGCCCGGCAGCCGAGCAGCCAGCCCCAGGTCGCGCGCAGCGGCGTCGCGACCATCACGAGCGACCAGGCGATGCCGGTGCTGAACAGCACCCGCCGCGGCCCGAACAGCTCCGCGAGCCGCCCGGCCGGCAACTGGCCGAGCGCGTAGGTCCAGAAGTAGGCGGTGAGGATGATCGACATGTCGACGAGCGACAGGCCAAGCTCCTTCTGGACCACCGGCGCGGCGATGCTCATCGCCGCGCGATCGAGCGTCATCACGGCCGTCATCGGCGCGAGCAGCAGCGCGGCGATGCGCCAGCGCAGCAGGCCGGCGCGGCCCGGCGCGGGCGCCGCGTCGCCGGAGGCGGCCACGCCTCCGGGCGCGCTCACGCGGGCACCACGATGTCGTCGGAGCGGATCCGCTTGACGCCCGCATGCTCCATGTCCGCCCACGCCTGCGCGAGCGAGCCGTTCAGATCGACCGCGCGGGTCGCGTCCTCGATCACATAGACGTCGAAGCCGGCCGCGCGCGCGTCGATCGCCGTGCTCGCGACGCAGAAGTCGGTCGCGAGCCCGACCACGAACACCTTGCGGATGTGGTGCGCGTGCAGGTAGGGCGCGAGCCCCGTCGCCGTGCGCCGGTCGGCTTCCATGAACGCCGAATAGCTGTCGATTTCCTTGTGATAGCCCTTGCGGATGATGAGCTGCGCCTGCGGCACGTCGAGGTCCTTGCGCAGGTCTGCGTCCTCGGTGCCCTGCACGCAGTGGTCGGGCCACAGCACCTGCTCGCCGTAGGGTACGCGCACCGTGTCGTACGGCTTCTTGCCCGGGTGGGACGACGCGAACGAGATGTGGCCGCGCGGATGCCAGTCCTGCGTCATCACCACGTTCTCGAAGGCCTTGCCGAGCCGGTTGATCACCGGCACGACCTGATCGCCGTCCTTGATCGCGAGCGTGCCGCCCGCCGTGAAGCAGTTCTGGGTGTCCACCACGATCAGCACGCTGTCGCCGCCGGGACGGATCGCCGCCGCGCGGGTGCTCGCGCGGGCCGCGCCCATCGATGCGCCGAGTGCGGCCACGCCGCTGGCGCCGAGCGCCCTCAGGAAAAATCGCCGATTCACATTCGCTCCTTATGTTGATTGTTCTTGATGCGGGAAAGTGATGCGTTTTCAGCTTGATGCGCTTACATCGACAGATACGCCTGCTGGGTACGGCGGTCGGCCGCCAGCTCGGCCATCGTCGATTCGTGACGGATCCGGCCGCCGTCGAGCACGTAGGCGCGATCGGCCACGCGGCGGGCAAACGGAAGATTCTGTTCGGACAGCAGGATCGCGAGCCCCTCGCGCTTGAGTTCGACGATCGTGTTCGCGACCTGCTCGACGATCACCGGCGCGACCCCCTCGGACGGCTCGTCGAGCAGCACGAGATACGGATTGCCCATCAGCGTGCGCGCGATCGTGAGCATCTGCTGCTCGCCGCCGCTCATCTCGCCGCCGCGCCGCGTGCGCATCCGGCCGAGATTCGGGAACAACTCGAAGAGACGCTCGGGGGTCCAGGCGCGCAGGCCGTCGCGCGCAGGCCGCCGGCCCGCTTCCAGGTTTTCGAGCACGGTCAGCCCGGTGAAGATGCGCCGGTCCTCGGGCACGAAACCCATGCCGAGCCGCGCGATGCGGTACGGCTCCACGCGGCGGATGTCGCGGCCGAGAAAACGCAGCTGCGCGCTCGCGCGATCGATGAGGCCCATCAGCGCCTTCATGGTCGTCGACTTGCCGACACCGTTGCGGCCCATCAGCGCGACCACCTCGCCGCGCGCGACCGCGAGGTGCAGGTCGAACAGGATGTGGGCGCGGCCGTAGAACGCGTCGAGGCCCGCCACTTCCAGCAATACGTCGCTCATGCGTCCTCCGCTTCGAGGTTGCCGAAATAGGCTTCGCGGACCGCCGCGTCGCCGCGGATCGTCTCGCCGTCGCCCTGCGCGATCAGGCGGCCGCGCGCGAGCACGATCATCCGGTCGGCGAACTCGAACACCACGTCCATGCTGTGTTCCGTGAAGAGGACCGACAGATGGTCTTCCACGACGAGCCGCTTGGTCATCGCCATCAGCGCGTGACGCTCGGCGGGGGCCATGCCGGCCGTGGGCTCGTCCATCAGCAGCAGCTTCGGGCGATTCGCGAGCGCCATCGCGAGCTCCACGCGCTTGACGTCGCCGTACGAGAGCACGCCGCACACGCGGCTCGCGTGAGCGGCCATCCCGACCCGATCGAGCAGCGCGAGCGCCTCGGTGCGGTAGGCGTCGCCCGCCGGCGACCAGAAGCGGAACAGCCGGCGATTGAACGACAGCAGCGCGAGCTGCACGTTTTCGAGCACGGTCATCGAGCCGAAGGTGGCCGAGACCTGGAACGTGCGGCCCACGCCGAGCCGCCAGATGTCGCGCGGGCGCATGCCGACCGTCTCGCGGCCGTCGAAGCGGATCGAACCGCGATCGGGACGGAGCTGGCCGTTGATGAGATTGAAGCAGGTGGTCTTGCCCGCGCCGTTGGGGCCGAGCAGCGCGAGCAGCTGGCCGGGCGGCAGTTCGAACGACACATCGTCGACGGCCGCGACGCCGCCGAACGCGAGCGACAGATGGGTGACGGACAGCAGGCTCATTGCGGCGTCTCCTTGGCCGGCGCGGCGAGGTCGAGCGCGCCCGCGTTTGCGCCCGCGCTCGCGCGGGCCGGGGTGCGGCGGCCGACGCGCTGGGTGAGGGTGCCGACGATGCCGTCGGGGAAGGCGACCACGAGCAGCAGGATGATCGCGCCGAGCACCGCGTGCCAGTAGTCGCCTTCGCGCGCGACCGTGTCGTACAGCCAGGTGAACGAGGCTGCGCCGGCGAGCGGACCGATCAGCGTCTGCAGGCCGCCGAGCAGGACCATGGCGAGCGCATCGATCGACTTGCCGACCCCGATCGCCTCCGGCGAGATGCCGCCTTTCGAGAACACGAACAGCGTGCCGGCCGCGCCGCAGCACGCGCCGGCGATCGCGAACGCGAGCCAGCGCACGCGCAGCACGTCGATGCCGATCGCGTCGGCGCGCAGCGCGGAATCGCGGGTGGCGCGCAGGGCGAGGCCGAACGGCGAGAACAGGATGCGGCGCAGGGCGAGGATGCCGAGCGCGGCGACCGCGAGCGCGAGATAGTAGTAGGCCGTCGGCGAGGCGAGCCAGGCCGCGGGCCATACGCCGATCAGGCCGTTGCTGCCGCCGAAGGCGTCCCACTGCGAGGCGATGGCCCAGACGAGCTGCGCGAGCGCGAGCGTGAGCATCGCGAGATACGCGCCCGACAGGCGCACCACGAAGTAGCCGAGCAGCAGCGCGGCGAGGCCGGCGACGAGCGGTGCGGCGACGAACGCGGCTTCCATCGGCAGTTGCAGCCGGGTCATGAGCAGCGCGGCGGCGTAGCCGCCGATGCCGAAATAGGCGGCATGGCCGAACGACTGGATGTTGCCGGGGCCGAGGATGAAATGCAGGCTCGCGGCGAACAGCGCGGCGATGGCGATGTCGACGAGCAGGATCGACAGGTAGGGGTACGCGTGCGCGAGCAGCGGCGCGGCGGCGAGGGCCGCGAGCAGGAGCGCGGCCGCCAAGCGTGCGGGGCCGCGCCACGGGCGCAGCGGCACCGCCGAGACGGCGACGCGCTGGTCGGGCACGCGGCGCTTGCCGAGCATGCCGGTGGGGCGCGCGATCAGGATCGCCGTCATCAGTGTGAATTCGATCACGAGCGTGAGCTTCGCGAGCGGGATGTCGAAGCCGAAGACGGAGATCGTGCCGATGCCGATGCAGAGGACCTTGAGGATCGCGATCACGAGCGCGGCGAGATAGGTGCCGGCGACCGAGCCGATGCCACCCATCACGACCACCACGAAGGCGTCGCCGATGGTTTCGAGATCGAGGCCGAGCGTGGCGGGCGCGCGCGGGGCCTGCAGCGCGCCGGCGAGGCCCGCGAGGAAGCAGCCGAACGCGAAGATGCCGGTGAACAGCCAGGCCTGGTTGATGCCGAGCGCGCCGGCCATCTCGCGGTCTTCGGTGGCGGCGCGCACCAGCACGCCGGCGCGGGTGCGGTTGAGCCACCACCAGAGCGCGGCGAGCAGCACGGGGGCGATCAGGATCAGCACGACGTCGTATTGCGGGACGCGGCCGCCGAGCAGCGGGAACGAGCCGGCGAGGCCGGGCGCGCGCGGGCCGAACAGGTCTTCCGCGCCCCAGATGTAGAGCGCGGCGTCCTTGACGATCAGCACGAGCGCGAAGGTGGCGAGGAACTGGAACAGCTCGGGGGAGCGGTAGATGCGGCGCAGGATGCTGATCTCGAACAGCGCGGCGAGCAGGGCGGTGGCGAGGCCGGCGAGCAGGACGGCGGCCCAGAAGCCGAGCGGGGTCGCGCCGATGCGGCTGACGAGCGTGTACGCGACGTAGATGCCGAGCATGTAGAACGAGCCGTGCGCGAAGTTTACGATGCGGCTCACGCCGAATACGAGCGAGAGGCCGACGGCCATCAGGAAGAGCGTGGACGCGTCTGCCAGTCCGTTGATCAGTTGCAGCACCAGGCTGGTGGCGGTCATGGCGTCGCTCCGCTATCGCGATTCGTTGGCGGGTGGGGGTGGGGAGATTGTTTTGGGTTTTGGAATTGTTTTGGTGAGTGTTTTGGGTATTTTGATTGAGTGGTTTTTTCTAATAATTGGATTGGGTGTTGCGTATTTTTATCGCGTAACGAAGCAGTCCGGGCAGGCCGGATGGGTGACGCGTTATACGGCTTGGCCCGGCCGATATGGACAGCCAGGCCATTCGCAGCTTGCGAAGACATGAATCAACCTCACCACGGAAATAATGTGCGCGCGTGGCATTACCTTGGATTTTGAGAGGATTGTCAAGGGATATGAGTAAGTGGAGGGGGCAGTTTAGGGAAATAAAAATATGGAGGGGGTGGAGGTGGGGGCGGATTGGCTGAAATGAGCACGAGAGACATGCGTGGCGGGCGTTTCGGCGGCTGGCTGCGATCGCAGCGTGGAAGAGAAGTAGGTTATTGCGGGGGCGTGGATTGGGAGTTGGCGGGCTTCGTTGGTGAGGCGGTAATTGGATGGTCTTTCCATAATAATATGGTATGCACCGGAAAAGGGCGATTTTGATGTATGTAACGGTATTGAAGAAAATTCGGATGAACGAGGGAACGCGGTGTCATGCAGACTGGTAATGAATGGCCCACGGCGCGTTGCGGATCCGAGATCGTTGGATGAAATTTCTCGGATTTTTTATTTCAAACGGATGAAGCCGGGGTGCGCGCTTTTTTGACGAGAAGGGATGGCCGAGCGCGGGCAATGAAAGAGCGCGATAGGCTTTCAGACGGGCAGGTTTGGCCTGCTTGTGGCGTGATTAGTTAGAGCGCTCTGCATCGCACCACCTAACGGACGATGTTGCCGATGACAACCCCAACGAACGAACAATGATGGCTTCAACTGTAATGGCTCCCAGATACCATCAACCTCGGGTTTTACGTTTTCGCTTTCCATCTGCTCGTTCGGATTTTTGCCAATAGCTTAAATGTTACCGCACGTATTCGGCTGAAACCCCAACCAGTGATGTTGCTTAGGCTGAAAAAAACGACGGCCACCTCAATGAGGTGGCCGTCGTTATATGCAGAGTGGCGTCAGGCTAAGCGCCATAAGTCCGAGTTATCGGGACGCAGTCGGTAATACATGTATCAGTGGATGCTTCCCAAAATCCCACCTTATGGGTCCTGCTACATACCGCTCAAACATCAATATTCCCCGCCCGCAGCGCATTGCTCTCGATAAACGCTCTCCGCGGCTCGACCTCATCCCCCATCAGGGTGGTGAAGATCCCATCCGCAGCAATCGCATCTTCGATCTGCACGCGCAACAAACGCCGCACGGCCGGATCCATCGTCGTTTCCCACAGCTGGGAGGGGTTCATCTCCCCCAGCCCCTTATACCGTTGCTTCGACAGATTCCGCTCGGCATCGGCGAGCAGCCACTTCATCGCGCTCTTGAAATCGGACACCGGCGTGCTGCGCTCCCCGCGCTTGATCGTCGCGCCAACGCCAATCAGCCCCTTGAACGTATTCGCCGTATTCACGAGCTGCTGATAATCGGCGGTATGCTGGAACTCTTCATCGATGACGGAAACCCGCACATTCCCGTGATGCGCGCGCTCGACGTGCAGCGACCGCTGCTCACGCACCGTGTCATAAGCCGGCACGACCCGCACTTCATTCTTGAGCGCTTCATCATGCAGTGCGCCGAACAACGCCTTCGCCGACACCTCCGTCGAAGCCTCATCCGAAAGATCGATCGCCACGCCATCCATGATCGCTTCCAACGCTGCCGGGTCATACAAGCGGCTCAACCGGCTGACCACACCCTGCGCGAGCAGATACGACCGAGCCAGCTCCCCAAGCGCATCCCCTGAAATCGCCGTGGCGTTCTCGCTGGGCACCAGCTCCGACCCTTGCAGCGCCAACCGCAGCACGTGAGCATTCAACTCCGACTCATCCTTGAGATACCGCTCGTCCTTCCCCGCTTTAACCTTATAAAGCGGCGGCTGCGCGATATACACATACCCGCGCTCGATCATATCGGGCATCTGCCGATAGAAGAACGTGAGCAGCAGCGTCCGGATATGCGCACCGTCGACGTCCGCGTCGGTCATGATGATGATGCGGTGATACCGGAGCTTCTCGAGGTTGTAATCATCCTTCCCGATCCCGCACCCGAGCGCGGTCACGAGCGTGACGATCTGCTCGGACGACAGCAGCTTGTCATACCGCGCCTTCTCGACGTTGAGCACCTTCCCGCGCAGCGGCAGAATCGCCTGGAACTTCCGATCACGCCCTTGCTTGGCCGACCCACCTGCCGAGTCGCCCTCGACGATATAGATTTCCGACTTCGCCGGATCCTTCTCCTGGCAATCCGCCAGCTTCCCGGGCAACCCAACCCCATCGAGCACGCCCTTGCGCCGCGTCATCTCGCGCGCCTTCCGCGCGGCATCCCGCGCCCTCGCCGCTTCAACGATCTTCCCGCAAATGATCTTCGCGTCGTTCGGCGTTTCCAGCAGGAATTCCTCGAGCGCCTTCGCAACCACTTCCTCGACCGGCGCGCGCACTTCCGACGACACCAGCTTGTCCTTGGTCTGCGAGCTGAACTTCGGCTCGGGCACCTTCACCGACAGCACGCACGACAGCCCTTCGCGCATGTCGTCGCCGCTCGTCTCGACCTTCGCCTTCTTGGCGATTTCATTGTCGACGATGTACTTGTTGATCACGCGCGTCATCGCCGCGCGCAGCCCGGTCAAGTGCGTCCCGCCGTCGCGCTGCGGAATGTTGTTGGTGAAACACAGCACATTCTCGTTGTAGCTGTCGTTCCACTGCATCGCGACCTCGACGCCCACGCCTTCCTTCTCGCCGATGATGTGGAAAATGGTCGGGTGCAGCACCTGCTTGGTCTTGTTGATGTACTCGACAAAACCCTTCACGCCGCCGGCGAACGCGAAATCGTCTTCCTTGCCCGAGCGCTGGTCGGTCAACCGAATCCGCACGCCGTTATTCAAGAACGACAGCTCGCGAATCCGCTTCGCCAGAATGTCGTAGTGAAACTCGACCGTGCCGAAGATCGTCTGATCGGCCATGAAATGCACTTCAGTCCCGCGATTCTCCGTCGGCCCGACGAGCTGCATCGGCGACACCTGCTCGCCGTCCTGCATCTCGAGCACGCGGTTCTGCGCGACGCCGCGATGAAACTCCATGAAGTGTTTCTTGCCGTTGCGCCGCACGGTCAGCCGCAACCAGCTCGACAGCGCGTTCACGCACGACACGCCGACGCCATGCAGCCCGCCCGACACCTTGTAGCTGTTCTGGTCGAACTTCCCGCCCGCGTGCAGCTCGGTCATCACGATCTCGGCGGCGCTGCGCTTCGGCTCGTGCTTGTCGTTCATCTTCACGTCGGTCGGAATCCCGCGGCCGTTGTCGGTCACGGAAATCGAGTTGTCGGCGTGAATCGTCACGTGGATGTCGTTGCAATAACCGGCCAGCGCCTCGTCGATCGCGTTGTCGAGCACTTCGAACACGAGGTGGTGCAGACCGGTTCCGTCCGACGTATCGCCGATGTACATCCCGGGCCGCTTGCGCACGGCTTCCAGACCTTCGAGGATCTGGATGGAGGAGGCGCCGTAGCCGCTGTTGTCGGGCTGTTGATTGTGCTGTTCAGTCATGGGTTTCTTCCGGTTCTGCGGGGCCGCACGAGCGGCGGCGCGGGGTTCTTTACGAGTAAAACGCCGCGCCGGCCGACATGCGTCGACGCCCAGTTCGGGCGGGTGGCAAGCACCTGGTTCGGTGGCCCTGATTTGCCATAAAAACGCCAAAGGGGCGTACCGCCCCTTGGTGTGTCCTGTGTGCCGTCGCGCGTCAGATGCGCATCGGCATCACGACATACTTGAATTCTTCGTTCTCCGGCACCGTGATCAGCGCGCTCGAGCTTGCGTCGCCCAGGCTCACGTTGATGTTGTCGACCTTCAGGTTCGCGAGCACGTCGAGCAGGTACGTGACGTTGAAACCGATATCGATCGTGTCGCCCTGGTAGGCGATTTCCAGCTCTTCCTGCGCCTCTTCCTGGTCGGCGTTGGTCGACATGATCTTGAGCTGGCCCGGGGCGATGATGCAGCGCACGCCCTTGAACTTGTCGGAGGTCAGGATCGCCGCGCGCTGCAGCGAACGCTGCAGTTCTTCACGTCCGATCAGGAAGGTGTTCTTGTGTCCCTTCGGGATCACGCGCTGGAAGTCGGGGAACTTGCCCTCGACCAGCTTCGACACCAGTTCGACCTGGCCGAACGTGAACTTCGCCTGGGTCTGCGCGATGTCGATCGTCACGACGTCGTCGATATCCTCGAGCAGGCGCTGCAGTTCGAGGATCGTCTTGCGCGGCACGATCACTTCCTGGCGCGGGAACGCGCCTTCGATCTTCATCGACGAGAACGCGAGGCGGTGGCCGTCGGTCGCGACCGCCATCAGCTGGTCGCCGTCGACGACGAGCAGCATGCCGTTCAGGTAGTAGCGGATGTCCTGCTGCGCCATCGCGAAGTAGACCATCCCGAGCAGCTGGCGGAACGACTTCTGCGGCACGGACAGGCTCGCGCCGAAATCCTTGGCTTGCGCGACCGTCGGGAACTCGTCGGCGGCGAGCGTCTGCAAGGCGAAGCGGCTCTTGCCCGACTGCACGGTGAGACGCTTGTCCGCGAGCGACAGCGTGACCTGGCCGTCGGGCATCGCGCGCAGGATGTCGAGCAGCTTGCGCGCGGCGACGGTGGTCGCGACCTGATCCCCGCCGACGCCGAAGTCGGCGCGCGTCGTGATCTGCAGTTCGAGGTCGGTCGACAGGAACGACACGTCCGGGCCGTTCTTGGTGATCAACAGGTTGGCGAGGATCGGCAGCGTATGGCGGCGCTCGACGATACCGCTTACGGTTTGCAGCGGCCTGAGGAGGGTGTCTCGTTCGGTCTTGACCAGTTGCATAGAGTTCCTTCGTTGAAATAACGGCCTGCAAGCCTCGCAACGCCCCGCCAGGCGGGGCCTGTACCCACCGCCGCCGGGGCGGTCAAACCTATATTGTGCCTCAAAACCGAACCGCCCCTTTTAAATTGGGGCGGCCCGCCGATTCTCAAGGGCGGCGCGCGCGCTCAGCCCTTCAGCGTCTGCTCGAGCACGTGCAGCTCGTGATTGAGCTGCGCATCCTTGCTGCGCTCGTCGGCGATCTTGCGGACCGCGTGCAGCACGGTCGTGTGATCGCGCCCGCCGAACAGCTCGCCGATCTCGGGCAGGCTCTTCTGCGTCAGTTCCTTCGCGAGGTACATCGCGATCTGGCGCGGCCGCGCGATGTTGGCGGGCCGCTTCTTCGAATACATGTCGGCGACCTTGATGTTGTAGAAGTCGGCGACCGTCTTCTGGATGTTCTCCACCGAGATCTGCCGGTTCTGCACGGTCAGCAGATCCTTGAGCGCTTCCTTGGTCAGCTCGATCGTGATCTCGCGGCCGTGGAACTTCGAGTACGCGAGGATCTTGCGCAGCGCGCCTTCGAGTTCGCGCACGTTCGAGCGCAGGTGCTTCGCGACGAAGAACGCGACGTCCTCCGACAGGCTCACGCCTTCCGACTGCGCCTTGCGCATCAGGATCGCGACCCGCATCTCGAGTTCGGGCGGCTCGATCGCGACGGTCAGGCCGGAGTCGAAGCGCGAGATCAGCCGGTCGTCGATGCCCGAGATTTCCTTCGGGTAGGTGTCGCTGGTGATGATCACCTGCGCCTTGTTCGCGACCAGCGCCTCGAACGCGTAGAAGAACTCTTCCTGGGTGCGCGACTTGCCGGAGAAGAACTGGATATCGTCGATCAGCAGCAGGTCGAGCGAGTGATAGTAGCGTTTGAAATCGTCGAAGGCCTTGCGCTGGTACGCCTTCACGACGTCGGACACGTACTGCTCCGCGTGGATGTAGCGGATCCGCGCGCCGGCCTTGTCGAGCAGCAGCTGGTTGCCGATCGCGTGGATCAGGTGGGTTTTGCCGAGGCCGACGCCGCCGTACAGAAACAGCGGGTTGTACGAGATGCCGGGGTTGTCGGCCACCTGGATCGCGGCGGCGCGCGCGAGCTGGTTCGCCTTGCCGGTCACGAAGTTGTCGAAGGTGAGGACCGGGTTGAGCTTCGAGCGCTCGTACATCGAGTCGGTCTCGCCGTTCGACGCGGCGGGGCCCGCGCCCGGCCGCCAGGTGCGGCGTCCGGCGGCCGCCTCGTGCGCGGTCAGGCTCGGCAGGTCGAGGTCGGCCGAATCGTCGCCGCCGAGCGCGGCGGGCGCGGCCGCGCTCGGCGCCAGCGGCGCGGTGGGCATGACGGGCTGGGCCGGGGCGCGCGGCGTCAGCGCCGGCGCGGCTGCGGGGCCGCGTGCGCCGGCCTTCGGGTCGAGGACGAACTGGACGTCGATCGGCGCGTTCCAGAAATCGCGGGCCATATCGGAAATGCGGCCGGAGAACTGGCTCTTGACCCAATCGAGCTTGAAGCGGTTCGGAGCGGCGATGGACAGCGTATGTGCAGCGGCGTCGAAGGCAACCGGGGCAAGTGGTTTGATCCACGTCACGTACTGTTGGGGCGTCAATTCGCGCTCCAACAGGGCGGAACAGTGTTGCCAGAAATCGTTCATCGAAGTGCTGTCGTTGTTCGGTTGCACGGCGGCTCACCGGCCGCCCTTGTCGCGGATTGGCAACAAGGCCCGGTGTGGCCGTGCGAGTAGGCCTCGGGCGCTTGTGCAACAAGGGTTTGGGCACAGGCGCGAGCCGAAGCGGCGTGCGGGATTCTTGGAGATAAGGCGAGATTCTACCGCCAAACGGATGCCGCGCGGGAGTTATCCACAGGGGTGTGTGCAGCGGGCGGGTGGCCTGGATGGGGTCAGGCACAGTACGCGGCCTGTCTCGATGTTGGCCGTAAAGTATTGACCACCAAGAGAAAAGCGGTTTAAATAGCGGGTTCCGCGAAAACCAATCCTGTATTTTTCGGCGATTGCGTTCGCCCGGTTGCCTTGAAGAGAGGGCACGCGGTCCCTGATTCCCGATATTCTCGACCAAGTGAGAGCAACATGAAACGTACCTACCAACCTTCCGTGACGCGCCGCAAGCGCACCCATGGCTTCCGCGTTCGCATGAAGACGGCAGGTGGCCGCAAGGTCATCAACGCCCGCCGCGCGAAGGGCCGCAAGCGCCTCGCGATCTAAGGACGGGCCGCGCGTCGTGTCCGCCGTCCGCAGCGAGGCGGGCAAGGCAGCCGCTGTCCCGGGTTCGATTCCGTTGCAAGCGCCCGCCGCCTTTCCCAAAGCTGCGCGACTTCTGAAAACGGATGAATTTTCATCCGTTTTTCGTTTGCGCCCGTGGCGGCGCTCCGCGCACTTCGTGATCTACGGTCGCGAGACGGGTGAAGCGGCGCGCCTTGGCCTGGTGATCGGCAAGAAGTACGCGCCGCGCGCTGTCACGCGCAACCAGGTCAAGCGTATCGCGCGCGAGGCGTTCCGCGTCCGCCGCGCCGAGTTCGCCGGCTGGGACCTGCTGTTGCGCCTGCATACGCGTTTCGACGCGAAGGCGCTGCCGAGCGCGGCGTCCGCTCCGCTCGGGGCGCTGTGCGCGGACGAGATCCGCGCGCTGCTCGACCGGGCGGTGCGGGAGATCGGGAAGCGCAGCGGTGCGAAACCCGCGTCGGGTTCCGACGCGCGTGATGCCTGACGCGCGGGCCGGTTGCCCGCCCGCTTGACCTGACGCGGCGCACCTTACGCCGCCCTTGCTATGCAAACGGTATTGATCGCATTGCTGCGTTTCTACAAGCTTGCCGTGAGTCCGCTGCTCGGCAACCGCTGCCGTTTTTATCCTTCCTGTTCGGATTACGCGCGCGAGGCAATCCAGTATCATGGCGCCGCGCGCGGCACGTATCTCGCCGCCAGGCGTCTGTGCCGATGCCATCCGTTTTCCGCGGGCGGCATCGATCTGGTCCCGCCGCCCAACTCCGATCCACGCGCTCCAACCCAGGCTGAAGCGCGCTCCCCTCGACTCTGAGACAACGCATGGATATCAAACGCACCGTCCTATGGGTGATCTTCTTCATGTCGGCGGTCATGCTGTTCGACAACTGGCAGCGCTTCCATGGGCGCCCGTCGATGTTCTTCCCGAACGCCACGCAGACGGCCCCCGCGGCCGCCGCGGGCGGCGCATCGGGCACGGGCGCGACGACGGCAGCCGGTGACGTGCCGGCGGCCGCCGCCGGCGCGGCGCCCGCGACGACGGCCCCGGCCGCGCAGGCGCAGCTCGTGAAGTTCTCGACCGACGTCTATGACGGCGAGATCGACACGCGCGGCGGCACGCTCGCGAAGCTCACGCTGAAGAAGGCCGGCGACGGCAAGCAGCCCGACCTGTTCGTCACGCTGTTCGACCACACCACGGGCCACACCTATCTGGCGCGCACGGGCCTGCTCGGCGGCGATTTCCCGAATCACAACGACGTCTATGCGCAAGTTGCGGGCCCGACGTCGCTGACGGGCGACGCGAACGCGCTGAAGCTGTCGTTCGAATCGCCGGTGAAGGGCGGCGTGAAGGTGGTCAAGACCTACACGTTCACGCGCGGCAGCTATGTGATCGGCGTCGACACCAAGATCGACAACGTCGGCGCAGCGCCGGTGTCGCCGACCGTCTACATGGAGCTGGTGCGCGACAACACGCCGGTCGAGACGCCGCTGTTCTCGCATACGTTCCTCGGGCCGGCGGTCTACACCGACCAGAAGCACTTCCAGAAGATCAACTTCGCCGACATCGACAAGAACAAGGCTGACTACGTCCCGTCCGCGGACAACGGCTGGGTGGCGATGGTGCAGCACTACTTCGCATCCGCCTGGATTCCGCAGCAGGGCGTGAAGCGCGACATCTACGTCGAGAAGATCGACCCGACGCTGTATCGCGTGGGCGTCAAGCAGCCGGTCGCGGCGATCGCGCCGGGCCAGTCCGCCGACGTGTCCGCGCGCCTGTTCGCGGGCCCGGAAGAAGAGCGGATGCTGGAAGGCGTCGCGCCGGGCCTCGAACTGGTCAAGGACTACGGCTGGGTGACGATCATCGCGAAGCCGCTGTTCTGGCTGCTCGAGAAGATCCACGGTTACGTCGGCAACTGGGGCTGGGCGATCGTGCTGCTCACGCTGCTGATCAAGGCGGTGTTCTTCCCGCTGTCGGCGGCGAGCTACAAGTCGATGGCGCGCATGAAGGAAATCACGCCGCGGATGCAGGCGCTGCGCGAACGCTTCAAGGGCGATCCGCAGAAGATGAATTCGGCGCTGATGGAGCTGTACAAGACCGAGAAGGTGAACCCGTTCGGCGGCTGCCTGCCGGTGGTGATCCAGATTCCGGTGTTCATCTCGCTGTACTGGGTGCTGCTCGCGTCGGTCGAGATGCGCGGCGCGCCGTGGATTCTGTGGATCCACGACCTGTCGCAGCGCGATCCGTACTTCATCCTGCCGGTGCTGATGGCCGTCTCGATGTTCGTGCAGACCAAGCTGAACCCGACGCCGCCGGACCCGGTCCAGGCCAAGATGATGATGTTCATGCCGATTGCGTTCTCGGTGATGTTCTTCTTTTTCCCGGCGGGTCTCGTGCTGTACTACGTCGTGAACAACGTGCTGTCGATCGCGCAGCAGTACTACATCACGCGCACGATCGGCGCGAAGAAAAAGACGACCTGACGCGGTGCGGGGAGGCGGTGCGCATCGCCTCCCGCCGCGCCATGAAAAAAAGCCGCCCGGTGAGAACCGGGCGGCTTTTTCGTTTGGGGGAGGTCAGTGGCGGCTTGGGTCGCCGTAGAACTGCTCGATCAATTCCTGCACCAGGTAGCGATGATGTGGCGACAGCGACTCGATCTTCGACGCCAGCTCGATGGTCTCGGGCGTGGGCGGGTATTTCTCGTCGCGCGGCAGCGGCTGCGGAGTCGAACGCGCCGCGGTGCTGGGCGGCGGCCCGTAGTGGAGCCAGTGGAGATCGACGCGCAGCCAGTCAGCCAGCGTACGGAGCTTGTCCGGCGTGGGGATGGTGCGCCCCGTCAGCCATTTATGCGCCGTTTGCGGCGAAACCGGATGCTCGCCGTGATGACGCAAATTGAAATGCAATGCGAGTTCCGTCGCGCCGGTGACTTTCTCTGGGCTGCGCAACAAGGCGAATTTCAGGCGCTCGGTGAACGCGGCTTTTTCTTCGAGTGTCGGCATGGCCAAATTGTGCGGTTCGGCCGGCATCAGGTAGACAACCGGTGGGGCGAGATTTATCCCAAATAGGTACGCGTTTAACTGGCATTGAGCGACGCAGGACGCAAACGATTGCCGTGCCTGTGTACGAAAACCGGAGGATTCCCGCGAATTGGCGCGAAGAATACGTACTAGATTATAGGACTTGTCCTATCTTGCATAGGATAAAGTCAGATTTATATCAAACGGGCGTTTGAGAATTTGTCTGAAGAATGCAACACAGCGGCCAAGCTACAATGCGGGCGTCCTGGGGCGGTACACGCCCTGTTTCCTGCGCAGTCTTCCGCTTTATCTCGAATTTGACCATGCTCGCCACCGATTCCGATCCGATTGTCGCCATTGCCACCGCCACCGGACGAGGCGGCATCGGGGTCGTGCGGGTGTCGTTCGGGCGCGCGGGCGAGCCGGCGGCGCGGGCGCTGATCGACGCATTGTGCGGGCAGCCGCTCGCGCCGCGTCATGCGAGCTACGTGCCGTTCCTCGATGGGGACGGCCAGCCGCTCGACCGTGGCATTGCGCTGTCCTTTCCCGCGCCGCATTCGTACACAGGCGAACATGTGCTGGAGTTGCAGGGGCACGGCGGTCCGATCGTGCTGCAATTGGTGCTGCAGCGCTGCCTCGCGGCCGGTGCGGCGCATGGGTTGCGGTTGGCCGAGCCGGGTGAGTTCACGCGCCGCGCGTTTCTCAACGACAAGCTGGATCTCGCGCAGGCGGAAGCGGTTGCGGACCTGATCGAGGCGAGCACCGAGGCTGCCGTGCGTTCGGCGGGACGTTCGCTGGACGGGGCGTTCTCGCGCGATATTCATGCGCTCGTCGACGATGTGATTGCGTTGCGGATGCTGGTGGAGGCGACGCTCGACTTTCCGGAGGAGGAGATCGACTTCCTCGAAGCGGCCGACGCGCGCGGCAAGCTCGCGCGCATCCGCGCGCAGCTTGAGCGGGTGCTGGGGGAAGCGCGGCAGGGGGCGTTGTTGCGGGAAGGGCTGTCGGTGGTGCTCGCGGGGCAGCCGAATGTGGGCAAGTCGTCGCTGTTGAATGCGCTGGCGGGGGCGGAGCTGGCGATCGTCACGCCGATCGCCGGGACCACGCGCGACAAGGTCGCGCAGACGATCCAGGTCGAGGGCATTCCGCTGCACATCATCGATACGGCGGGCTTGCGGGAAACCGAGGACGAGGTCGAGAAGATCGGCATCGCGCGCACCTGGGCGGAGATCGAGCGGGCGGATGTGGTGCTGCATCTGCTCGACGCGCGCGCGGCGCTTGGCGATGACGATGTGGCGATTGCCGCGCGTTTTCCGGAAGGGGTGCCGGTGGTGCGGGTGTTGAACAAGACGGATCTGACGGAGACGCCGGCGGCGGTCGCGCATGTGGCGGGCGGGGCGGATCTGACCGAGGTGCGGCTGTCGGCCAAGCGCGGGGATGGGATCGATTTGCTGCGCGGTGAGCTGCTGCGGATCGCGGGGTGGCAGGCGGGGGCGGAGAGTGTCTATCTGGCCCGTGAGCGGCATTTGATCGCGCTGCGCGCAGCGCGGCAGCATCTGGAGCAGGCGGCGGATCACGCGGAGCAGAATGCGCAGGCGCTGGATCTGTTCGCGGAGGAACTGCGGCTGGCGCAGGAGCAGTTGAATTCGATCACCGGGGAGTTCACGTCGGATGATCTGCTGGGGGTGATTTTCAGTCGGTTTTGTATTGGAAAATAACCAGTCGCCCAAGGTTGTCCAAGGTCGTCTGGTCACCCCTCTGAAACCCTTGTGCACGTTATGATTGGTCGTCTAGCATTGCCCAAGGTTGTCTATTGACATCCAATCTTTGATGGTACACATTTAGGTACACACAGGCGTTGTGTCCCAATCGATGTGTACCAACCATGCCGAAAACCGTCGTCCCGCTGAATGACACCCGCATCAAGGCGCTCAAGCCGAAGGCGGCGCGCTACCGTATTTCGGACGGTGGCGGCCTCGTGCTGGAGGTCATGACGTCGGGGTCGAAGGTCTGGCGCTACCGGTACACACTGCACGGCGAACGGCAGCCGATGGTGACGATCGGCGACTATCCCGCAGTCACGCTGCAGGATGCGCGCGAGAAGGCCCGCCGCTATGCTGAGATCGTAGCCAAAGGCGTTTCCCCTATCGCCGATGCCAAGAAGGATCGCGGCGCCATGAAGCGCTTCGATACGGTTCGGGAGTTCGGCGAAGATTGGTACACAACCCAGATCGCGGGGATGTCGCCCGAGTATGGTCGGACGATCAAGCGGGCGCTCGAGAAGGACATCTATCCGGCGATCGGCAACAAGCCTCTGCCGGATGTGACGCCTGGTGACGTGCTGGCGATCTGCGATCGGATCAAGGCCCGCGGCGCCCCGAAGATGGCGCTCTCGACACGGAACGTCATCAAACGACTGTTCGAATACGCAATCGCGCGCCAGTTGGCGCTGACGAATCCGGCTCATGCCGTCGTCGCGCGTTTCGTCGCCACTCAGGACAGCCGTACGCGAGTCCTCTCTCCTGATGAGATCGGGACCGTGCTGCGGGCCGTCTACGCTTCAGACATTCGCCGCGCGCTCAAGCTCGCGATCCACCTGCTGATCCTGACGATGGTTCGGAAGTCCGAGCTGATCGAGGCGCGGTGGTCGGAGTTCGATCTCGACGCCGGCATCTGGCGCATTCCTGCCGACCGGATGAAGAAGGACAAGGAGCATTGGGTCTACCTGTCCTCGCAGGCCGTTGCGATGCTTCGCGAGTTATACGAGCAGACGGGCAATCACGAGCACGTATTCCCGTCGACGCGCGGCCGCGGTGACCAGCCGATCGCCAAGAGCACGCTCAATCAGGCCGTGCGTTCCCTCAGTCTCGACGTTCAGCACTTCGTCCTGCATGACTTCCGACGTACCGCCTCGACGCATCTACACGAAATGGGCATGTCGTCGGACGCGATCGAGAAGGCGCTGGCGCACTCGATCAAGGGTATCAAGGGCGTCTACAACCGGGCCGAGTATGCGGACGAGCGCAGGAAGATCCTGCAGCTTTGGGCCGAGTTTGTTGAGGCTGAGGTCGGTGGGGAGAAGAGGGTCGTGATCGGGAATTTCGGCCCGTCAGCAGCCTGATCGATATCGAGTGCCTATGATGAACGAATACGAGGTCGAAATCGTTCAAGGCAAGCTGGACGTGGCTCTGTTCCACCTCTACCAGGCACGCCGTCGCCATGTTCGCGATCAGCATTTGCCGCCGGCCGTGCAGATGCTTGAGGAGGTGAGGGAACTGCTCGAGGGGCGGCGTCCAGACGGCAGCGCGTAAAGGTGCCTGACTATCGGCGGATTAACGTGCTTTGCGGTTTGCCCCTGCCTAGCTCGACGGAGCGAAGAGCCGGACACCTTCACCGGCCTGGTAGGGGCACCTGATTGAAGGTTCGCGTATGAAGGGCGTGATGTATGCAACTGAAACGGTTCCGTATAGGCGATCGATGGATTTTGATATCAAGTTCATCCAAGGTTATATCGAATGGACGGAAAGAGCCGGACGAGCTTGATGGTCTTATTGAGAATGCTGCTGCACGCTCGAAAAACAGACGTCGTCTTGCAATGCAGACCAAACGGGGCCGACAGTTCGAAAAGAGCAGAGGCTATATACCGCTATCCGTCGTGTTTGAGGGTGAAGGATTTAGGCGGAATTTTGAGATGGAGAAACGTAGCGCACACGGCAATCCCGAATTGATCCGAGAACTCGAGGAAGAGCTGGCGTGCAATGCGACATCCTATGCGGAGACAAAAGTAAAGCGGCGCAAGGCTGCAAGCCAGGGCGGGAAGGCTACCGCTTCGGTGCGTCAAGCTGGCGTAACGTCGGTGCACGACGCGATAGTTAAGTACGCCTGTCAGCAACTCGAAAAAGGAAAGAAGCCTCATGAGTTGGCGTCAATAACGGCACGGAATTTTAGGTATTCGGACCGAAGGGTGCGGGACATTCTAAAAAGTGCAGGCGTGATCAAGAAGAAAAACGGAAACGCGCCTTAGGATATCCGGCGAACGAAAATATATTGTTTTGTCATTGCAAAAAACGCCTAAGGAGGCAAAGCAATGACGAGCAAGGCAGAAAACGCGAAATCATCCGGTAGCGCGTACCTTTCCACTCCGGACTCGCTCCCGCTCGATGGTTTCTCGCGCTGGAGTGATCTGCGACCCTTTATCCCTTTCTGCCGTGAAACGCTGCGAAAGCGTGAGAGAGAAGGCCGTTTCCCGCGCCGGCAACATCTCTCTCCACGTTGCACTGCGTGGTCGAACCGTGAACTTCATCGCTGGTTCTCCGATCCCGTTAGTTATCGGGTGGACGGCATCGAGCAATCGATGAGTGGTGTTTGACAGAGGCCAGAGATGAATAAAAAAATGGCCACCCCGAAAAGCAAGGCAGCCAGTAACGTCAAATTTAATAATAAAGATATGTCGACCGCTGCGCAACGGGCGCGAGTGCTCGAATATCTACGGGCAGGTTCCCAGACGACGTATTCACTTCGTCGCCACGGAATCTCACATCCGGCACAACGCGTTCGTGAATTGATCTTGATTGGACACGTAATCTCGTCGTCACCAGTCACTGCGATCGATTCGGATGGTTTCGCCCATCGGAAAGTCGCTCTCTATACGCTCGTCAAAGAGGTAAGAATCAGCACCGAAGAGGAGGCCGCGTGATTAATGACGAACAAGCGGCGACACAGCAAAACCAGCCGCGATGCTGGTGGCTTTCTCGCGATTCCCTGGATCGTGCTCGACAGTCAGGCGTATCTGCGCCTGCGGCCTTGACCAAGAGGTGCTGCCTCTTGGAACTCCGTTCTCGCCGAAGGGCATGGGTGCAGGGGGAAAAGCGCCCTGCACCCCCGCCGTAAGGCTGGGGTCGCTGCATGGGCGTCAATGGTGCGCTACGCCGGGTGCTCACCCGTTCGGTGCTCGCCTGCGGCTGCGCTCCGCTGCGGCCTGCGCGCCCGCCATTGACCCCCACTACGCTCGCCCCAGGCAAGCCGCTGCATACACCAAGCTGCCCGCGCTGGGTGGGCACCTGCCGGGGCAGACGCCGCAGAGCGGTTTGCATATCGCGCCGTTGATCCTCTGCAGCGCGTTCGAGGCACGGCGGCAACGGCAAGGGTGCACCAGACTCGCGCTCACGTGTGGGCGCAGGTTCACGCGCATGTGTGCGTGCGGTACGTACGTATTTTTTATACTTATCTTCTTTATACGTAGGGCTATGACATTGCATTGCCAGACGGTCGGCTTCGTTCTGCTGCGCAACGCTCGACTCGCAAGCAGAATCAATGGATGGCGGCGGGGATGACGGCGGGTCCTCATCATCGCGACCTACCTGGGCATCGCTAGCAGGCGCTGCAGCGATGGGTTCAAGCCCATCGCGGATGTGGAGGGCAACGCGATCGACCTGGTTGTTTTCGTGGCCGATGGAGTCTTGCAGAAGTTTCGCCAGGCCCAGGTCGATTTCGCATGCCTGCGTGAACGTCAAAGGGCTTTCGTAGGTCTGGTACAGCTCGCTAAGGACATTCCCAGACAAGGGGTCACGATGTTGTCCCACAAGGCTAATCCAGCCTGTCAGCCGAAGCACGATGAGCGCGCGCCAGGCCGTTTCGAATCCGGCACGCTGTCCTAGCGGGGTGGTGGTGAGATAGGGCCGCAACTGCGCCAGACTAGCCAGCGCGCTACGACCATCGACACCGTGCAGCATGCGCAGGACCTGCCATGCGTTGCGCTCCACCGGGGTGAGGCGGATGTCGAGCATCAACGCTGATGGTGTGATGAACGGGCCGACATGTGCTTGCGGGGTAAAGCTGCTGTGATTGTCTGTCATGAGAGATCTCCGAGGTGTAGGCCACAACGGCCCGTCCTCTGAATCTCATCGCATCGGACACCCACACTTCAGCCAACAATTCGGTCTGCTAAGCA
The DNA here is from genome assembly GCF_028657905.1 of Burkholderia sp. FERM BP-3421. Classification (NCBI taxonomy): domain Bacteria; kingdom Pseudomonadati; phylum Pseudomonadota; class Betaproteobacteria; order Burkholderiales; family Burkholderiaceae; genus Burkholderia; species Burkholderia sp. FERM BP-3421. Next base: position 3,006,683 of record NZ_CP117782.1, on the reverse strand, counting down.
ACCGGTTTGATCGAGAAAAATAGGGGTGAAGTAGGAGCTGTTCGACGGTAGAATCGAACGAGCTTGGCATCTATGCACGATGGTGCGCGGTCATTGACCCGCTTGAACGGCGATTGCAGTGGCAGAGTTATCCACATGCCCCTGTAACCTCTAGATTGCGGGTCTTCCACTGTTATCCACAGAGGTTCATAGAAGGCTGGACTTCAAGGTATGTCCAAGTTTATGTCCAAGCGCCCAAAGTGGTTTTATAAAAACCCTTTGGAATCAACATAGTAGATGGCTTTCTCTTGCTTCTGCATCGGCAAATAACCTGATTTCCGCAGGGTTCCATCAAGGTCTTCAAATCGCCTTGAAACCCGCATAATCACTGAGTTTCTTGCCTAAAGCGTTCTGCCGGAGCACACCGAAAGCCGTCTGTTTTTATGTCCAAGTAGCGGTTTTGGCCTGAGCCTTCCTCTACTTGGACATACGGAGGTAGAAGGTGGCACTCACCGACACCGCCCTGAAGGCACTCAAGCCCAGGGACAAGACCTACACCGTCAGCGATGATCGCGGCCTGTACCTGGAGGTATTTCCAACCGGGGGGATGGTCCGGCGCTACCCGCTACCCGCTACCCGCTACCCGCTACCCGCTACCCGCTACCCGCTACCCGCTACCCGCTACCCGCTACCGGCTGAACGGCAAGTACGAAAAGCTCACTCTGGGCAAGTACCCCGCACTCACCCTCAAAAACGTCAGGCTCATGCGTGACGGTGCATCGCAGATGGCGGCCATCGGTGAATCGCCAGCGCAACGAAAGCAGCGCGCCAAGGTAGCCGGCCCGGAAGACACCACTCTCAAGCAGTTCGCCGAACGCTATTTCAAGGAGATCCAGCAACGCGACCGCAAGGACAACACCATACCGCGCCGCTATCTGGACAAAGACATTCTTCCTTACATCGGCATGAAACCAGTATGTGAAGTCACGGCCGAAGACGTTCGGTCAGTGATCTGGCGGAAGAAGGAACAGGGCTTTGACGCCGCCGCAGGCCAGATACGCGGACTGCTTAAACGCATGCTGGACTATGCGGGCTGATCTCAGTCAATCCAGTCATGGCGTTGCCCATGCGGCACGTCTACAAAGCCGTCTCGCGTGAACGTGCTTTGTCGCCTGACGAAATCAAACAGTTCCTGCAAGCTGCTCACCTGTCCAACATCCGGCGGCAATTCAAGATTGGCTTGCACCTAATCCTGCTCACCCTGGTGCGCAAATCCGAGCTGCTGTTAGCTAAGAGCAAAGACCTGCATCGTGATGAAGCGGAATGGCATATTCCTGAAGAAAACTCGAAGACGGGGAAGCCGCACATCGTCTACTTGTCGAGTCAGGCCGTATCGCTCTTCAAGGAGTTGCTGGTACTGGCGGGTAACAGTAAATGGATATTGCCTGGTCGTGGTTCCCTGACCAAGCCTTTCGCGCACAACGCGCTGAACAAAGTACTCAAGGTCGCTTTGCAAGGGCAGAACATTCCGGCAGTTACCATCCACGATTTGCGCCGGACTGCTTCTACGTTGCTTCACGAAAAAGGCTGGGCATCCGATGTGGTGGAGAAGGCGCTCAACCACACGATCGGCGGCGTGCGCGGTGTGTACAACCGGGCTGAATATTCAGAGCAATGCAGGCTATGTTGCAAGCCTGGGCTGACGCCATCGATGCTCTCGCGCCAGCTTCGAGTCTTGTCGTATCACGGGCCTGAAGCAACGTATTGATTGATCAAGATGTCGCGCAACGCCAGGTCCTTGGCAAAGAGCTCATGTGAATACTGGAATCGCAGTTCCATGTAGTGGCGAACGTCGCGTTCTGCGGCTAAGGCCAGTTGATCGGTAGCCTCACGTGCAAAAAGATTTAGATGTCGCCAGAGCACGGGTTCATTTTCTGGGCGGTCGTACGCCGGGCAGCGTTGACGAACGTCGCGTGCACAGTCGCGCATGAACCACGCGAGCCTGGATTGGCCGAGCGCAGCCTCATCGTTCAATATCAAAGCGATGGGCCTTTCCGTTATCGACGAAGTACGAGCGGTTATAGGCCCGGCCTTCATCACGCCCGGTAGTCCATGGCAGAACGGCTTCGTTGAAAGCTTCAACGGCAAGCTGCGCGACGAATTGCTGAATCGCGAATGGTTCCGCAGCCGAGCCGAAGCCAAGGTGCTCATCGAGCAGTGGGACAGTTCTACAACGAGCGACGGCCGCATAGCGCCCATCGCTACCAACCTCCGGCCACGGTTCGCCGAGCCTGGCTGGAGTCCGATAATATCGACATGCGACTCACTGCTTAACTGGCTACAAGATGCCGCCGCAAGTCAGGGCGATCGGCTGCGATCGACCCGGTGTGGACAACGAACATGCGCCGGATCGGGCATTTGTAGTAATGTCTTCAACGGCCTGCCGGCGTCCTACGAAACGCCTGATGCGCGTGATCTCACGCTCGGTATTACGAGTTCGTCCATCGCGGTGCGAATACGACGCCTTTCAGATTTCTTCAAATTACATTCGGAAAACTAAGGATTCGATAGCTGGTAAATGATCAATCACATCCATACTAACGCACAGCGTAAGCTAGTTGTTGTCCTTGGGATGGCCCGAAGCGGGACCAGCGCGACCGCGCGCGCACTGCCGGTTTTCGGCGTCCAGCTCGGGGACAATCTAATGAAGGCGTGGCCCGGAATCAACGATAAAGGGTTCTGGGAAGACCTCGATGTCTATGAACTGAACATCGAGCTGATGCGGGAGCTGCAGGCGGACTGGCAATCGCACGGACCGATTTCCCTGCAGGACATATCCGCGGATAAGCTTGCCGCGTTCCGCCTGCGGGCGTCTGCATTGTTGCTCCAGCGCACGGCCGATGGCAAACCATTCGGATTCAAGGACCCGCGTACTTCGCGGCTACTCGGATTTTGGCGCCCGATCTTCGATCATCTCGAACTCGATCATGGCTACGTGATCTCGCTGCGCGATCCGCTCAGCGTGGCGCGCTCGCTCGCGAAGGCATGGGGCTACGGGACAGAGAAGGCCTGCTATCTGTGGCTCGAGTACATCGTCGACGCGATGCACGGAAGCCGCGGCGCGCGCCGGCTCGTGGTGGATTTCGATGCGATCATTGCCGATCCGGCCAGCCAGTTGCAGCGGATCGCATCGACGCTCGGTTTTCCCCCGCCCGATGAACAGAGCCCCGAATACCGGGAGTACGCCGATATTTTCTTGGATGAATCGCTGCGCCACGCGCGTTTCGAGACTGCTGACCTGCGGCTCGATCCGGCTGTGCCCCAGGACGCCATCGATGCCTACACGATGCTGCGCCGCGTGAGCCGTGACGAACTCAGTATCGACGATCCGGAGATCGTGGCGCTGTTCGATCGCTTGCGCGATTCGCTCGGGCATATGGCGCCCGCGCTCATGCAGATGCGCCGGCAGGATGAGGCTATCCGCAGCCTTACACAGACGGTCGCTGCCCGCGATGCAGAGGTGGCGCGATTGCAGCAGGAATTACGTGCCGCGCAGGACGAATGCACGCAGCGAAATTCACGGATCGCCCAACTTGCCGCGACGGTGGCGCAAGGCGAGCAGCAAACGCGCGAAGCGGTACAAGCGCTGCAAGAGCGCATTCGCAATCTGGACGATGAATTGCGTCATCGCGATGAGAGTCTCGCCGCGATGAGAAAATCGACTTCATGGCAGGTTACGGCGCCGCTGCGTGCCGTCGGTCGCCTGCTGAAGTAGTTGGTAGCGCGCGAACTTGGAAGGGCAGGCGTTGGTTTGTAGTACACAATTAGGTTCTGTTCACATGCTCACCAGCGTCCCAAAGGCCCAGGCAGCGCTGCGAAGACGAGATAGTTGCCCGCGCGCTTGTTGTATCGAGTGGAGACGCGACGAAAATGTTTGATGCGATTGAAGAAGCGTTCGACGATGTTCCGAGTTCGGTACAGCGCGCGGCTGTGCCGACACTGGGTCTTTTGATTCGAGCGTGGCGGGACGGCAACCTTGGCATACGCGGCATGGATAGTGTTCGCGAAGGCATCCGAGTCGTCGCCTTTATCGGCAATCACCGCGCCCGTGCGCCGATGCTCGACCAATTCGTGCGTGCACGAAATATCGGCAACCTGTCCCTCGGTGATGATCATTCGCACAGGACGTCCGGCTTCATCGACAGCCAGATGCAGCTTGGTCGTCAGTCCGCCGCGCGAACGCCAGGGCGCTTGCGGGCCCACTGGCGGAATGCTGATGCGCACGCACGAGGGTCGAGTCGATCAGCACGCGTTGATCTCCGTTTCATCGGACACTGCGTGCGCCACGCGCTCCCACACGCCTTTGCGACGCCACCGCGAGAAGCGCAATATGCACCGAACTCCTTCGACAAATCGCGCCACCGGCAGCCCGTTCAGCCGATCCAGAGAACGGCTTCGACAACCCAATGATTGTCGGCTGCCGTTCGTCCTGGAGCGCCTTCCTTGTCAGGCAAAACCGATTTGATTTGTGCCCATACCTCGTCGCCCAGTAACGTTCGAATCATCTTGGCCCGCTTGTGCAAAAGACAAGATGTAAATACATTTCATCGAATGTAAACAACTCCTAGTACACAAATGCCTGCTGACTTTCACGGAGCCTGAACACGAAAGACGCTCGCCGGTCACACGGGGTTTTGTATTGATTCGCCCGAGGTCGAGCAGGGCTGTTCTAGGTAGGGTTGGTTAGCATTCACAAGTTCGTCCATTGAGATTCAGTTTTTGATGGTGCGCATGGACGTCGCGCAGATCCTCCTTCGCCTGAAACGCCAGTTGTGCCCGCTCGAATGCCTGCTGGGCGGCCTGGACCCGTTTCTCGGACGCGCTTTTCACCTAGGGCAGGATACTTGCCATACCTTTGGCTTTTTTTCGACTCGTGCCGAGTCCAGAAAGCTTCTCGGTACGTGGGAGCGAGATCGTTCGGGTCGAGCGGATCATGGGTTGGGGAGATGCGCAAATCGGAGACGTTGATCGTCGGATTACGCTTCAACCCGCTGGCCAGCATCGTGCCGAGTGACTGAATTCTGTCTTCGATTTGTTCGTACTGACTTTCGGCGTCCGCCAGTTAGGACTCAATGTAGAGCGGCTTCCGTTCTTTCTCATCCGCCTTCGCGGCGCGCTCGGCGTCTCGTACGGCCGCAGTGCGCACGGTGCTGCGCCTCGGCTTCTCGCTGCTTGGCGTGAGCAGAGCGCTCCATTTCTCATACCGCCGTGATTCACGCTGCCGACAAATCCCCGGCGAGTCATAACGGGGCCCGCTTGTTTTGGGGCCGCGTAGCAAAGTCGGATTCGGCGAGGTTGTCTCGAATTACAGCGCAATTTCCCCGAGGTTTTGATTGGCTCGGTGCTTTGGACCCAGGATACCGGCCCGGCAACAAACCCCGCCCCGAAACAATCCCCCATCCCATTCTTCCACCCTCAGGAACACTGCTTTCAAAAGATCAGTGTTAACCCTAGGTTCGGATGCTCCTAGACTTCAGTCACCGGTTGCAGACAAGCCGTCGCACCGATCCCAAGTCCGAAGGAGGTAGTCGTCATGAAGTCCCTGATCCACGCCGTTGCTGTTGCCGTCGCCCTGACCGTCCCCGCAATCTCGTTCGCGCAATCGAACGGCCCCATCACCCGCGAGCAGGTTCGCGCCGAACTGGTGCAACTCGAAAAGGCGGGCTGGCGTCCGGCTGCCGGTTCCGATCCGCACTATCCGGAAGACCTGCAGGCTGCCCAGGCCCGCGTGCGCGAGATGAATGCGAACAGCGGCTACGGCGGCGTGGAGAACGCATCTGCGGCAGGGCGTCCGGCGGCGGCCGTGTCGAAGGCCGACTGGAACGCGATGTACAGCCATCCGTAACGATGCGCACCGGCGCGCGGCGTGCTGAAGCGCCGCCCCGGATGCCTTCACGTATCTCTGATGTTTTCACGGCCGCCGAGCACAGGACTATCGCCCGCGCTGCGCGCCGCTCGTTTCACCTGACCTCCGTCGTCGCTTCGTCCGGCGACTTCGCTCGGGCCACCCGGTCCGGGCATTTTTTGCCACAATCGAGCCTGCGCCATCCCTGCGCTGCACCGCGCGTACGAAGGCGCTTCGAGCATGTCGGTCCTTTCCGCGCGATCCACGCGCTGCCTGTTCCAAACCGCCTCCACGACCCGACCCGATGCGCTTCGATCGACCACCTGAATTTCGCCGCCCTGTCGCCGGCCCCTACCGATCGACTCGCTGGCGGCGCGTAATCGAATCGATCTTCTCGGGCGTGGCCAAGGCAACGCTGGTGATCGCCGTGTTGATCGCACCTCGCACGCGCGCTCGCCGTGCTCAGCGGCAACCCCGACGGCCTCGTCTCGTTGCCGAATACACGCAAGGGCTGGCTTCGTCTGACTCTGTTGGTCGTGCTGATGGCCGCACTCGTGTTCGTTGCGCTTTCGCTCGCCGGACGCACTCCCATTCCCCGCTGACGCGCCGGAGCGCACCGGCGCATCACCCATCACCCATCACCGTGCGACCGCTTGCGCGCGATGAAGTGAATCCACTCCTCACGGCTCAAGTCGACGGTTTCATCCACCCTCGCACCATCCGCGTTGCCGAACGCGACGTCGAAATGCAGCCCGGCGTCCGCCAATTGCCGACGTTGCGTGGCGAAATCGGTATAGAGGATCACGATGCCGAAGCGATGCGCGGCGCATACGCGCGTGGCGTAGCCATCCTCGATTTGATCGAGGCGCGTGTGCCGCAGATAGTTGAACGCCCCAACCGGCAATGCATAGAGGATGCGCAGCGTGTCGCGTCCGAATTCGACGAGGCCGGCGTCGCGCCGGGGCAGGCGCAGCAGATCGCTTGGCCGCCGGCGATAGCTCGGGCCGTGCAGGTTGTGCGTCGAGAACAGCAGGTATCCGCCGGGCCTGAGCACACGCGCGCACTCCCCGAGAATCGCCAGACGTCCGGCATGATCGACGGCGTCGATGCCGTTGTAGCTGAACGCGACGAGCCCGAAGCACGCATCCGCGAACGCGGACAGATCGCGCGCATCCATATGCCGGACCTGTATCCCGGGATGATTGCGCTGACAGATCTCGACGAGTTCGGGGGTGTAGTCGACGGCGATGTAGTCGGTGCTGAGCGCGGTCAGGAGCGGAACGGTGCGTCCGCCGCCGACGCCGATGTCGAGGATCGGCTGGCCACGGATGCGTTCGGCGAGCCACGCGAACGCGGCGGCTTCGCCTGGATCCGTCCAGCCGGACGCGCGGCCGTAGCCATTGCGTGCGCTCCGGCTGCGCCAGGCTGCCCGGTTGATGCTGTCCTGTCCGCGGTCCTGCTTCATGCGCGTCTCCTCCGAACCTGTTCCGGCTCCGGTCGCGGTCATGCCGCGAGTCCGCAGGAATGCTCAGTATCGTGACGAAGGCATGAGCAAGACTGTTCTACAGCTAACACATCGGATCAGGCGCGGATCAGGCGGCGGCGCGGTGATCCGCGCGCCGGGAACCGCATGTCGATTGCGGCGCGCATGGCGCCGCGCCGCATGGTGACGAATACGAACGCCCTCTCAGGCATCCGTGCGCATCGTTCAGCTGCCCGCGCTCACTTCGATCTTGCGCGGCCGTGCTTCGTCGCGACGCGGGATCGTTAGCTTGAGCACGCCGTCCTGCAGATTCGCCGCGATCCGCGCCGTATCGAAGTCAGGGCTGATCACGAAGCTGCGCGCGAAATGCGGCTCGCGGGCCTCCGCGTGCTGCACGCGCAGGCCATCGGGTGTCGGCACCGATGCGCGCGCGTCGATCGACAGATTGCCGTCGTGCACCTTGACCTCGAGCTGCTCCCGCGACACGCCGGGCAGGTCGGCCCATAGCGTGATGCCCTGCTTGTCCTCATGGACGTCTACGGCCGGCGTGACGGTGAACACGCGCCGCGCGTCACCCGTGAGCGCGCGGGACGGCGCGCGTTCGACGATCTGGTTGCTGCTGCTCATGGCTGGCTCCTTCGGTTACTGGACGGTGATGGCGCGCGGCTTCGACGATTCACGCTTGCCGACGCGCACGAGCAGGCAACCGTTTTCGTAGCGGGCGCTGACCGTCTCGGGATCGGCGTTCTGCGGCAGTTCGACCACGCGGCGGAAGCTGCCGACGAAGCGTTCCTGCGCATAGGTGCGGGCGTCGCCGCCGCTTTCCTGGACGTGCTTGCGCTCGCCGCTGATCGTCAGGAGTCCTTTGTCTATCGAGACGTCGAAGTCCTTGGCCTGCATGCCGGGCGCGAACGCGACGATCTCGATGCTGTCGTCGGTCGAGCCGATGTTGACGGGCGGGAAGGCGCCGAGCCGGCCGGCCCGGATGCTCGATGAGGGCAGCCCGCCGAACAGGTGGGCCACTTGGCGTTGCAGTCGGTCGAACTCGCCGAAGAGATCGGCGCCGAAGTAGAGATCGCTCATGTTCCTATCCTCCAGGGATGATGCCGGCGGACGAGGCGTGACGCGCATGCGGGCGCGTTCGCCGGGCGACGGCGGGTCAGTCGGTCTGCGCAGTGCGCGGGGCGCGGCTGCTGCGTGACACGAACATGAGAGCGTCGACTGCGATTTCAAGAGTCCGAATTTGACGCGCGACAAAATCCCGTCGCGAGCATGATGAGTGGCGAAACAGGGTCGGGGTGCGTGCGATACGGTCGGCGTCCAGCGCGTTCGCATGCAGCAGGACGTTGCATCGCATCGGAATCGGCGGCAAGCTACGCGCAACGACGCACTGCGCGGCATGGCGCGCGGGCGGACGAACCCTGGATGGAGGATGTCGATGTCGCTGATGGATCGCTTGTTGTCCCGGACGGGGAATGTGCCGGATGCGCTGCGCCGCAAGGTGATCGTTCGCGTGTGGCTCGACGATGAAGGTCGCGTGCGCGACCTGAAGGTGCGCCGCAGCTGCGGCGATCCGGCGCGCGACGCGAAGGCGCTCGATGCGATCGCGGTAATGCATTTTCCGCGCGGCCAATTGGGATCGTCGGGGACGTCGCAGCGCTGGCACGATTTGTCCTACGACGTCGACTGAACGCGCGGCTCAGTTGCCCTCGATGATTGCGCCGCCGCGCATGCCCCGTTCGCGCATGCGCGTCCGATACCAGAAGGTCCAGAACAGCAGCGCGCCATAGACGCTGTAGCCGATCAAGGGCGCGACGAGCAGGTAGCGCTCGATCGGCCAGTTCCATGCGAGCCACGCGCGCAGCAGGTTTTCACCGGTGAGCCCGAGCCCCCACGCCCACGTCACCACGCGGATGCCGCGTCGGAACGACGGACTCTCGCGCCAGAGCATCTCGATGTGGGCGCCGCCGTCGCCGCGCTGGCGGGCGATGGTGGCGCGCGCGAGATAGAACGTGAGCGGCTTGCCGAGCGGCAGCGACAACAGGAACGCCGCGCCGATGCAGCCCGACACCAGCGACTCGCGCATCAGCAGCAGGCGCGGGCTGCCGCCGAACGAGATGGCGGCGCACGACAGCGCGATGCCGAGCAGCACGATCGCGCTGACCGCGTCGATACGGCGATGCCGCAGGAATTCGAACAGGCTCCAAAGCAGCGGCGGCGCGGCCGAGGCGTAGAGCGCGCCGAGTTCGCCCCAGGCCGGTTGCGCGAGCCGGTAGACGAGCCACGGCAGGGCGAAATTGGCGACCAGCTCCGCGACGAACGACGCGCGTATTTTCATGATGATTCTGAACGGGGAGGGTCGGCCGGCGGCTGGCGGCGACAGGCGGCATGCCCGTGGCGGGCGGGGACGCCATGCGCTGATTGTCATCGATATGGCGGGCGGATGCACGTCATCGGTGCGCGCGCCGACACGGCGCGGCACCGCCAGTTGCAAGGGGCGTGCGACGATGATCGGCGGGCGGCAGGTGTCGGGATCCGCCGGCCCGTTCCAGGCGTCGGGAGCGCGCACAGGGCGACGATACGCGGCTTCATGCGCGGGTCGTATCGGGAGCGGGCGTGACAGTGGCGTGTGCGTGTGCGTCGGCGTCGGGCGCAGGCGAGGATGGAAGGGGCATGCGCATGCGGAGGGGCCGGGCGCGGGGCGCGCGGCCGGTCCGGGCGATATCAGTGGTCGCGGCGCAGATGGCGCCACGGATGACGCCAGTCGATCGGCGTCGTGCGCGCGACGCGCGGGTGCTGCAGCCGGTGTTCCTGCCAAAGCTCGTCCGAGAACAGAACCGCCACGATCAACAGCGGCAGCACGAGGAAAACGCCCAGTATCAGTTGCTCGATCACGATGACCTCCGGCGGGTGGCGGGAACCCTGCTTTCATTTTAGGCTCTGTGTGAGGGCCCGCAGTCATTTTCTGCCGATGCGCATTACCCGTGCATCGGGTCCATCGCGGATCTCCATATCCCGATACGCCAGGCTGAATGACCCAAGGACAAACCTTCATGCAAATACAGAATCCCAATCACTCGCTCGCGCTGCGCCCACTCGAACGCCACGACCTGCGCTTCGTCCACGAACTGAACAATGACGCGAAGATCATGCGCTATTGGTTCGAGGAGCCTTATGAAACCTTCTCCGAGCTGTCGCAGCTGTACGACCGGCACGTCCACGACCAACGCGAGCGCCGTTTCGTCGCGGTGGATGCGGAAGGCGAACTGGTCGGGCTCGTCGAGCTGATCGAGGTCGACTACATCCACCGCCGCGGCGAGTTCCAGATCATCATCGCGCCCAACCGCCAGGGGCATGGCTATGCCACGCGCGCCACGCGGCTCGCGATCGAGTACGCGTTCAAGGTGCTGAACCTGCGCAAGCTCTATTTGATCGTCGACAAGTCGAACGTCGCGGCGATCCACGTCTACGAGAAATGCGGCTTCCGGCACGAGGCCGAGCTGATCGAGGAGTTTTTCGGCAACGGCACGTATCACAATGCATTGCGCATGTGCATGTTCCAGCACGATTACTTCCAGGGCGCGCCCGCTGCATAAGGCCGCCAGCGTGCCGGGCCGATTGGCCTGGCATTTTTCTTGTATTCAGTCGACCTTGGAATTTCATGTCGCGGCGCAATATTTTTCTCGTGACTTTATGTGCGTTGCACCAAATCAATGACTGAAAATCCTGAATGATCTAAATTGTTCATTCAACACACGGCGATTTTGAGGAAAGCCTTTTGGAATAAGGCTTTCAGAGATGAAAGCAGGGCGATGCCGAATGGATTCCGCTGACAAAACAGGCGCTTGCGCAGTCTTTAAGGCCGCTGATCGGGGGTGCGACAATTCGCCACTATTGCGAACGCACAATGAATGTGCTTGCTATCGACCGTGCATCTTCTAGGATGAAAAATCGCAGGTCCGCGGATGCCTTTAAATACATAGCTAACCCGAACCCGGATCCTGCTTGCACGGAGACATTTCATGATGAAGCGAACCGGTGTACTGCTTGCGCTGATGAGCGGCATTGCCGCTTTCTCGGCGGCCCACGCGGGCGGCGATGCGTCGCTCAAGCCGCAGCAGGAAATCCAGCTGACCAAGAATGCCTGGGGATGCTTGTCGAAAGACAACCTTGATTCCGCGTTGAACCACGAGCGCGATGGCCAGGCGCAGGCGAAGCAGCGTTACTTCGATGATTATCGCTGCCTGTCCGTCCCCGAGGGGCAGCGTTTCCGGGTCGTCAGCATCGAGAAGGGCGACATCCAGTTCGTGAGCGCGGAGAACAGCGACCAGCAGGGTCTCTGGACGGATTCGCGTTTCATCAAGCAATAACGTCGGCGCATCCGCCGGCGGATCGCGTCCGGGCGTCTGTCCGGATGCGCCTTGGTTTCGGCCCGGCTGATGCCGGGCCGTTTTGCGTTTACCGCGCCGCGACCCGCACATTCGGTATCATCACGCCCCGACCCGAATGAATGGAACGGCCCGCTTGGGCCCGAGATCCCGCATGGCGCTGAAATCCACGATCTACAAGGCTGAACTGCAAATTGCCGACATGGATCGGCACTATTACGCCGATCATTCGCTCACGGTGGCGCGTCATCCGTCCGAGACCGACGAGCGCATGATGGTGCGCATCGCGGCGTTCGCGCTGTTCGCGCACGAGCGGCTCGAATTCTGCAAGGGGCTGTCGGACGTCGACGAGCCGGATCTCTGGCAAAAGGACCTGACGGGCGCGATCGACACCTGGATCGACGTCGGGCAGCCGGACGAGCGCCGCATCGCGAAGGCGAGCGGCCGCGCGGGCGAGGTGAACGTGATCGCCTACGGCGGCCGCACCTCCGATCTCTGGTGGCAGGGCGTGCGCGGCAAGGTCGAACGCCTGCGCAACGTCCAGGTGATCTCGCTCACGGAGGAGGTCGCCGCGGCGCTCGCCGGCATGGCGGAGCGCACGATGCGGCTTCAGTGCACGGTGCAGGACGGCGAGGCCTGGCTGTCGAGCGCGACCCACGATCCGGTCGCGATCGAATGGGTGGTGCTGAAGGCGCGCGACGGCGCGTGACGGGTGGTCAGTGGGCCGCGCCCGGCGGTCCCTTGAGTTCGACCATGTTGCCCTCCGGGTCGAACAGATAGATCGAGGGCCCATAGCCGTCCGCGCCGTAGCGCTCGGCGGGCTCGCCCGGCTGCGCGCCATGCGCGCTCAGGTGCGCGCGCAGCGCGGCCGCGTCGAACGGCTCGACGCGCAGGCACAGGTGATCGAGGTTGCGGCCGGCGCCCGGTGCGCCGCTGTCGGCGCGGTCGAGCGCGCCGCCCACCGCGAGCAGGTCGATCAGCGAGCGGCCCGCGCGCAGCTGCACGAGCCCCTGGGCGGGCAGTTCGCGCTCGACGTGGCAGCCGAGCGCGTCGCAATAGAAGCGGACCATGGCGGACAGGTCGGTCACGCGCAGCACGATGTGATCGATGTCGCGGATGTGGGGTTTCATTGGCGGCGTCTCCTCCTCTGACGGGAATGGCGGGAAGTGTAGCCCCGCGCCCGGCCCTGCGAAATCGATGGACGAAAAAAAGCCCGCTCACGGGGAACGGGCTTAATCCATATCAGGAGGAGACATGGAGGAGACAGTTCCAACTATACACACGCGGATGGTGCGGCGCAATATCCAGGGTGTAAAAAATCGTCAGACGGCCGTTTTGTCGGAGCCGCATCGCAACAAAACCCTGCTTTGTTGCGGCGCCACGACCGTTGCGTGACAAGGGGGTGACGGTCGACAATAACGAGACTGGACGGGGGAATTACACCGCAAGATTCAGGGGCGTCAGGCGATCCGACGCCGCTTACAGTAGGCATATCGAATCATTCCGCTCCCGCAGTTTTGTGAGGCCATGATGCAATCAGCCTATTCGACCGACGACGCTCGCTGGGAAGCGCTGGTCGCGCGCGATCCCGAAGCCGACGGCGTGTTCGTCTACGCGGTAAAGACCACCGGCGTGTTCTGCCGGCCCTCGTGTTCCTCGCGGCGGCCGCTGCGCGTGAACACGGCGTTTTTCGTCGATCCCGCCGCGGCGCGCGCCGCGGGTTTCCGGCCGTGCAAGCGCTGCCAGCCCGAAGGGCAGCCGCGTGAACTCGAAATCACCGAGCGCGCGTGCGCGGTGCTCGACGCCCATCCGCACGAACGCATCACGCTCGCGCAGCTGAGCGACGCGGTGCATGTGAGCGCATTCCACCTGCAGCGGGTGTTCAAGCGCGTGGTGGGCGTGTCGCCGCGCCAGTACCAGGCGGCCTTGCGCGGCGCCGCGCTGCGCAAGGCGCTGGAGGAGGGGGCGGAAGTGACGCGCGCCGCGGTCGACGCGGGCTATGGTTCCTCATCGCGCCTGTACGCGTCGACGTCGCGCGAGCTGGGGATGTCGCCGTCGGCGTTCCGCAACAAGGGCGCCGGGCTGCGGATCTGCTACAGCACCGCGACCACCTCGCTCGGCCTGGTGCTGGTCGCGGCGACCCGCAAGGGCGTGTGCCGGATAGCGTTCGGCGACACCCGGGCCGCGCTCGTCGACGAATTGAAGACGTCGTTCGCGAACGCGGAATTGGTCGAGGCGACCGAGCGGGTCCGCCCGCTCGTGGAACAGATCGAGGCCTATCTCGCCGGCACGCGACAGTGCGTCGACCTGCCGCTCGACATCGGCGCGAGCGCGTTCCAGCTGCGCGTCTGGGATGCGCTGCTGCGGATCCCGTACGGCGAGACGCGCAGTTATACGGAGATCGCCACCGAACTGGGCTTGCCGCGCGCGGTGCGGGCGGTCGCGAGCGCGTGCGGGGCGAATCCCGTGGCGCTGGCGATTCCGTGTCACCGGGTGGTCCAGCGGGGCGGCGCGCTTGCCGGCTATCGCTGGGGCGTGACGCGCAAGGCCGTGCTGCTCGACACCGAGGCGCGGCATGCGGCCGAGGCCGAACCCAAGCCGCCCGCGCTGCGCGTGGACGACGCGGCGTGAGCGCGGCGCAGGCGAGCGCCCTCCGCGCGGATCTCACACTGACGCTGCCGTTTCGCGCGCCCTACGACTGGGCGCGCCTGTTGCGCTTCCTGGCGGGCCGCGCGATTCCCGGCGTCGAGGCGGTCGAGGACGGCGCATACCGCCGCGTGATCGACTACCGGGGCGAGAGCGGGCTGCTGACGGTGCGCCGGCATCCCCGCCGGGCCTGCCTGCTCGCACATCTCGAGGGCGGTGTCGCGCGGGTGGCCGATCACGCGCTGGCCGCGCGGCTCGGCGTGATGTTCGATGTCGACGCCGATCCGGCGGCGATCGGCGCATCCCTGTCGCGCGACGCCTGGCTCGCGCCGCTCGTCGCAGCCGCGCCGGGCCTGCGGGTGCCGGGGACGTGGTCGGCGTTCGAGCTGGTGGTGCGCGCGATCGTCGGCCAGCAGGTGAGCGTGAAGGCGGCGACCACGATCGCCGGGCGGCTCGTCGAGCGGGCCGGCGAACGGCTCGCGGGCGGCGCGACCGGCTGGCGCTTCCCGACGCCGGCGGCGCTGGCCGCGTGCGATCTCGTGAAGATCGGCATGCCGGGCAAGCGGGTGGCGGCGCTGCAGGGCGTCGCGCAGGCGATTGCGACGGACGCGGTGCCGCTCGACGCCGAGGGCGCCGCCCCGGCGGACTTGCGCGCGGCGCTGCTCGCGCTGCCGGGCATCGGTCCGTGGACGGTCGAGTACATCGCGATGCGCGCGTGGCGCGACGCCGATGCGTGGCCGGCGACCGACCTGGTGCTGATGCAGGCGATCGCGGCGCGCGATCCGGCGCTCGACCGCGCGCCGCGCCAGCGGGCCCGCACCGACGCATGGCGGCCGTGGCGCGCCTATGCGGCGATGCATCTGTGGAACGAAATCGCGGACCGCGCGGGCGGCGCGCGGGGCGGCTGACGCGCGCTACGGGCTAACCCTGAGCGCGCCGAGGCCGGCTCAAGCGAGCGCGACGGCGAGATGTTAAAGTGCCCGCTACTGTCAATCCAGCCAGGTGATGCGCGCCTCAGGCCGCGCGCCACCGAGCCCGTCATCCCGTTTCCATGTCGAACACCAAGACTTCCCGCCAGACCGGTTTGCTGACGCGTCGCCTCGCGCTGTTGAGCACGGGCGACACGCGCGCGCGCTTGCCCGGCGGCCTGCGCGGCATCGAGAAGGAAAGCCTGCGCGTGACGCGCGACGGCATGATCGCGCAGACGCCGCACCCGCGCGCGCTGGGGTCGGCGCTCATGCATCCGTTGGTGACCACCGATTATTCGGAGGCGCTGCTCGAACTCATCACGCCCGCCGAGCCCGATGCGGCCGTCACGCTCGAACGGCTCGACGAACTGCACCGCGACGTGTACGCCGCGCTCGGCGACGAGATGCTGTGGAACGAGTCGATGCCGGGCCTGCTGCCCGCCGACGACCAGATCCCGATCGCCGACTACGGCACCTCGAACATCGGCCAGCTGAAGATGGTGTACCGGCGCGGCCTCGCCTATCGCTATGGCCGCACGATGCAGTGCATCGCCGGGATCCATTACAACTACTCGCTCGACGAGGAAGTGTGGCGCCGGCTGCATGCGGAGGAAGGCTCGACGGCGGGCATGGTCGACTATCAGTCGGAGCGCTATCTGGCGCTGGTCCGCAACTTCCGGCGCACGAGCTGGCTGCTGATGTATCTGTTCGGTGCATCGCCGGCGCTCGACGCGCGCTTCCTGCGCGACCGCGCGCATACGCTCGAAACGTTCGATGCCGACACGCTGTACCGTCCGTACGCGACCAGCCTGCGGATGAGCGACCTCGGCTACTCGAACACGACCGCGCAGGCGGCGCTCGAGATTGACTACAACACGCTGCCGGGTTATCTCGATGCGCTGTCGAAGGCGGTGAGCGAGCCCTATCCGGCATACGAGGCGATCGGCACGCATCGCGACGGCGAGTGGATCCAGATCAACACGAACGTGCTGCAGATCGAGAACGAGTTCTACTCGACGATCCGCCCGAAGCGCGTGACCTATTCGGGCGAGCGGCCGCTGCATGCGCTCGCCTCGCGCGGCGTGCAGTACATCGAGGTGCGCTGCCTCGACATCGACCCGTTCGAGCCCACCGGCATCGCGCTCGCCACCGCGCGCTTCATGGATGCGTTCCTGCTCGTGTGCGCGCTCGACGACAGCGCGCCGCTGACCTGCGACGCGTATCGCGAGGCGAACGCGAACTTCGGCCAGGTGACGCTGGAGGGCCGCCGGCCCGGCCTCGAGCTGACGCGCGACGGCGCGGCGATTCCGCTGCGCGCGTGGGCCGAGGAGATGCTCGACAAGGTCGAGGCGGCGGCGCGCGTGCTCGACGAGATTCGCGGCGATACCGCGCATCTGAGCACGGTCGCCGCGCAGCGCGACAAGGTCGCGGATCCGGAGCGCACGCCGTCGGCGCACGTGCTGCGGACGATGCGCGACACGGGGCAGTCGTTCCTGACGTTCGCGCGCACACGCAGCGAGGCGCACGCGCAGGCGTTCCGTGCGCGGCCGCTCGATGAGGCCGCGACGCGCGCGGCGCGGGCGCTGGCCGAACAGTCGCTCGTGGAGCAGGCCGAACTCGAAAGCAAGAATGCCGGCTCGTTCGATGCGTTCGTGGCCGCGTATCGCGCCTATACGTTGAATCGCTTCAGCGTCTGAGCCAGGCGGCGGGTGCGGTCCGCGCCTGCCGTCGCCTCCTCACTTTCCCCCGGCCGGCTCGGCCGGCGGCCGCGATCCCTTTTCCCGCTTGTCGCGCTGCGCCGTCACCACGGCGACTGCCTGCCGCTGCGCACGAAATGCGCGAGGCGCTTTTGCGCGTCGTGGACCACGAAGACCGGGGCATGCAGCAATTGCTGCTCGTGGTATTCGAGCAGCCATCCGGCTGTTTCGCTGTCCTCGGCCTCGAGCGACCAGCCGCCGCTTTCCGCGCGCTGCGAGGCGGCGGTGATCATGCGCTCGACGGCTTCGAACCGTTCTCGTTCGGCCGTGCCGAATCCGGCGTCCTGCAGATACCAGGTGAGATAGGCGGTTTCGATCAGCGCCGCCAGCAAGTGCCCGTTGCCCTGTCCCGCCAGCAACGCGGCGAGTGCGACGTGGTTGCGCAGGATCCGTTCGCGTATCGACGCCGCCGTCGCGGGAAGCAACATCGATTTGGAGCGTGGCTTGCGGCTACGCATCGCGGGTGGCGCCGGGGCGGAATCCCGGGCGGGCGGAAATGGCGATGGACTGCGCGCGCGTGAAAGCGCGCTGCCGAATGGAGGTCGACATAGCGTGCGTGTGATTCGTACTGTATGAAACTAGATTAGCGTGTTGAGATGCGGATATCCGGTTAATTAACGATCTTTAACCCGAAACCTTTAACGAACCTCATGTGACCCCGGCTCGGATTGTGCAAATTGCCACGCTTTAATGTGCGGGCGTTGATCCGAAGCGATGCTTTTTCCTATGCCCGGAATGTACCTCAGTTCGGCGGGGGATTTAAAGCGGTAGATCGACGGCGTCGAAGCGCGCCATGGACATGGCGCAAGGGTAGGCGGGCATGCGCGACCTTGATGTGTGCGGGTGGCGCCGCGGTTTGTTTGAACGCGTTGCCGTCCGATTATCTCGATATCGTGAGAGAGGATTTCCGTATTGCCCGAATGGATTTCGATTTCCATGCGTCAGTACAAATTTCCGCAAATGTGAGATATCAAATTGGGAGAGGGAAATTTTTCCTGATTAATGAAAGGCTCTGTGATATTCAGGCTTAATGGATGTGAAAGGTGATTTTCGCCAATACGCCTCGAGTTGACGGTGCCGGTGATGGCGTGCCGGATCGCCTGAATCGATCCGGATTCCGGCGCGGAACGATTCAAGCGAATTCAGCGGCAATGGAATCGGCGGACGGGCTGGAATCGTGTGCGTATCGAGCGGCGCGCGTGGAAGGGGGCTCAGCGCGCCCGCAAGGTCGACGGCGGCACGCCCAGCAAGCGCTGGAAGCTGCGGCGCATGTTCTCGGTATCGCCGAAGCCGCATTCGGTCGCCACGCGCTGCAACGACGGCGCGCCGCTTTCCAGCGCGGCGCGCGCGGCTTCCACGCGCAGCTTCTCCACGGCTTTCGCGGGGGTGAGGCCGGTTTCGGCCTGGAACGCGCGCGCGAAATGCCGCGGGCTCATGCATGCGCGCTCGGCCAGGTCGTCGACGCGATGGCGCACGTCGAGGTGGCGGCGCACGTGATCGAGCAGCGGCTTGAAGCGGCCGCGTGCGCAATCCATCTCGATCAGCTCGGAGAACTGCGATTGACCGCCCGGGCGCCGGTAGTAGACGACGAGCTGGCGCGCCACCGCGCGCGCGACGCGCTCCCCGAGATCCTCGCCGACCAGCGCGAGCGCGAGGTCGATGCCGGCGCTGATGCCCGCGCTGGTCCAGAACGGGCCGTCGTTCACGTAGATGTGGTCCGGCTCCAGGTGGACCTGCGGAAACGTGCGCGCGAATTGCTCGCTGCGGGACCAGTGCGTGGTTGCGCGGCGGTTGTCGAGCACGCCGGCGGCGGCCAGCAGCAGGCTGCCCGAACACACGCTCGTCACGCGCGCGCCTTGCCGCGCGCAGCGCTGCACGAAGCGCAGCAGGCGCGGGTCGGACAGGAGGGCGTCGACGCCATCGCCGCCGGCGACGAGCAACGTGTCGATCGCGCGGGCCGGAGGCAGCGCTTCGGCGGCCCAGCTGACGCCCGACGAGCTGCGCACGAGGCCAGCCTGCGCGGCGATGGTGCGCAGCGTGTAGTGGTCGTCGCGATAGCGCGCGGCGACTTCGAAGGCGGCGATGGGGCCGGCTGCGTCGAGCAGCTGGAAGTCGGGAAAGACGAGTACGGCGATGCGATGGGGCATGGCAGAAAAAGTCGGATCAGCGACATTGCTGCCAAGACGATAGAGCGCGACGCTGTGGGGTGTCAATCCACCGGAAGGAGCTTCGTGCCATGACTGCCGCACCGTATGTCGTTGTCTTCGCGCTGTTCGAGAACGTGACGCAACTCGATTTCTCCGGACCCTACGAGGTTTTCCTGCGCCTGCCCGGCGCGCAATGCGTGATGGCTTCGTCGGGCGGCGGGACGATCGAGGCCGACGGCGGGCTCACGTTCGCGAACGTGCGGCGCCTGGCCGATATCCCGCACGCGGATCTGGTGTGCGTGCCGGGCGGGATGGGCGTGATCGAGGCGATGGGCGATGCGGAATACGTGCGCGAGCTGCGGCGGCTGGCGGAAGGGGCGCGTTATGTGACGTCGGTGTGCACGGGCTCGCTGCTGCTGGGCGCGGCGGGGCTGCTGCGCGGCAAGCGGGCGGCGTGCCATTGGTCGTGGCGCGATCTGCTGCCGCCGTTCGGCGCGATCATCGATGAGGCGCGCGTGGTGCGCGACGGCAACGTGATCACGGGCGGCGGGGTGACGGCGGGCATCGACATGGCGCTGACGGTGATGGCGGAGATCGCCGGGGCCGAGCATGCGCAGTCGGTGCAGCTGTGCATCGAATACGCACCGGCGCCGCCGTTCGACAGCGGGCGGCCGGAGCGCGCCGCGCCGGCGATTCTGGAGGCGGTGACGGCGCAGCTTGGGAAGATGCGCCGCGATCGTTATGAGGCGGTGCAGCGGGCGGCGCGGGCGATGTGAGGTGGGTGCGGCCGGGGCGGAGGAGGGGGGCTGTCGGGGCTGTTCCGCCGATCGGCTGTAGCGGGTGCGGTGGTGCCGCCGGCGTGCTCCGTTGCGCGGCTACGGCAAGGTCGGGCAGGGCTGCGCGGTTCGCCTTGCCGTAGCCGGGTGTTTTAGTTTGCGTCGCCGCGTTCGCAGACGACATAGATGCTTGAACACAGATCGGATACGGCGCGAACGTCTTGAGCATGTATTCACATGCATCAGATAGTCGAAATCGTCGGCATAGCGGTGCTCGGGGTGGTCCTTCGCTTCCGCGTTGTAGTCTCTGTTCACCATGTCAGTCTTGTCCACGTTGGTAAAAGCGCTGCTCAACAGGCAGATAGAATTCTTCGAAGGAAGCGGGTGTTCGCGCGTTGAAGCCGATCGCTTGCCGAAGATAGTCGCTGCAGCCGGCTGCGTTGGCATAACCGTATAGCCGTGGGTAATCGAGTTGTTGTTTGAAGAACGCGCACGTGAAGGTCAACGTCAAGGCTCGTCTGGGGGGCGTCGTCCGATTCGTACCCGCGGCGTGCCAGACTCTGGAGTCGAACAGCAGCACGCCACCGCGTTTCCCGGTGATTCGATCCGCCCGTTCCAGGAGCACATCGTCGGCCGGCTTCTCCGGCAGATGCTGCGAAGCGGACGAGATGTAGGTTGCCCCATTCTCGACGGTGAAGTCGTCCAGCATCACGAGCGAATTCAACATGAAGCGCTTTGCTGTCGAGTGGAAGCGAATGTCGCGATGGACGTGATGGGCGTAGGTCGACAGGTCGGTATCGTTGATGAATCCGCCGTACGAGTTCAGGATGTACGGGCTGCCGAAAAACGCTCTGAGTAGTGGGTCGAGCTTTGCGAAATGCGCGAGCAGTTCGATGTAGCACGGCGCATCGACGAGCACATGGTGCGCGGTTCTTCCATGACGCCATTGCGTATGCGGATGGCGTCGCGTGCCTCGAGCGAGGGGACGAGTGCCGCGTTGAGCGTACCCACCAGGACCTGATCGACGACGTCGGGGACAAGCGTCCAACCCCGGGTTTCCATTTCGGTCTGATGGCGAGGGGCGAGCAGGCTCATGGATGATTTCAAGGCTGTGGAACGCGTTCGACGGCCTGGTCCCGATGCGTGGCGGAGAGCGGCGGCGAAGGCCCTTCCATCCCAGGCGGAGAGTGGCATCTGATCGGATTATCCCGGCGAGCGTCGGGTTCCAAAGCAGGGATATGAGGCGTACTTTGCGCAATGGGCGGGCTTTGCCGGCATGTAGGGCGCATGGGGCCGTGTTGCGGGCCATCGGCGATGGCGACCCGGAGGGGGCTGGAAAATGAAAAAGCCCGGTCAGCTTTCGATGACCGGGCTTTGAAATGCTTGGTGGGGCGTGAGTGACTCGAACACTCGACCTACGGATTAAGAGTCCGCTGCTCTACCAACTGAGCTAACGCCCCAACAGAAGAAAGATTATGCACGTGTTTCTTTCGCTTGGCTAGAGTTTTCTTCAAATCCCTGCAAAAAGTTTCGTCCCCCCCGCCGGTAACGCCCGGCAAGACGCGCCCGCAAAAGCACAAGTCGCACTTCACGGCCTCCCGGTATGATGTCGCCCACACCCGCTGCGCGGCGGTCGCGCGGCCCTCACGGGGTTTCATGATGGACGAACAGGCTGTCCGCGATCTGCTCGATCGACTTCTCGCGCCTTGGGTGCGCTCCCTGTCCCTGGCGCCGGTCGCGGTGTCCGAGGAAAGCGTCACTTTACGTTTGCCGTTCTCCGGCGAGCTGCGCCACTCCGGCGGCGTGATCTGCGGGCAGGTGTTCATGGCCGCCGCCGATACCGCGATGGTCGTCGCGATCTCCGCCGCGCTCGGCGAATTCCGTCCGATGACCACCGTGTCCTTGAACACCCATTTCATGCGCGCGGTGCGCAAGGGCGACGTGCTCATCACCGCGCGGGTGCTGCGCATGGGCCGCAATCTCGTGTTCGGTGAGGTCGAGCTGTTCGACGAGGACGGCAAGATGGCCGTCCATGCGACCACCACCTACGCGCTCGTCAACTGAGGAAGAGGAAGGCTGTCCCGATGTTCGATCAGGTCGTATTCGCGGGCGGCGGCAATCGCTGCTGGTGGCAGGCGGGGTTCTGGAATGTCGTGCAGCCGGCGCTCGACGTGCGCCCGCGCGTGATCACCGGCATCTCGGCGGGCGCCGCGACCGCCTGCATGCTCTATACGCGCGATGCGCAATGGGTGATGCGCTATTACGCGGACGTGCTCCGGCACAACCGCAAGAACGTGTACTGGGGCAATCTGCTGCGGTCGGAGTCGGTCTTTCCGCATTACCGCATCTATCGCCAGGCTTTGCTCGACATCTACGGCGAACCGTTCGCGCAGCTCGCCGCCGCGCCGGAGATCCGGGTCGGCGTGTCGCACGTGCCGCGCTGGCTCGGCGCGCGCAGCGCGGTCGCGGCCGGGCTGATCGCGTACAACATCGAAAAATACGTGCGCAAGACGCTGCATCCGACGCTCGGCCGCACCCTCGGCTTTCGTCCCGAATTCGTGCGCGCCCAGTCCTGCACACGGGTCGAGGATCTGGCGGACCTGATCCTGCAGTCGTCATGCACGCCGCCGTTCACGCCCGTGCTGCGCCGCCAGGGTCGGCCCGTGCTCGACGGCGGGATGGTCGACAACGTGCCGGTCGGGGCGCTCGACGCAACCCCGGGGCAGGTGCTGGTGCTCGTCACGCGCCGCTATCCGCGGCCGCAGATGTTTACCGTCGCGCACGGCGAGCAGCAACGCCTGTATGTGCAGCCGTCGAGCAAGGTGCCGATCTCCAGCTGGGACTATACGAACCCGTCGCAGATGCAGCACGCCTACGACCTGGGGCGGCGTGATGGTGAGCACTTCCTCACCTCGGAGCCCGTGCTGCGCGCGGCGGAGCGCGCGCACGGATAGGCGCCGCTGGCGGGCGGGCTCAGCGCCGCGCGCGTCCCTGGTTGAGCGCTTCCGGATTCGCGACGCTCGACAGGTCGCCGCCGTCGAATGCGAGGATGTTCCGGAACGCGCCGCTGAAATACAGCTCGTAGCTCTCGCGCTCCACGTAGCCGATATGCGGCGTACAGATCACGTTTTCCATGCGCAGCAGGTTGTAGCCCTGCAGGATCGGCTCGCTCTCGTACACGTCGATCGCGACCATCCCCGGCCGGTTGTGCGACAGCGCGTTCACCAGCGCGTTTTCATCGAGGAGTTCGGCGCGGCTCGTGTTGACCAGCAGCGAGGTCGGCTTCATCCGCAGCAGGTCCTCCTGCTTGACGATGCCGCGCGTGTCGTCGTGCAGGCGCAGGTGCAGCGTCAGGATGTCCGCCTGCTCGAAGAACGCCTCGCGGCTTTCCGCGGTGGCGTGGCCGTCGGCGCGCGCCGCGTCGAGCGAGTGCTCGCGGCCCCACACCAGCACGTTCATCCCGAACGCCTTGCCGTAGCCGGCCACCATCCGGCCGATCTTGCCGTAGCCCCAGATCGCGAGGGTCTGCCCGCGCAGCACCTGGCCGAGGCCGAAGTTGGGCGGCATCGCCGAGGTCTTGAGGCCGGACTGCTGCCACGCGCCCTGCTTGAGGTTCGCGACGTACTGCGGGATGCGGCGCTGCGCGGCCATGATGAGCGCCCAGGTCAGCTCGGCCGGCGCGACCGGCGAACCGGTGCCCTCTAGCACCGCGATGCCGCGCTCGGTACAGGCGGCCAGGTCGATGTGGCTGGAAATGCGGCCGGTCTGGCTGATCATGCGCAGGTTCGGCAGCTTGCCGAGCAGCTGCGACGTGATGTGCGTGCGCTCGCGAATCAGCACGAGCGCCTCGACCTCCGCGAGCCGGCTCGCGAGCTGACCCAGGCCGCGCACCGTGTTGTTGAAGATCTTGACCTCATGGTCGGCGAGCATCTCGAAGCAGTTGAGCTTGCGGACGGCGTCCTGGTAGTCGTCAAGGATGGCAATTTTCATGGCGTAGCGTTCGCGATTCGCGCGGTTGAGCGGTGTACGGCGGGCGCCAGGCGCGCCCGGGCCCGGCTTGGGGGCCGTAATGATCCTATGACGGCAGGGTGTCAGGTGTATCTCTTTTTAACAGCTTGTTACGCCCGCTCGCAAGCGGGGGCGTCCCCGCGTTCGTCCCGCCGCGCCCGCGCGTTCGCGCCTTCCGGCCGATCCGCGGCACCCCGCCCCTGTTTCTCATTCCGTGAGCCCGCTGGTGGAGCTGCGCCGTTTTGTTTTTGAAAACAGAACAATCGCGCCTCGTCTTTGCGGGAAGCGAGCATATTTAACCGTTTTTATCGGGATGACCCCGGGTTTGGGGCAACTCTGCATGTTTTTCGCTGTCGTAGGAGAATTACTCATTTGCTTCATATTTTTGAAGCAGTAACCGGTCACAGTGGCAGGAGTTGTTTATGGATCATTTGCAGTCGATGCGAGTGTTCGTCAAGGTTGCGGATCTCGGCAGTTTCGCGCGAGCCGCCAGCGCAATGGATATCTCGAACGCGGTCGCCACCCGTCACGTCGCCGACCTCGAAGGCCGGCTCGGCACGCGTCTTCTCAATCGCACCACCCGCAGCCTCTCGCTGACCGAGTCCGGTCAGGTCTATCTGGAGCGCGCCCGGCAGATTCTCGACGAGCTGGAAGACGTCGAGCAGATGGTGGTCGCCCGCAACCACGAGCCGGTCGGCACGCTGCGCATCGTCGCGCCCGTGGTGTTCGGGCTCCATAACCTCGCCCCCGTGCTGCAAACCTATACGCAGCGCTATCCAAAGGTCATTCCCGACCTGACGCTCGTCGATCGTCAGGTCGATCTCGTCGAGGAAGGCTTCGACGTCGGCATCGTGATCGCGCGCCAGATGCGCAGCGCGAGTATTGTCACGCGTCGCTTGACAACCGGCTGCATGACCGTCTGCGCGACGCCGGGCTATCTGGAAAAGCACGGCATCCCGACCCATCCCGAGCACCTGATGGAGCATCCGTGCCTGAGCCTGCCGTCGGAGTACTGGGGCGACGAGCGGGTGTTCACCGGCGCGGAAGGGGAAGTGCGGGTGCGGCCATCGAACGTGATCATCGCGAACAACACCGAGATGCTGCGCCAGTTCGCGCTGCTCGGCATGGGCATCGCGATCCTGCCGAGCTACCTGATCGGCGGCGATACCGCGCGCGGCCGGCTGGTGCGCCTGCTCGGCGACTATCGGCTGCCGCAGGTGGAGATCAATGTCGCCTACCCGAGCCGGCGTCACCTGCCCGCCAAGGTGCGCACCTTCATCGATCACCTGGTCGAGTACTTCAGCCAGTCTCCGGACACGATGATGGGCGAGCAATGGGCCGCGCAGGGCGGCGTCGCCGCGCCGGCGGAATCGTTCGCGGCCGAAGGGCTGGTCGAGGGCGCGGGCGCCGATCCGGCGCTGTCGCCGCGCATGCCCAAGGCGGCGGCGCGCACCCGCGCGGCCGCGCCGTCGCCGTTGTGACGGCTTGTCGGCGGCGCCCGCGGCGCGCCGCCGGCCGATAAAAAAAGCGCGGACCCGAGGTCCGCGCTTTTTTGTTGGGCGTGGCCGCTTGCGCGGTCAGGACCCGGTCTTGCGGGTCGGCGTCTTGCGCGCGGCGGTCTTGCGGGCCGGCGCGGCCTTCGCGGCGACCTTGGCCACCTTCGCCGGCGCGGCCTCCTCGGTGTCGTCCGTCGCCTTTGCGGTGGTCTTGGCGGGCGCCTTCTTCGCGGCCGCGGCCTTCGGTTCCTTCTTCTCGAACTCGAAGCCGATCTTGCCGTCCGGCTGCTTCACCAGGAAGGCCTTGAAGTTGCGCCCGGTGCGCGACGACTTGAAGTTCGGCAGCAGGTCGGTGCGGCCTTCCGACAGCAGCTTCGCCATCTGCTCGCGCGCGATCTCCTGCTGCAGGATCACCTTGCCCGAGCGGAAGTCGCAGGTCTTCGGGTTCGCGACCGAATGCTCGCAGACGAAGCTCATGCCGTGTTCGAACACGCGGCCGCTGCACTTCGGGCATGCGCCGACCGGCTCCTGCGCGGAGAAGTCCGGCGCCTCGCCGTCCTCGCCGCCCTGGTCCTGGCCGAAATCGAACTCGAGCTTGTAGTTCTTGATCTCGTCGTCGAACGACAGCTTCAGGATCGCCGAGAACGGCCGCCCCATCTTGCTGCGGAAGCCCGACAGCGGGCCGATTTCCTTCTTCTGCAGCAATTCCTCGACTTCGGGAATCTCGAACTGGCGGCTGCCCGGAATCTTCGAGATCGAGAACTCGCACTTCGTGCAGGCGAAGCGGCGGTAATTCTCCTTCACCTGGCCGCCGCAGTTCGGGCACGGCGTCTCGAGCGTCGCGTAGTCGCCCGGGATCGTGTCGGAATCGTATTCCTTCGCGCGCTTGACGATGGTTTGCGTCATCCGCGCGATTTCCTGCATGAACGCGTCACGCTGCAGGTTGCCGCGCTCCATCTGCGACAGCTTGTATTCCCATTCGCCCGTCAGCTCCGGCGCGGTCAGTTCCTTCACGCCAAGGCCGCGCAGCAGCGTCATCAGCTGGAAGGCCTTCGCGGTCGGGATCAGCTCGCGCCCTTCACGCAGCAGGTACTTCTCGCCGAGCAGGCCTTCGATGATGGCCGCGCGCGTCGCCGGCGTGCCGAGCCCCTTGGCCGCCATCGCCTCGCGCAGCTCGTCGTCCTCGACCAGCTTGCCCGCGCCTTCCATCGCCGAGAGCAGCGTCGCTTCCGAGTAGCGCGCCGGCGGCTTGGTCGCCAGCGCGTGCGCGGCGATCTTGTCGGTCTTGACCTTCTCGTTCTTCTGCACCGGCACGAGGTTCGCATCGGCGCCCTCGGCGTCGCGGCCGTACACCTGCAGCCAACCCGGCTCCACGAGCACCTTGCCCTCGGTCTTGAAGTGATGGCCCGCGACCTCGGTGATGCGGGTCGTCACCCGGGATTCGGCCGCCGGGAAGAACACCGCGAGGAAACGTTTGACCACCAGGTCGTAGAGCTTCTGCTCCGGCTCCGACAGCGATTTCGGCGCCTGCAGGGTCGGGATGATGGCGAAGTGGTCGCTGATCTTCGAGTTGTCGAAGATCCGCTTGTTCGGCTTCACCCAGCCCTTGTCGAGCACCTGCTTCGCATACGGCAGGTAGTTGTTGCTCTCCTTGAGCATCTCGAGCGTGCTCGCCACCGTGCTGAGGTAGTCCTCGGGCAGCGCGCGCGCGTCGGTACGCGGGTAGGTCAGCACCTTGTGCTTCTCGTACAGCGCCTGCGCGAGGCCGAGTGTGTTCTTCGCCGAGAACCCGAAGCGGCTGTTCGCCTCGCGCTGCAGGCTCGTCAGGTCGTACAGCAGCGGCGACAGCTGGGTCGACGGCTTCGATTCCTCGGTGACGGTGCCCAGCTGGTCGCGGCAGGCCGCGACGATCGTCTCGGCGGCCGGCACGCTCCAGAGCCGCGAGTCGCGCCGCTCCGGATCGAACTCGTCCTTCTTGAACTTGGGGTCGAACCAGCGGCCCTCGTAGAAGCCGCCCGCGCAGACGAATTCCGCGCGCACTTCCCAGTAGTCGCGCGACACGAAGCGGCGGATTTTCTCCTCGCGTTCGACGACGATCGACAGGGTGGGGGTCTGCACGCGGCCGACCGTGGTCAGGAAGAACCCGCCGCCCTTGCTGTTGAACGCGGTCATCGCGCGGGTGCCGTTGATGCCGACGAGCCAGTCGGCTTCCGAGCGGCACCGCGCGGCGTCGGCGAGCGGCTGCATGTCCGTGTCGCTGCGCAGGTGCGCGAAGCCGTCGCGGATCGCGGCCGGGGTCATCGACTGAAGCCACAGGCGCTGGACCGGCTGCTTGGCCTTCGCGTGCTGCGCGATCAGGCGGAAGATCAGCTCGCCCTCGCGCCCCGCGTCGCAGGCGTTGATCAGGCGCTCGACGTCCTTGCGCTTCATCAGCTTGGTCAGGACCTTGAGGCGCGATTCGCTCTTGGCGATCGGGTTCAGGTCGAAATGCGGCGGGATCACGGGCAGGTGCGCGAAGCTCCACTTGCCGCGCTTGACCTCGTACTCCTCGGGCGCGGCGATCTCCAGCAGGTGACCGACGGCCGACGACAGGACGTACTCGTCGCTTTCGTAGTATTCGTCATGCTTCGTAAAGCCGCCCAAAGCGCGCGCGATGTCGTTCGCGACAGAAGGCTTTTCCGCAATGATGAGTGCTTTGGACATGACTAATGTGTATTGGTAGACCGGACAGGCCGGTTAACGGCCCTTTTACGACGGCTTTATAGCACATGGCGCGGAATCGGCTGCCGCCATGTATGAAAAGCGGGTCATCATAAGTGGGGGCCGGGGCGGCGGCAAGCCTGACGGGACCCGGCGATGTAAACCCGGAGCAAATACCGGCGGCAGGTGGCAGGCCTGCCGGGCCGCCCGCGCCTCAGGCCGGCGCGTCGAGCAGGTTGCGCAGCTTCGGCGCGTGCGGCACGCCCGGCACCGCGCTCAGGTCGCTCAGCATCCGTTCGACGATCGCCGCGTGCGGCAGCACGGTGCCGAAAAAGCGCACGGCGTGGTCGTCCTCGATCAGGACCGTCGGGAAGTTTTCGACGTCGAGATCGTCGAGCTGGTCGGCGTGGGTCTCGATATCGATCCAGGCGAAGCAGAGCTCGGGGTGCGCGTCGGCGAGCTGGTCGAACGTGGTCCGGTAGTCGCGGCAGGTGCCGCACCAATCGGCGCAGAGGCACACGACCAGCAGCGTCGCGGGATTCCGGAGGCGCTTGGCGATCCGATCGGCGTCGGTGTCGAGATTCAGCGCGGGCATTGCGGTTCCTTGCATGATGAATGGAAGGCGGAAGCGCCTATTCGCGAAAATTTAGCACGCCGGGCCCGCCGCCGGTTTGCGCGGTGTCCGGCGCCGCGACGACGCGGACCAGCCGGCCGCCGGGCAATCGTGCGATCTGGCCCGATAACTCCAGTTCGAGCAGGAGGCGCGGCAGCCGGTCCGGCGCGACGCCGCAGCGCGCGGCCAGCAGGTCGGGCGGCAGCGGGGCGTGGCCGAGCGCGGCGAGCACGGCGCCTGCCTCGCCCGCGGGTGCGGCGGCTGCGGGGCCGGGCTCCCGCGCGGCCGGCAGGCCGAATTCCTCGAGAATGTCGTCGACGGTTTCGACGAGCTTCGCGCCGTCGCGCAGCAGCGCATGGCAGCCGCGCGACTGCGGCGCGTGGATCGAGCCGGGCACGGCGAACACGTCCCGGCCCAGTTCGTTCGCGAGGCGCGCGGTGATCAGCGAACCCGAGCGCGGCGCGGCCTCGACCACCAGCACGCCGTCTGCGAGCGCGGCGATCAGCCGGTTGCGCTGCGGGAAGTGCGCGGCGCGCGCCGGCGTGCCCAGCGGCCATTCGGAGACGAGTGCGCCGCGCACGGCGATCTCGCGCGCGAGCGCGTGGTGCCGGGCCGGGTAGACGAGATCGGCGCCGGTGCCGACCACTGCGAGCGTGCCGCCCGCGCCGGCGAGGCCGCCCTGGTGGGCGGCGCCGTCGATGCCGCGCGCGAGGCCGGACACGACCGCGAGGCCCGCGTTCGACAGCGCGCGGGCGAAGCGCTCGGCGTCGATCAGCCCTTGCGGGGTGGCGGCGCGACTGCCGACGATCGCGATGCCGCGCGCGGCCAGCAGTGCGACGCGGCCTCTTACATATAGCAGCGGCGGCGGATCGTAGAGCGTGGCGAGCCGCGGCGGGTAGGCCGGGTTGCCCCAGGTGACGAGCGCGTGGCCCGGCTGCGCCAGCCAGTCGAGGGTGCGCGCGACCTGCCGCGCGAGGTCGGCGGGGGGCGGCGCGAGCGCGGCGCGCGCGGCCGCGTCGCCGACGAGCGGGACGAGCGCCGCGTGGGTCGAGGCGAACAGCGCGTCCGGCGTCGCGAAGGCGTCCAGCAGGCGGCGCCAGGCCGCTGCGGGCAGGCCGGGCGCCGCCGCGAGCCGCAGCCAGCCGGCGAGCGAGGCGGTGCTCAGCGGCGGCGGCGACAAGACGAACTCCTCCAGACGCACGTCCAGCGGGCCTGACGATGCCGTGGTAAAATTTTCATCATCCGAAATAAAACGACGTGCCACGCGCGACTGCCCGTGGCGGATTGCCCGGCGCGGCACAGGCCGCGCTTTCCGTGCCCATCTTCGCGACCGCGCGCGGTCCGCGCCAGTCGGCCGGATGGCCGACGAGGGCGTTTCACCCGTTTCCATCGAACCTGACACCATGGCTTTGCTGAACATCCTCCATTACCCCGACAAGCGGCTGCACAAGGTCGCCAAGCCGGTCGAGAAAGTCGACGACCGGATCCGCAAGCTCGTCGCCGACATGGCCGAGACCATGTACGCGGCGCCCGGCATCGGGCTCGCCGCGACGCAGATCGACGTGCATGAGCGCGTGGTCGTGATCGACGTGTCCGAGGACAAGAGCGAACTGCGCGCCTTCATCAATCCGGAGCTGGTCTGGTCGAGCGACGGCCGCCAGATCTACGAGGAAGGCTGTCTGTCGGTGCCGGGTGTCTACGACGAGGTCGAGCGCGCCGAGCAGGTGCGGGTGCGCGCGCTCGACGAGCACGGCGAGACCTTCGAGCTGGACTGCGAGGGCCTGCTGGCCGTGTGCATCCAGCACGAAATGGATCACCTGCTGGGGCGCGTGTTCGTGGAATACCTGTCGCCGCTCAAGCAGAACCGCATCAAGACCAAGATGAAGAAGCTCGAACGCGCGATGTGACGCGCGGCCGTTCCTGATCGATTGCTCCATGACACATTCGTTGCGCGTCATTTTCGCCGGCACGCCGGAATTCGCCGCGGCGGCGCTGGCCGCGATCCACGAGGCCGGCTTTGCGGTTCCGCTCGTGCTGACCCAGCCCGACCGGCCGGCCGGCCGAGGGATGAAGCTGCAGGCCAGCGCGGTCAAGCGCTACGCGCTCGAGCACGGGCTGCCGGTCGCCCAGCCGCCGTCGCTGCGCCGCACCGGCAAGTATCCGGCCGAGGCCGCCGCCGCGCTCGATATGCTGCGCGCGACGCCGCATGACGTGATGGTCGTCGCCGCCTACGGCCTGCTGTTGCCGCAGGAGGTGCTCGATCTGCCGCGTCATGGCTGCATCAACATCCACGCCTCGCTGCTGCCGCGCTGGCGCGGCGCGGCGCCGATCCACCGGGCGCTCGAGGCGGGCGACGCGGAAACCGGCGTGACGCTGATGCAGATGGACGCGGGGCTCGACACCGGCGCGATGCTGAGCGAGGCGCGCACGCCGATCGCCGTGGACGACACCACGGCGACGCTGCACGACAAGCTGGCCGCGCAGGGTGCGCGCCTCATCGTCGAGGCGCTGGTCGAACTCGAGCGCAGCGGCGCGCTGGCGTCGACGCCGCAGCCGGCCGCTGGGGTGACCTATGCGGAGAAGATTGCGAAGCACGAGGCGGCGCTCGACTGGCGCGAGCCGGCTGAGGTGCTGGCGCGCCGGGTGCGCGCATTCGATCCGTTCCCCGGCGGGGCCGGCACGCTCGACGGCGCGACGCTCAAGCTGTGGGCGGCCGAGGCGGCGCCCGCGCGCGGCGCGGCTGAGCCCGGCACGATCGTCGAGGCCGGGCCGGATGGCGTCGTGGTGGCGTGCGGTGCGGGCGCATTGCGCGTGACCCAGCTGCAGAAGCCGGGCGGCAAGCGGCTGCCGGTCCGCGAATTCCTCGCGGGCGCGCCGCTCGAGGCCGGCCAGCGTTTCGCTTTGCCGGAGTCGGAGCAGGCCGCGGGCTGAGCGCGGCGCGCGTTGGGTCGGCGCGATCCGTGGCGCGACGGCGAGTTGCCGCTTGACGGATATCGTTCAGTGAATGGGGGCGTGGCGGATTGCCGCCCAATGGATCGCCGCCCGATAGAGGACCGCCCGATAGGGCCGCCCGACGGATCGCCGCCCGACGGATCGCCGCCCGACGGATCGCCGTCCGGCAACTCACCCCCATCGATCCCGGATGCGCTGCGCCGTCACGGCGCGCGTAAAATTCGCCTATTCCGATATCGCGTTTCCCTGAGGCTTCCCATGTTCGGCATCACCCATCTCGAGTTCTTCGTCGCGGCCGTGTTCCTGCTGAACATCACGCCCGGGCCGGACACGGCCTACATCGTCGGGCGCAGCGTGGCCCAGGGGCGGCGCGCGGGGCTCATGTCCGGGCTGGGGATCTCGGCCGGGTGCTGCGTGCATGTGATCGCGAGCGCATTCGGGCTGACCGCGCTGCTCGCCGCGTCGGCCACGGCGTTCACGGTGATCAAGATCGTCGGCGCGCTCTACCTGATCTACCTCGGCGTGCGGCTCATCTTGACGAAACCGGACCCGGCGGCCGCACCGGCCGACGCGACGGCGCGCGGCGCCGACAAATCCCTGCGGCAGTTGTTCGTGCAGGGTTTTCTCACCAACGTGCTGAATCCGAAGGTCGTGCTGTTCTTCGTGTCGTTCTTCCCCCAATTCGTGGCGGCCGACAGCCCCAGCAAGACGCTCGCGTTCCTCACGCTCGGCGCGGTGTTCGCGACGATGAGCACGATCTGGTGCTGCATCGTCGCGTGGGTCGCGGGGACGGTCACGGCGCGTTTCTCCGGCCAGCCGGGCGTGAAGAAATGGCTGGACCGTGGCGTCGGCGGCGCCTTCGTCGGACTCGGGCTCAAGCTCGCGGCCATGCAGCGGTGATACGGTGAGATTGAATTTTCTCGACGCGCCCCTATCTAACAAATCGCTTACAATCAAAGGTCGCCGCCGATAGTGCGCGCGGTCCCGTTCCCGCAATCCGGGCAAGGAGTGGATTATGTTCAATTGGGTCAAAACGGCGATGCTGATGGCCGCGATCACGGCCCTGTTCATCGCGATCGGCGGCATGATCGGCGGTTCGCGTGGCATGACGATCGCGTTGCTGATCGCGCTCGGCATGAATTTCTTCTCGTACTGGTTCTCCGACAAGATGGTGCTGCGCATGTACAACGCGCAGGAAGTCGACGAGGCCGCCGCGCCGCAGTTCTACCGGATGGTGCGCGAGCTCGCGACCCGCGCGAACCTGCCGATGCCGCGCGTGTACCTGATCAACGAAGACGCGCCGAACGCGTTCGCGACCGGCCGCAATCCGGAGCACGCGGCCGTGGCGGCCACGACGGGCATCCTGCGCGTGCTGTCGGAGCGCGAGATGCGCGGCGTGATGGCGCACGAGCTGGCGCACGTGAAGCACCGCGACATCCTGATCTCGACGATCTCCGCGACGATGGCGGGCGCGATCTCGGCGCTCGCGAATTTCGCGATGTTCTTTGGCGGGCGCGACGAGAACGGCCGTCCGACCAACCCGATCGCGGGCATCGCGGTCGCGCTGCTCGCGCCGATCGCGGGCGCGCTGATCCAGATGGCGATCTCGCGCGCGCGCGAGTTCGAGGCGGACCGCGGCGGCGCGCAGATCTCGGGTGATCCGCAGGCGCTTGCGTCGGCGCTCGACAAGATCCATCGCTACGCGGCAGGGATCCCGTTCCCGGCTGCCGAGGCGCATCCGGCCACCGCGCAGATGATGATCATGAACCCGCTGTCGGGCGGGGGGCTGCAGAACCTGTTCTCGACCCACCCCGCGACCGAGGAGCGCATCGCGCGCCTGATGGAGATGGCGCGCACGGGCCGCTTCGACTGATCCGCCGCGCCCGCCGCATTCCCACGCGCCCCGCCGGCCTCGCGCCCGCGGGGCGCATTGCATTCGGTCTCCCGAAGGATCGCGCGCGCGGCGCGCTAGAATGTCGAGTTTCAGGCTGCGCGGGTCCGCCCGCCGTCGCTACTCGTTCGATGACCCAGACTCGCCGCTCCTCCCATTCCCGTTCGTCGTCCGCGCCGGTCCGCTCGCGCACCGGTTTCCTGCCGCCGCTGCACCTGGCGCCCGATTCGCTCGGCTTCGCGCTCGACGGCGCCGCGCAGGCGGTCGCCGCCGTGCGCCGTGGTTCGGCGCTGCCGGCCGCGCTGTCCGCCGTGCAGGCGACCCTGTCCGCCGAGGCGCAGCCGGTCGCGCGCGGCGCGATCCAGGATCTCGCCTATCGCGCGATGCGCCGCCTCGGCGCGACCGACTGGCTGATCGGCCAGCTGGTCGGCAAGGCGCCGCCGGATCAGGTGCGCGCGCTGCTCGGCTGCGCGCTCGCGCTGCTGCTCGACGACGGTGAGCAGGCAGCCTATTCGTCGTTCACGGTGGTCGACCAGGCCGTGTCCGCGGTGGGCGCGCGTCGTGAATATGCGTTTGCGAAAGGGCTCGTGAACGCGGTGCTGCGCCGTTTCCTGCGCGAGCGCGATGCGTGGCGCGAGGCGCTGGACGGCAATCGCGCCGCGCGCTGGAACTACCCGGCCTGGTGGATCGACGCGGTCGAGCGCGCGTGGCCCGATGCATGGCGGCAGATCCTCGCCGCGGGCGACGTGCCCGGCCCGCTGACGCTGCGCGTGAACGCGCGGCGCGGCGCGGTCGAGGCGTATCTCGACACCTTGCGCGCGCACGGGATCGAGGCGACGCGGGCGGGGCGGCATGCGGTGCGGCTCGCGGCGCCGTTGCCGGTCGAGCGGATTCCGGGCTTCGCGGCGGGCGAGGTCTCGGTGCAGGACGCCGGCGCGCAGCTCGCGGCGGAATGGCTCGGCGCGCGCGACGGCATGCGCGTGCTCGACGCCTGCGCGGCGCCGGGCGGCAAGACGGGGCATCTCCTCGAACTGGCGGACGTCGAGGTGGTCGCGCTCGAGAGCGACGCGGCGCGCGCGGCGCGCATCGGCGAGAACCTCGCGCGGCTGTCGCTCGCGGCCGAGGTGCGGGTCGGCGACGCCGGCGCTCCGTCTGCGTGGCACGACGGTCGTCCGTTCGACCGGATCCTCGCCGACGTGCCGTGCTCGGCCTCGGGCATCGTGCGCCGCCATCCGGACATCCGCTGGCTGCGTCGGCCGGCCGACCTCGCGGCGCTCGTCGCCGAGCAGCGCCGGATCCTCGCGGCGCTGTGGCCGCTCGTGAAGCCGGGCGGCGAATTGCTCTACGTTACATGCTCGATCTTTCCCGAAGAAGGCGAGATGCAGGCGCGCTGGTTTGAAGAGGCCTATCAAGATGCGGTACGATTGGACGCGCCCGGGCAGCTGTTGCCGCGGGCCGCTCCAGGCGGGTCGCACGCCGCGCACGACACCAGCCAGCACACCGATCACGACGGATTTTTCTACGCGCGTTTCCAGAAACGGTGACGATCAAACATCTTCTTCCATTCCGGCTCGCGGCCGCGCTCGTGATGGCGCTGGCCTTGTGTCTGGCCGTCGTCGCGCGGGCCGAGCCGGTCGCCGTGCAACGCGCCTCGCTGCAGTCGGACGGCAGCGGCTGGAGCCTTGACGCCCGTTTCGACTTCGAGCTGAACGCCAATCTCGAGGATGCGGTCAACAAGGGCATCCCGCTTTATTTCACGACCGACTTCGAGCTCAGCCGCGCGCGCTGGTACTGGTTCGACGAGCAGCCGGTGTCGGTGTCGCAGACGATCCGCCTGTCGTTCCAGCCGCTCACGCGCGAGTACCGGGTGTCGACGGGCGGCCTGCAACTGGGCTTCCCGTCCCTGAAGGAGGCGCTCGCGGTGATCAAGCACGTGACCTCATGGCACGTGATCGACAAGAGCCAGGTGCGCGCCGGCGAAACCTACACGGCATCGGTGCGCATGCAGCTCGATACCGCGCTGATGCCCAAGCCGTTCCAGGTCGACGCGGTGAACAACCGCGACTGGAGCCTCGTTTCCGACTGGAAGCGCTTTACCTTCACGGTGGCCGATCGTGCTAAATAGAGTGCGCCGCGCGACCAGCGGGAAAAGCATCCTGATCCGCGTGATCGTGTCGACGGTCGCCGTCACCGCGCTGCTGCTGCTCGTGCTGCTCGCGGCCGCGAGCGCGAACACCGAATTCTTCGACCGCTACTACTCGTGGCTGTACGCGGCCAACATCATCGTCGCGATGGTGTTCCTGCTGGTCGTGCTCGGGCTCGTCGGGATGATCCTGCTGCGGCTGCGCAAGGGCAAGTTCGGCACCCGGCTGCTCGCGAAGCTCGCGATCTTCTTCACGCTCGTCGGCGTGGTGCCGGGCGGCATCATCTACATCGTGTCGTACCAGTTCGTGTCGCGCAGCATCGAATCGTGGTTCGACGTGAACGTCGAGACCGCGCTGACGGCGGGCCTCAACCTCGGCCGCGGGATGCTCGACACCTCGCTGTCCGACCTGCAGACCAAGGCGCGCCTGATGGCCGACCAGCTCGCGAGCGCCGACACCCACACCAACGGCACCACGCTCACGCTGCTGCGCCTGCGCGACCAGTTCAGCGTGCAGGACGCGACCATCGTCGAGCCCGGCCGCAACGGCCCGGGCGCCGCGCCGGACCTGCACATCGTCGCGCAGGCGTCGGGCAACTTCACCGCGCTGATCCCGGACGACATGCCGACGCCGATGATGCTGGGCCAGGCGCGCGAGCACGGCGGCTACGCGGCGATCGAGGGCGAGGTGGACGGCGATCCGCGCGCCCAGGGGTCGAAGGGCGCGCTGCGGCTGCGCGTGGTGCAGCGGATCCCCGATGCGAGCACCGCGCTGCTGCAGCCCGTCGAGCGCTTCCTGCAGCTGACCCAGCCGGTGTCGCCCACGCTCGCGCGCAACGCCGACGCGGTGCAGCGCGCGTACCGCGAATACCAGGAGAAGTCGCTCGGCCGCAGCGGCCTGCGCAAGATGTACATCGGCACGCTGACGCTCGCCCTGTTCCTCGCCACCTTCATCGCGATGATGATCGCGCTCGCGCTCGGCAACCAGCTCGCGCGGCCGCTGTTCCTGCTCGCGCAGGGCACGAAGGAAGTGGCGGAGGGTGATTACACGCCGAAGCGCGAGATCAAGACGCGCGACGAGCTGGGCTTCCTGACCCAGTCGTTCAACGCGATGACGCGGCAGCTGTCCGAGGCGCGGCTCGCGGTCGAGAAGAACCGGGTCGCGCTCGAGCATTCGAAGACCTACCTCGAAAGCATTCTCGCGAACCTGACGGCGGGCGTGTTCGTGCTCGACCGGCAGTTCCGCCTGACCACCGCGAACCGCGGCGCGGAGCGGATCTTCCGGCAGCCGTTCAATTCGCTGATCGGCACGACGCTCGACCAGATCGGCGTGGTCGCGGGGTTCGGCTCGATGGTGCGCAAGGCGTTCGCGGATCGCGAGGCGGCGGGGCAGGCGGGCGCAGAGGATCGCGGCCACTGGCAGCAGCAGTTCGCGGTGGAGGTGCCGGGCGAGAGCGATCCGCTGACGCTGCTGGTGCGGGGCACGCGCCTCGTGTCGACGCTCGCCGGGCAGGTCGAGGATCCGCAGACGGCCGGCTACGTGGTCGTGTTCGACGACATCTCCGACGTGATCTCCGCGCAGCGCTCGGTCGCGTGGGGCGAGGTCGCGCGGCGTCTCGCGCACGAGATCAAGAATCCGCTCACGCCGATCCAGCTGTCGGCGGAGCGCCTGCAGATGAAGCTCGCGGACAAGCTCGCGGCGCCCGACGCCGAGGTGCTCAAGCGCGGCGCGACGACGATCGTCAACCAGGTGGCCGCGATGAAGCGCATGGTCGACGATTTCCGCGAATACGCGCGCACGCCGCCCGTGGTGCTCGCGAACCTGCAGCTCAACGATCTGGTCAGCGAAGTATTGACGCTGTATGGCGTCGGCGAGGGCAAGAGCACAATCGTGGTCGAGCAGGGACCGTTGCCGGTGATTCGCGGCGACGCGACCCAATTGCGGCAGGTGATTCACAACCTGCTGCAAAACGCGCAGGACGCGGTGGCGGATCTCGAGCCGCCTCGTGTGTGGCTCGAAACCAAGACAGTAGAATATGGCGATCCCGACGCCGACGGAAAGACGCGCATCGCGGTGCGTCTGACCGTCTCCGACAACGGCCCGGGTTTTCCCGCGCGCATCCTGACCCGGGCGTTCGAGCCCTACGTGACGACGAAGGCGAAGGGCACGGGGCTCGGTCTCGCGACGGTGAAGAAGATCGTCGACGAACACGGGGCGCGGATCGATCTGCGCAACCGGATGCAGGGCGAGGTCGTGGAAGGCGCGCAGGTCTCGATCCTGTTCCTGCAGATGGCGGACGACGCAACGGGCGCCGAGGGCGGAGCGCGCGGTGCGGCGGCACCCGCAAAGACAAAAGCAACTGTGCAGACAAAGGCAGCGTAAATGGCAACCATCCTGGTGGTAGATGATGAAATGGGCATCCGGGAATTGCTCTCGGAGATCCTCAGCGACGAAGGACATGTCGTGGAAGTGGCGGAGAACGCGCAGGCTGCGCGTGACTACCGGCTGCGTCAGGCGCCCGATCTCGTGCTGCTCGATATCTGGATGCCGGACACCGACGGCGTCACGCTGCTCAAGGAGTGGGCGAGCCAGGGGCAGCTCACGATGCCGGTCATCATGATGTCCGGCCACGCGACGATCGATACCGCGGTCGAGGCGACCAAGATCGGCGCGCTCGATTTCCTCGAGAAGCCGATCGCGTTGCAGAAGCTCCTGAAGTCGGTCGAGCACGGCCTCGCGCGCGGCGCGGCGCCGCTGTCGCTCAACCCGGCCGCGAAGGTGGCGACGGGGCCGGCCGCGGTGGCCTCGGCCGCCGCGCTGCCGGGTTTCGGCGACGAGAGCGGCGCGGGGGGCGCGGGCCAGACCGCGGCGATCCCGTTCGACATCCCGCTGCGCGAGGCGCGCGATGCATTCGAGCGCGCTTACTTCGAGTATCACCTCGCGCGCGAGAACGGCAGCATGACGCGGGTCGCGGAAAAGACCGGCCTGGAGCGCACGCACCTGTATCGCAAGCTCAAGCAGCTGGGCGTCGAGTTGGGCAAGAAGCCGGCCGAGGGCGCGGTTTAAAAAGTGAAGAAAAGGGCTTGAGCAGGCTGTCGTCCTTTGCTATACTCTTTTTTCTTCGTGGCCCGGTAGCTCAGTTGGTAGAGCAGCGGATTGAAAATCCGCGTGTCGTTGGTTCGATTCCGACCCAGGCCACCAGCAGTATTCAACCCCAAGAATCCGCCGATTCTTGGGGTTTTTCGTTTGTGGGACCAGGTTGCCGGCGCGCGGCCCGGACGGGGCCGGCGTGATAAAATCCTCGTCGGCTCAAAGACTTAAAGGACTTGAGGGCGCGCCACGGGCGCCGCAAGTCCTTTTTCGTTTCGGCGCGCGATGCGCGGCGCCCGACGGATCAGCGGTATAAGCGCCGGGCCGTATCCGGCCGGGGTGCGCTGCCTATACTGCAGGAGCCGGCCAGGCCGGTGCGTGCCGGCCGTCCGGCGGCAAGAGGCCGCCGCGGGCGCAGCGCGGCGCGCGCTCATCATTCACGGAGTATCACGGTGATTCGGACAGACGCTAAAGACGGCGCGCTCGTGTTGTTTTCCGGCGGTCAGGACTCGGCCACGTGCCTCGCCTGGGCGCTCGAGCGCTATCAGACCGTCGAGACGCTGGGCTTCGACTACGGACAGCGGCATCGCGTCGAGCTGGAATGCCGCGACGGCGTGCGCGACGCGCTCAAGCACCGCTTCCCGCAGTGGGCGGGCCGGCTCGGCGACGATCACATGATCGACCTGTCGGTGCTCGGCGCGATCAGCGACACGGCGATGACGCGCTCGATCGAGATCGAGACCGCCGCGAACGGGCTGCCGAACACCTTCGTGCCGGGCCGCAACCTGATGTTCATGACGATCGCGGCCGCGGTCGCCTATCGGCGCGGGCTGCGCGTGCTGGTCGGCGGGATGTGCGAGACGGATTTCTCGGGCTATCCCGACTGCCGCGACGATACGATGAAGGCGCTGCAGGTCGCGCTGAACCTCGGCATGGACACGCGCATCGTGCTGGAAACGCCGCTGATGTGGCTCGACAAGGCCGACACCTGGCGGCTCGCGGAGCAGCTGGGCGGCACGCCGCTCGTCGAGCTGATCCGGGTCGACACCCACACCTGTTATGTCGGCGAGCGCGCCGAACTGCACGACTGGGGTTTCGGCTGCGGCGAATGTCCGGCCTGCAAGCTGCGCAAGCGCGGCCACGAGGCCTATCTGATGGGCGAACAGGTGACGGAAGCGCCGCACTGAGGCGCACGCACGAACATACGGCCGCTCGGCGGCCATCAGACGAAAGGATGCCGCGGCGTGGCCGCGGCGACGCAACATGACGTACGCGGTCAAGGAAATCTTCTACACATTGCAGGGCGAGGGCGCGAATGCCGGGCGTCCGGCCGTGTTCTGCCGGTTCGCCGGCTGCAATCTGTGGTCGGGCCGCGAGGAGGATCGCGCGGCTGCCGTCTGCCGTTTCTGCGACACCGACTTCGTCGGCACCGACGGCGAGAACGGCGGCAAGTTCAAGGACGCGGCCGAGCTGGTCGCGCGGATCGCGTCGCTGTGGCCCGTCGGCGAGGCGCACCGCTTCGTCGTCTGCACGGGCGGTGAACCGATGCTGCAGATCGACGCGCCGCTCGTCGACGCCTTGCATGCGGCGGGCTTCGAGATCGCGATCGAGACCAACGGCTCGCTGCCGGTGCTCGAATCGATCGACTGGATCTGCGTGAGCCCGAAGGCCGACGCGCCGCTCGTCGTCACCCGGGGCGACGAGCTGAAGGTGGTGGTGCCGCAGGACAACCAGCGCCTCGCCGAGTACGCGAAGCTCGATTTCTCGCACTTCCTCGTGCAGCCGATGGACGGCCCCGCGCGCGACTTCAACACGAAGCTCGCGATCGATTGGTGCAAGCGTCATCCGCAATGGCGGCTGTCGATGCAGACCCACAAGTACCTGAACATTCCCTGAGCCGCGAGCGTCATTCACCGTGCTGATTACCCGAAAACTCGAATTCGACGCGGGCCACCGCATCCCGGACCACCGCAGCCAGTGCCGCAACCTGCATGGCCATCGCTACGTGCTCGAAATCACGCTGCGCGGCGACCTGGTCGACACCGAAGGCGCGCCGGACCGCGGCATGGTCATGGATTTCGCGGACGTGAAGGCGCTCGCGATGGAGCACCTCGTCAGCAAGTGGGACCACGCGTTCCTCGTGTACGCGCGCGACGAGGTCGTGCGCTCGTTCCTCGAGCAGATGGCCGACCACAAGACGATCGTGCTTGACCGGATCCCGACCGTGGAAAACCTCGCGGCCGTCGCGTTCGACATCCTCGCGAACGTCTACGACGCGCACTACGGCGTGAACCTGCGGCTCGAACGCGTGCGGCTGTACGAAACGCCGAACTGCTGGGCCGACGTCGAGCGCGAGCCCGGCCGCTGAGCCCGCGCGGACGCCGCCGTCCGCCATTTCCCCTCCTGTTCCGGCGCGGCTGCCGCCGGATTCCCGCTCTCCCGCCGCCGTCGCGAGTATGATCAGCACGATCCGTCGCGCGGCGATGCGCCCGCGCGGCGGAGCCGCGTCGCCGGCCGTCGGCGGGCGACGCTACCGTGTCTGGGTTCGCCATGCCCCGGGAGACCGTCGATGAGCACCCTCACCAACGCGCTGAAGGCGCGCCTCGCCGAAGGCGACGAGCCCTTGTTCGGCCTGTGGCTGTCGCTCGGGAGCGAGGCCGCGACCGAAGCGCTCGCCCATGCCGGCTTCGACTGGCTGTGCATCGACATGGAGCACGCGCCGAACGACGCGCGCGACGTCGCCGCGCAACTGCGCGCGCTGGCCGCCGCGCATCTGCCGAGCGAGCCC
The DNA here is from genome assembly GCF_028657905.1 of Burkholderia sp. FERM BP-3421. Lineage (NCBI taxonomy): Bacteria > Pseudomonadati > Pseudomonadota > Betaproteobacteria > Burkholderiales > Burkholderiaceae > Burkholderia > Burkholderia sp. FERM BP-3421. The sequence goes on along the minus strand of NZ_CP117782.1, from coordinate 2,964,952 downwards.
GTCGTGCGGGTGCCGGCGCGCGAGCCGTGGCTCGTCAAGCAGGCGCTCGACGCGGGCGCCCGCACGCTGATGTTCCCCAACATCGAGACGCAGGACGAGGCGCGCCACGCGGTGCGGCTGACCCGCTATCCGTCGCCCGAGGCGCCCGACGGCCTGCGCGGCGTGGCCGGCATCGTGCGGGCGGCCGCCTACGGGATGCGGCGCGACTACCTGCAAGGCGCGAACGCGCAGATCGCCACGATCGTGCAGATCGAATCGGCGCGTGCGCTCGACGAGGTCGAGCGGATCGCCGCGACGCCGGGCGTCGACTGCCTGTTCATCGGCCCGGCGGACCTCGCGGCGAGCCTCGGGCACCTGGGCGACGGCAGGCATCCGAGCGTCGAGGCCGCGCTCGCGCGGGTGCTCGCGGCGGGGCGCCAGGCGGGCGTGCCGGTCGGGATCTTCGCGGCCGACAGCGCGCAGGCGCGCCAGTATCGCGACGCGGGGTTCCGGGTGATCGCGCTGTCGGCCGACGTGGCGTGGCTGCTGCGCGCGACGCGGCAGGCCCTGCAGGAGGCGCGCTCATGAAGCCCGCGGACCGCCGGGCGGCATGGTGCGGCGCGGCCGTGCTCGCCATCGCGAGCGCGGGGGCGGCCGCGCAGGCCTCGCATCCGCATGGGCAGCCCGATCCCGGGCGCGAGACGGCGTCGGCGATCGCCGACTACAACGCCGGCGACTATCGCGCCGCGCTGGTGCAGTTCCGCGACGCGGCCGAGCGCGGCGACCGGCTCGCCGAATTCAACTACGCGATGATGATGATCACGGGCGAGGGGGTGACGGCGAACGTGCCCGAGGGCTTGCGCTGGCTGCGTCAGGCGGCCGATGCGGGCATGTCGCATGCGCAGTACGTGTACGGGACGATGTTCGACGACGGGCAGTTCGTCGCGCGCGACCCGGCGCAGGCGCACCACTGGTTCCTGAAGGCCGCGCAGCAGGGCCACGTGCAGGCGGAACTCGCGCTCGCGAACCAGTTCCTCGACGGGCGCGGCACACCGCGCGACAACCGGCAGGCGTTCGTCTGGTACAAGCAGGCGGCGGACGCGGGCGACCCGACCGCGCAATACGTGACCGCATCGTTCTACGAGCGCGGCGGCGACGGGGTCACGCCGAACCTGAACATCGCACGCGCCTACTATGCGGCGGCCGCGGCACAGGGCGACGAGGCCGCCGGGCTCAAGTTCAAGGAGCTGAGCGCGGCGCTGCGCGCGCCGCCGGCCGCGGGCGGGTCGGCCGCGCGGCCGCAGTGAGCGGGGGCCGGCGCGGGACGCCGGCCGTGAGGCCGCTCAGCTTTTCATCAGGCGCTTTTGCCGGCCGACGCTCATGATGAGGCCGACCGCGATGCCGAGCGTGGTGAGCGCGGTGCCGCCGTAGCTCATGAACGGCAGCGGCACGCCGACCACCGGCAGCACGCCGCTGACCATCCCGATGTTGACGAACGCATAGACGAAGAACGCGAGGGTGAGCGAGCCCGCGAGCAGGCGCCCGAACAGCGTCGCGCCCTGCGCGGCGATGAACAGCCCGCGCGCGATCAGCGCCATGTACAGCACGAGCAGCGTGAGCCCGCCCGCCAGGCCGAACTCCTCGGAGAACACCGCGAAGATGAAATCGGTGTGCTTTTCCGGAATGAACTCGAGGTGCGCCTGCGTGCCCTTCAGGTAACCCTTGCCGAGCGCGCCGCCCGAGCCGATCGCGATCACCGCCTGGATCGTGTGGAAGCCCTTGCCGAGCGGATCGGAGGTCGGGTCGAGCAGGGTGCAGACACGGTGCTTCTGGTAATCGTGCATGAGCGGCCAGACCACCTCCGGCTGGCAGATCCGCTCCTCGAACACGGCGATCGAGCCCACCGCGATCACGCCGGCGACGAGCACCGGCACGATCAGCTTGAACGACAGGCCCGCGAGATAGATCACGAACAGGCCGGCCGCGAACACCAGGAGGCCGGTGCCGAGGTCGGGCTGCTTCGCGATCAGGCCGACCGGCACGAGCAGGATCCCGAACGCGACCACGAAGTCGTACCAGCGCAGGCTGCCCTCGCGGCGCTGGTAGTACCAGGCGAGCATCAGCGGGGTGGCGATCTTGAGGATCTCGGACGGCTGGATCACGACGCCGACGTTCAGCCAGCGCTTCGCGCCCTTCTTGGTCATCCCGAACAGCGCCACCGCGACCAGCAGCGCGACGCCGAAGGTATAGAGCGGCACCGCGAAGCGCATCAGCGTCGACGGCGGGATATTGGCGATCACCCACATCAGCACGAACGTCAGCAGGATGTTGCGCAGCTGATCCTCCACGCGGCCGGGCATGTCGATGCTCGCGCTGTAGAGCGTCACGATACCGACGCACAGCAGCAGGAACACGATCAGGGCGAGCGGGCGGTCGAAGCCCGCGAACATCTGCTTGACCTTGTCGAGCCAGGCGCGCTTGTCGAATTGCATGCCTTTCTCCGTTAATCGTCGGCGCCGGCGCGGGCCGGCTGGTCGGGGGCGCTGCGCGGGTCGTCGCGCGGCGCGACCGCGACGGGCGCGGCCTCGCTGGCGGGCGCGCGGCGCGGCTTGCGCGGCGGCGGGCGAACGGGCGGCGAACCGGCCGCGGCGGTGCTGCCGGCGGCGGCCGGCGCGGCCACGGCGGTCGACGCGCCGGCCGGCGCTGACGCCGACGCGCCCGATGCAGCCGACGCAGCCGACGCAGCCGACGCAGCCGACGCAGCCGATGCAGCCGATGCGCCCGATGCGCCCGATGCGCCCGATGCGCCCGATGTGCCCGATGTGCCCGATGTGCCCGACGCGCCCGACGCGCCCGATGCACCCGCGCCCGCGCCCGCGCCCGCGCCCGCCGCGCCGACGGCGCTCGCGGCCGTCGCCGGCTGCGGCAGCGCCTTGAAGCCGGCCGCGACGGTCACGGCCTTCGACGCATCGCCGATCACGGGCGCATTGATGGGTTCGGTCGCCGACGCGGCGGCGGCCACGGCGGCCGCTTCGGTCGCCGGGTTCTTGCGGTCGACGAGATAGAAATCGAGCACGCGGCGCGCGATCGGCCCGGCCGCCTGCGCGCCCCAGCCGCCGTTCTCGACGATCAGCGCGATCGCGATCTGCGGATGGTCGGCGGGCGCGTAGGCGATGAACAGCGCATGGTCGCGCAGGTGCTCGGCGAGCAGGTGGCCGTGGTAGTTGCCGCCTTGCAGCGAGAACACCTGCGCCGTCCCGGTCTTGCCCGCCGCGAGGTATTGCGCGCCGCGGAAGATCTTGTAGCCGGTGCCGGACGGGTTCTCGACCACGTTCTCCATGCCGCGCTTCACGACGTCGATGTCCGACTGCTTGAGCGGGATCATCTCGCTTTCCTTCGGCACGGTCAGGTGCCGGTCGCGCGAGATCGGGTTCTCGATCTCCTTCACGAGGTGGGGCTTCATGACGATGCCGTTGTTCGCGAGCGTCGCCGTCGCGTGCGCGAGCTGCAGGATCGTGAACGAGTTGTAGCCCTGGCCGATGCCGAGGCTGATCGTCTCGCCGTCGAACCACTTCTGCTGGGCGGCCTTCTTGAACGCCTTCTTCTTCCAGTCGGTCGAGGGCAGGATGCCGCGCGCCTCGCCCTGCACGTCGATGCCCGTGATCTGGCCGAAGCCGAACGGCTTCATGAAGTTCGCGATCGAATTGACGCCGAGGTCGCGCGCGAGCATGTAGAAGTAGGTGTCGTTCGACACCATGATCGCGCGGTTCATGTCGACCCAGCCCTGGCCGGAGCGCACGTCGTTGCGGAACGTGTGGCCGCCGAAGGTGAAGTAGCCGGGATCCTGGAAACCCCAGCCGGGCGTGCGCTTGCCGAGCGTGAGGCCCGCCAGCGCCATGAACGGCTTATAGGTCGAGCCGGGCGGGTAGGTGCCGTGCAGCGGGCGGTTCAGGAGCGGCTTGTCGGGCGAGTTGTTGAGCTCGTCCCAGGTCTGCTGGTCGATCCCGTCGACGAAGGAATTCGGGTCGAAGCTCGGCGACGACACGAACGCGAGCACGTCGCCCGTCTTGGGCTCGATCGCGACGAGCGCGCCGCGCTTGCCCGCGAACGCCTGCTCGGCCACCTGCTGCAGGCCGATGTCGAGCGACAGCACCAGGTTGTTGCCGGGCGTCGCCTGGGTGCGCGACAGCGTGCGCACGGGCCGCCCGCCCGCCGTCACCTCGACTTCCTCGAAGCCGGTCAGGCCGTGCAGCTCGGTCTCGTAGCTCTGCTCGACGCCGACCTTGCCGATGTAGTCGGTGCCCTTGTAGTTGTTGCCGTCGCGGCGCGGATCGTAGGTTTCCGGATCGCTGTCGTTCTCGTCGCTCATCGCGTCGATGCGGTCCTGGTCGCGCTTCGAGATCCGCCCGATGTAGCCGATCACGTGCGCGGCGGTCGGCCCGAGCGGGTACTGGCGGAACAGGCGCGCGCGCACGTCGACGCCGGGGAAGCGGAAGCGCTGCGCGGTGAAGCGCGCGACCTCGTCGTCGGTCAGCCGGGTGCGGATCGGCAGGCTCTCGAAGTTCTTCGAGTCCTCCTGCAGCTTCTTGAAGCGGCGGCGGTCGCGCGCGTCGATCGGCACGACCTCGGACAGCGCGTTGATGGTGTTCTCGAGCGTGTCGGTCAGCTTCGACGGCGTGATTTCGAGCGTGTACGCGGAGTAGTTCTTCGCGAGCACCACGCCGTTGCGGTCGGTGATGATGCCGCGGTTCGGCACGATCGGCGCGACCGAGATGCGGTTCTCCTCGGCCTGCAGCGCGTACTTGCCGTGCTGCCAGACCTGCAGGTAGAAGAAGCGCGTCGCGAGCAGGCCGAAGCAGACGAACACGAACACGCCCGCCGCGGCGACGCGCACGCGGAACTTCGAGAGTTGCTGCTGGGTGTCCTTGAATTCGGTCATGCGGGTACGAATGAAGGGAGGGCGGCCGCGCGCCGGCCGTCCCGCCGGACGCTAGCGGGACGCAGTCGGGCGAGCGGGCGGTGGGCGTTCATCCGGATTCCTGGCGCGGCTCAGATCGGCCGCGTGTCGTCCGGATCGACCGGACGGCGCTGCGGCATCAGCAGCAGCAGGCTGGCGAGCGGCCACAGGGCGGCCTCGACGAACCCGTCGACCAGGTAGCCCCAGCCCGGGAACGCGGCGCCCATCAGCAGGCGGATCACGAACGGCACGAGCTGCGCGAGCACGAGGAGCGGCGCGACGTAGAACACCTGCACGCCGAGCGGCAGCCACAGCACGCGGCGGTGGATCGTGATCGCGCCGTACGACAGCAGCGTGTAGGCCAGCGCATGCTCGCCGAGCAGGCCGGCGTCGTGCACGTCCATCAGGATTCCGAGCAGGAACGCGATGCCCATGCCGACCTTGCGCGGCTGGTGGATGTTCCAGAACAGCAGGACGAGCGCGACGAAGTCGGGCACGCCGGGCATCCGGCCCCACGGCATCAGGTTCAGCAGGAACGCGGCGGCCAGGCTGAAGATGATGAAGGACGGGTTGACCGGCTGCAGGATGTATTGGGGGCGGCTCATGGCTTCGCTCCCTGGGCCGGGGCGGCCGGCCGGGTCGGGCCGGCCGGCGCCGCGCCGCCCGCCGGGCGCGACTGCGCGGTGGCGGCCGTCGCCTTGCCGCTCGCGGCGGCGGCGTTGGCGTCGGCGGGCTGGGTGCCCTTTTCGGTGCTCTTCGGGGTTTTCTTCACCTTGGCGTTCTTGTCGCTGGCCGGGTCCGGCTCGGCCGGGCGCGGCGGGATGTCGTTGCGGTAGTGCAGCACCAGCATCTCGCGCGCGCCGCGCACCGCCGCGACCGGCATGCAGACCACGTGCGCGAACGCGGTGTCGGCGAGCTTGTCGACCCGCACCACCTTCGCGACCGGCAGGCCGGGCGGATACACGCCGTCGAGCCCGCTCGTCACCAGTTCGTCGCCGACCAGCAGGTCGGCGCTCGTCGGCACGAAGCGCAGGTCGAGCGAGTCGCCCTTCGGGGTGCCGTAGATCACGCTGCGCAGGCCGGTGCGCAGCACCTGCACGGGAATCGCGAGGTCGCGGTCGGTGATCAGCGTGACCTCCGACTGCAGCGGGAACACCCGCGTGACCTGGCCGATCACGCCGTCCTCGCTGACGACGGGCGAGCCGTCCTGGATGCCCGCCTGCGAGCCGTGGCCGATCACGACCTTCTGCGAGAAGGGATCGCTGGTGTCGTACTGGATCTCGACCGGGGTCGACTGGGTGGAGACGCGCTCGCGCAGCGCGAGCACCGCGCGCAGGTGCGCGTTGTCGGCGCTCAGCTGGCCCGCCTGGTTCGCCTGCAGCGACAGCTTCAGGTTGTGGTCGCGCAGCTGCTGGTTCTCGTGGCGCAGCGACGCGCCGGTGACGGCGAGGTCGGCCGCGCCCATGAACAGGTCGCGCGGCACGAGCGCCGCGCGCTGCAGCGGATAGAGCGCGGTGCCGACCACCCCGCGGACGATTTCGAGCGTGTTGAAGCGCGCATCCGAGATGAGGAGCGCGACGGCCAGTGCGACAAAGAAGAGCAGCCGCGCGAACGCGGACGGACCTTGCTTGAAGAGGGGCGGCGGACTGTATTCCATGGTCGGCGCCGGGCGCGTGATCGGTTAGTTGATGCTAAGACGCGTAAAACGCGCGGCGGTTCGGCCGGGGACTGCGAGCCGGGAGCGCCGCGCGTGCGTCATATGCCGATGCTTAGACGATCACTCGTAGGAGAAGATGCTGCCGAGCTTGTCCATGCGCTCGAGCGCCATGCCGGAGCCGCGCACCACGCAGGTGAGCGGATCCTCGGCGACGAGCACCGGCAGGCCGGTTTCCTCGGCGAGCAGGCGATCGAGGTCGCGCAGCAGCGCGCCGCCGCCCGTCAGCATCATGCCGCGCTCGGCGATATCGGCGCCCAGTTCCGGCGGCGTCTGCTCGAGCGCGATCTTCACGGACGACACGATCTGGTTCAGCGGATCGGTGAGCGCCTCGAGGATTTCGTTGCTGGAGATCGTGAAGCTGCGCGGAATGCCTTCCGACAGGTTGCGGCCCTTGACTTCCATTTCCTTGACTTCGGAGCCCGGGAACGCGGAACCGATTTCCTTCTTGATCGCCTCGGCGGTCTGCTCGCCGATCAGCATGCCGTAGTTGCGGCGGATGTAGTTGACGATCGCCTCGTCGAACTTGTCGCCGCCGACCCGCACCGAGCCCTTGTAGACGATGCCGCCGAGCGAGATCACGCCGACCTCGGTCGTGCCGCCGCCGATATCGACGACCATCGAGCCGGTGGCTTCCGACACCGGCAGGCCCGCGCCGATCGCGGCCGCCATCGGCTCCTCGATCAGGTAGACCTGCGAGGCGCCCGCGCCGTGCGCGGCCTCCTTGATCGCGCGGCGCTCGACCTGGGTCGAGCCGCACGGCACGCAGATGATGATGCGCGGCGACGGCGAGAACATCCGCGATTCGTGGGCGGTCTTGATGAACTGCTTGATCATCTGCTCGGTGACCGTGAAGTCGGCGATCACGCCGTCCTTCATCGGGCGGATCGCCTCGATGTTGCCCGGCACCTTGCCGAGCATCTGCTTGGCTTCCTTGCCGACCGCCTGGATCGTCTTCTTGCCGTTGGGACCGCCTTCCTGGCGGATCGACACAACCGAGGGCTCATCGAGCACGATGCCCTTGCCGCGCATGTAGATGAGGGTGTTTGCGGTGCCGAGATCGATCGCCAGATCGTTGGAGAAGTAGCTGCGCAAAAAACCGAACATTCAGAATCCTGTCTCGCTGTGGGCCGGCCCCGGCGGGGAACGCACGAAGGGCGGCAGCGGAAAAAATAACAGCCTCGGATCGGGCGGGAGCGGCCGCCTCAGGAACGCGAAGCTGCGAGTGAAATCTACCGGGGCCTGCGCGGCCCCTCGACCACCGGGGCGGCAACGCGGGGAAGGCAGCCCGGGTCTGGGTCGAACGCGTAATGATACCTTATAATTTCGCAGTATTTGAATGGTAACGGCCTGTATTTTCGCCGCTTCGCCTCCGATTTTTGAGGGATCGATCGACCCTCCAACCCCCTGCCGCGGCGTGTGTTTTTGCATGCCGCGCAAGCCTTTAGTTCTTCCGGTGACCGCATGGCTCTGACCCTGACCGATGTGAAACGCATCGCGCACCTTGCGCGGCTCGAAATGGCCGACGCCGACGCCGAGCAGACGCTCGGCCAGCTCAACGAATTCTTCGGCCTGGTCGAGCAGATGCAGGCCGTCGACACGACGGGCATCGCGCCCCTCGCCCACCCGATCGAGCAGATCCAGGCGGTCGCGCTGCGGCTGCGCGACGACGCCGTCACCGAGACGGTCGACCGCGACGCGTACCAGCGCCCGGCGCCGGCCGTCCAGGACGGCCTGTACCTCGTGCCGAAGGTGATCGAGTAAGGGGCGCTCGCCGCACCCACCCGCTTTTGCTCGGGACCCCGTCGCGAGCGCTCCAGAATCCAGGAATCCACGCAATGCATGCACACAGCCTGACCGAACTGCGCGCCGCGCTCGACGCCAAGGAGTACTCGGCCGTCGAGCTCGCGCAGCACTATCTGCACCGGATCGACGCGGCGCGCGATCTGAACGCGTTCGTCCATGTCGATCCCGACCTGACGCTCGCGCAGGCGCGCGCCGCCGACGCGGCGCTCGCCCAGGGCGCGGCCGGCCCGCTGGCCGGCCTGCCGATCGCGCACAAGGACGTGTTCGTCACGCGCGGCTGGCGCTCGACCGCCGGCTCGAAGATGCTCGCGAACTACACGAGCCCGTTCGACGCGACCGTCGTCGAGCGGCTCGCCGCCGCCGGCATGGTGACGCTCGGCAAGACCAACATGGACGAGTTCGCGATGGGCTCGTCGAACGAGAACTCGGCGTTCGGCGCGGTGAAGAACCCGTGGGACCGCCGGGCCGTGCCGGGCGGCAGCTCGGGCGGCAGCTCGGCCGCGGTCGCCGCGCGCCTCGCGCCCGCCGCGACCGGCACCGATACCGGCGGCTCGATCCGCCAGCCCGCGTCGTTCGCGGGCGTCACGGGGATCAAGCCGACCTACGGCCGGGTCTCGCGCTACGGCATGATCGCGTTCGCCTCGTCGCTCGACCAGGGCGGCCCGATGGCGCAGAGCGCGGCCGACTGCGCGCTGCTGCTGAACGCGATGGCCGGCTTCGACACGCGCGACTCGACGAGCCTCGAGCGCGACGACGAGGACTTCACGCGCCACCTGGGCCAGGCCTGGACGCCGGACGCGCCGGCCGCCCGGCCGCTCGCGGGCCTGCGCATCGGCCTGCCCGAGGAATATTTCGGCGCGGGCCTCGCGGACGACGTGCGCGCGACGATCGAGGCCGCGCTCAAGCAGTACGAGGCGCTCGGCGCGACGCTCGTGAAGGTGTCGCTGCCCAAGACCGAGCTGTCGATCCCGGTCTACTACGTGATCGCGCCCGCCGAGGCGTCGTCGAACCTGTCGCGTTTCGACGGCGTGCGCTACGGGCACCGGGCGGCCGAGTACCGCGACCTGCTCGACATGTACAAGAAGTCGCGCGCGGAAGGCTTCGGCCCCGAGGTGAAGCGGCGCATCCTGGTCGGCGCCTACGTGCTGTCGCACGGCTACTACGACGCCTACTACCTGCAGGCGCAGAAGATCCGCCGCATCATCGCGCAGGACTTCCAGGAAGCGTTCGAGTCGTGCGACGTGATCATGGGGCCGGCGTCGCCGACCGTCGCGTGGGATCTCGGCGCGAAGGGCGACGATCCGGTGCAGATGTACCTGGCCGACATCTATACGCTGTCGGTGAGCCTCGCCGGCCTGCCCGGCATGAGCGTGCCGTGCGGCTTCGGCGCGGGCGCGAACGCGCAGCGCCCGGTCGGCCTGCAGATCATCGGCAACTATTTCAACGAAGCCCGGATGCTGCAGGTCGCGGACGCGTTCCAGCGCGCGACCGAATGGCACAGGCAAGTTCCGGCGGGGGTGTAAACATGCAATGGGAAGTCGTTATCGGTCTTGAGACGCACGCGCAGCTGTCGACGGCGTCGAAGATCTTCTCCGGCACGTCGACGCAGTTCGGCGCGGCGCCGAACACGCAGGCGAGCCCCGTCGATCTGGCGCTGCCGGGCGTGCTGCCCGTGATGAACCGCGGCGCGGTCGAGCGGGCGATCCGCTTCGGCCTGTCGATCGGCGCGACGATCGCGCCGCGCAGCATCTTCGCGCGCAAGAATTACTTCTACCCGGATCTGCCGAAGGGCTATCAGATCAGCCAGTACGAGATCCCGGTGGTGCAGGGCGGCCAGGTCACGATCCAGGTGCCCGCCAACGAGAAGGCCGGCAAGGATGCCTACGCGAAGACCATCAACCTGACCCGCGCGCACCTCGAGGAGGACGCGGGCAAATCGCTGCACGAGGACTTCGCGGGGATGACGGGCATCGACCTGAACCGCGCGGGCACGCCGCTCCTCGAGATCGTCACCGAGCCGGAAATGCGCAGCGCCGCCGAGGCGGTCGCGTATGCGAAGGCGCTGCACGGCCTCGTCGTGTGGCTCGGGATCTGCGACGGCAACATGCAGGAAGGCTCGTTCCGCTGCGACGCGAACGTGTCGGTGCGCCCGCTCGGCCAGGAGCAGTTCGGCACCCGCGCCGAAATCAAGAACCTGAACTCGTTCCGGTTCCTGGAAGAGGCGATCAACTATGAGGTGCGCCGCCAGATCGAGCTGATCGAGGACGGCGGCGAGGTCGTGCAGGAAACCCGCCTGTACGATCCGGACAAGCGCGAGACGCGCTCGATGCGCAGCAAGGAAGACGCGCACGACTACCGCTATTTCCCCGATCCCGACCTGATGCCGCTCGTGATCGACGACGCATGGGTCGCGCGCGTGCGCGGCGAGCTGCCCGAGCTGCCGGTCGCGATGCAGCGGCGCTTCGGCGAGCAGTACGGCGTGACGCCGTACGATGCGACGGTGCTGACGTCGAGCAAGGCGATGGCCGGCTACTTCGAGGCGGTGGTCGCGAAGGCCGGCGTCGCGCAGGCGAAGACGGTCGCGAACTGGCTGATGGGCGATGTATCGTCGCTGCTCAACCGCGACGGCTTCGAGATCGACGCGAGCCCGGTGTCGGCCGCGCAGCTCGCGCTGCTGTTGCAGCGGATCGCCGACGGCACGATCTCGAACAAGATCGCGAAGGAAATCTTCGCGACAATCTGGGACGAGAAGGCGGCCGACGACGCGGCGGCCGATCGCATCATCGACGCGAAGGGCCTCCGGCAGATTTCCGACACCGGCGCGCTCGAGGCGATCATCGACGCGGTGCTGGCGGCCAACGAGAAGTCGGTCGAGGAATTCCGCGCGGGCAAGGAAAAGGCGTTCAACGCGCTGGTCGGCCAGGCGATGAAGGCGACCAAGGGCAAGGCGAACCCGCAGCAGGTCAACGAGCTGCTCAAGAAGAAGCTCGGCTGAGATCCGCCGGCCGCGAGGCCGGCTCCACACCGCGCGCGGGCCGCGCCGAACCGTCGGGTTCGGGCGGCCCGTGCGCGTCTGGCGCGCGGTCGGCGCCGCATCGCAGGACGACAGGAGAGGCTGATGGCGAAGCAAGCGTCGCTCGACGACTACCGGGTGCCGTACCACACGCGCGAGAAGGAGGCGGCCGCCTTCGCGCTCGACGCCTTCGATGCGGGCGCGAAGCCGTTCTCGACGGGCGGCAAGGAGGCGGACCGCGAGCGCCTGTCGGCTGTGTCCGCGCAGCTCGACGCGCTGCAGGAACGGCTGCATACGCAGACGCGCAAGCGCGTGCTGCTGGTGCTGCAGGGCATGGACACGAGCGGCAAGGACGGCACGGTGCGCGCGGTGTTCCACGAGGTCGATCCGCTCGGCCTGCGGATCGTGTCGTTCAAGGCGCCGACTCCGGTGGAGCTGGCCCACGACTTCCTGTGGCGCGTGCATGCGCAGGCGCCCGCGGCGGGCGAGCTGGCGATCTTCAACCGCAGCCACTACGAGGACGTGCTGGTGCCGCGCGTGCTCGGCACGATCGACGCGGACGAATGCGCGCGGCGCTACCGGCGCATCCGGCAGTTCGAGGAGATGCTGGTCGAGGCCGGCACGACGATCATCAAGTGCTTCCTGCACATCTCGAAGGACGAGCAGCGCGAGCGGTTGCAGGCGCGCATCGACGATCCGGCCAAGCACTGGAAGTTCGACATCTCCGACCTGGAGGCGCGCAAGCACTGGGACGCCTATCAGGCCGCGTATCGCGACGCGCTCGCCGCGACCTCGGACGAGCATGCGCCGTGGTACGTGATCCCCGCCGATTCGAAGACGCACCGCAACGTGATGATCGCCGAGCTGCTCTTGCGCGAGCTGACCGGCATGAAGCTCGAATTCCCGCCGGCGAAGCCCGAGCTGGAAGGCGTCAAGATCCAATAAACCGTAACGTTCATTTTCACTGGAACCCAACATGCTGCGTGTCATTACCGCGAACCTGAACGGCATCCGCTCCGCCGCGAAGAAGGGCTTTTTCGACTGGCTCGGCGAGCAGCGCGCCGATTGCGTGTGCGTGCAGGAAATCAAGGTGTCGGCCGACGACCTGCCGGCCGAGTTCGTCGCGCCGCACGGCTTCAAGGGCTACTTCCACCACGCCGAGAAGAAGGGCTACAGCGGCGCGGGCCTGTACTGCCGCCGCGAGCCGGACGACGTGATCATCGGCTACGGCAGCAGCGAATTCGATGCCGAGGGGCGCTATGTCGAGGCGCGCTTCGGCAAGCTGTCGGTCGTGTCGGTCTACGTGCCGTCGGGGTCGAGCGGCGACGAACGCCAGCAGGCGAAGTACCGCTTCATGGACGAGTTCATGCCGCACCTCGAGGAACTGAAAAGCACCCGCGAGGTGGTCCTGTGCGGCGACGTCAACATCGTCCACAAGGAAATCGACATCAAGAACTGGAAGAGCAACCAGAAGAATTCCGGCTGCCTGCCGGAAGAGCGCGCGTGGCTCACGAAGCTGTTCGACGATGTCGGCTACGTCGACGTGTTCCGCACGCTCGACCCGCGCGCCGAGCAGTACACGTGGTGGAGCAACCGCGGGCAGGCGTACGCGAAGAACGTCGGGTGGCGGATCGATTACCAGATCGCGACGCCGGGCATCGCCGGCAGCGCGAAGGCCACCTCGATCTTCAAGGACATCAAGTTCAGCGATCACGCGCCGCTGACGGTCGATTACGACTACAAGTAAGCCGCCCGCGCGACGACGACCGACCGCCCGTCGGCCGTCCCGCGCGCGGCGCACGCAGGACACGCTCGCGCGGCTCGACGCGCATCGAACGACAATGACATGAGAGAGAGGGCGCGCATGCGCGGAATCGGGATGGTGGCGGCCACGCTGTGCGCCATGCTGGCGATGGGGCCGGCGGCGGCGCGAGACATCTACGTTGTGCCGACGGGGTCCGACAGCGCAGACGGGGGGCCGCAGACGCCGGTTGCCTCGCTCGGCAAGGCCAAGGGCATGGTGCGGGCGCTGTTGAGCACGGGGACGCTCAACGAGGACATCCACGTGAAGCTCGGCGACGGCGTCTATTTCATCGACGGGCCGCTGATCTTCACGAACGATGATTCCGGGACGGCCCGCACGCGGGTCTACTACGAGAACCAGCCCGGCGCGCAGCCGCGGATCGTCGGCGGCCTCACCACGAAGCTGAACTGGCAGCGCTACTCGGGCCCGATCTGGGTGGCGTCCATCGATCCGTACAGCTATCTGGCCGCCTATGACCGGAACGGGCAGCGGGTCGCCAACCCGGTGTTCCGGGACCTGTACGTCAACCGTAAGCCGGCGATCCGCGCGCGCTATCCGAAGCTGACGTCGGTTCCGGCAGGTTCCTACCTGAAGACGAGCGACTGGAACAAGAGCGCGAAATTTCCGCAGATCGCCCTTGCTTCGGGCGCGCCGGATCTCGCCGCGATCGTGGCGAAGCAGGGCGCGGATTGCGCGAACGCAAGCAAGCGGCATCCGGTGGAATTTATCAGCCAGCAGCAGTGGACGCAGAGCGCGATCCGCATCGCCGCCGTCGACCGCGTGACGTCCGGGGGCACGGCGGCCCTGTCGCTGCGCCCGTGCGTGGCGGAACTGAGCGCACTGCAGCACGGCGACGGGGCGGGGACGCTGCTGTCCGTTTCACCGTACCACCTCGAAAACGCGCTCGATTTCCTGAGCGCGACCAGCGAGTGGTACTTCGATGCGGAGGCGTCGAAGCTGTATTACCAGCCGCCCGACGGCGCGGATCCGAACGCGATGGAATTCATGATCCCCACGCTCGAAACCCTGATCCGCATCCAGGGTCGTTCCGCGAGCCAGCCGGTCATGAATCTGACCTTCACCGGTCTGACGTTCGAGAACACGACGTTCTACGACCCCGCGAGCTATGGCTACGTGAACCAGCAGGCCAGCATGTACCGGCGCGGTGACAGCTATGTCCGCCAGCCGGCCGCGGTGAGCGCGAGCTATGTCCAGGGGCTGGTCTTTACCGGCAATACCTTCATGAATCTCGGCGCGGAAGGCTTGCAGCTGATCGATTCCAGCCGCGACGACAGCGTGACGGGGAACGTGTTCCATGACATCGGCGGCAGTTGCCTGAGCCTGGGCGGCGGCGGCCCGGGAAGCCCGTCGTCCACGGGGCTGTCGGATCACGATACGGTCACGAAAAATAATATCTGGTCCTGCGGCACCCGCTACGCGGGCTCCGTCGGGATCTTCGCGATGTATGCGAAGGGCCTCACGGTGTCGGGGAATCAGCTGCGCTATCTGCCGTACACCGGCATCAGCGTCGGCTGGGGATGGGGCGACGTCGACGTCGGCATGAATGCGAATGTCGTCACGGGCAACAATGTGTTCGATTTCATGCAGCTGCTTTACGACGGCGGGGCGATCTATACGCAGGGCGTCCAGCAGCAGTCCGAGATCAGCGGGAACAGAATCGGGAACATGCAATTGTCGAAGCTGTACTGCGGGTACCCGCCTACGGGCATCTACCTCGACCAGGGCAGCGACTACCTGACCGTGCGCGACAATCTCATGCGCAAGGTGGGCACGCTCGACGGCAAAGTGGACTCGATGATCAAGCTGAACGTGGGCAGGACGCCCCTGCACAACTGGGTCGTCAACAACCGCGCGTCGAACTCGGACGCCAATTGGTTCGGTGTGGACAAGGATGCAAGCTGGGCCGATACGGTGAACTGGGCGCCGATCAACCCGCAGGTGCCGGCGAGCCCGGACAATTCGTGCCAACAGTAGTGAAACCCGCGCGCGCAGCCGGCCTGGCCGCGCGCGCGGATGATGCGTCCGCGTTTGCGCTCAGGCCGCCTGCTGCGTCTTGAGCGACGCGAGATCGACCACGAACCGATACTTCACGTCGCTCTTCAGCATCCGTTCGTAGGCCGTGTTGATCTGCTGCATCGGAATCACCTCGATCTCCGACGTGATGCCGTGCTGCGCGCAGAAATCGAGCATCTCCTGCGTTTCGGCGATGCCGCCGATCAGCGAGCCGGCGAGGCGGCGGCGCTTGAAGATCAGGTTGAACACCTGCGGCGACGGATGATCGTGCTCGGGCGCGCCGACCAGCGTCAGCGTGCCGTCGCGCTTGAGCAGGTTCAGGAACGGATTCAGGTCGTGCGGCGCGGCCACGGTGTTGACGATCAGGTCGAAGCTGTTCAGGTGCGCGTTCATCTGCGCGTCGTCCTTCGAGATCACCACTTCGTGCGCGCCGAGGCGCTTGCCGTCCTCGATCTTCGACGGCGAGGTCGTGAACAGCACGACGTGCGCGCCCATCGCGCGGGCGAGCTTGACGCCCATGTGGCCGAGGCCGCCGAGACCGACGATGCCCACCTTCTTGCCCGGCCCCGCGCCCCATTGACGCAGCGGCGAGTAGGTCGTGATGCCCGCGCACAGCAGCGGCGCGGCGCCCGCGGGGTCGAGCGTGTCGGGCACGCGCAGCACGAACGCCTCGTCGACGATGATCTGCGACGCGTAGCCGCCATAGGTGGTCGCGCCCGTCAGGCGGTCCCGGCCGTTGTAGGTGCCGACGAAGCCGTTCTCGCAATACTGTTCGAGGCCCTCGGCGCAGCTCGGGCAGGTGCGGCACGCATCGACCAGGCAGCCGACGCCGACCAGGTCGCCCATCTTGAAGCGCGACACGTCCGCGCCCGTCGCCGTGATCCGGCCGACGATCTCATGGCCCGGCACCACCGGGTAGATCGTGTTGCGCCATTCGTTGCGCGCCTGGTGAAGATCGGAATGGCAGACGCCGCAGTACAGGATCTCGATCTGCACGTCGAGTTCGCGCAGCGCGCGCGGCTCGAACGAGAACGGGGCGAGCGGCGTGCGGGCGTCGGCCGCCGCGTAGGCTTGAATGGGGGACATGAAGGACTCCTGACTCGGAACACAAGGGATGCGCCGCATTCGCGCGCATGGCGATGGGGCGGCGGCATGGGTTCCCATGCTAAGGAGGCGGGGAGGCGGACGGAATACCTGATCGTCTTGGATGTTTGCCTATTCCTCCACGATTGTCGTGCGCGTGCCGCGAACGTCAGCGATCGGTGCTAGATTGCGAGCCTGATTCTCCAGCGAACGACGACCGGACGATGAGCTTTCAAACCCTTTCCTCCGACGATGGCGCGCACGCGCAGCGCCGCATGATCGAACTGCTCACGCGGCTCGCCCCTCGCGAGGGGTTCACGCAGGCGTCGCTCGAAGGCGTGTACTTCATCCGCGCCGACCGCCCGATGCCGCGCCGGCCCGTGCTGTACGAGCCGAGCATCATCGTGGTGTGCCAGGGGCGCAAGCACGGCTATCTCGGCGAACAGACCTTCGTGTACGACCCGCGGCAGTATCTGGTGCTGTCGGTGCCGCTGCCGTTCGAGTGCGAAACCCAGGCCACGCCGGACGAGCCGTTTCTCGCGATCTCGATCCGCGTCGATCTGTCGGTGATCGCCGAGCTGGCGATCCTGCTCGACGAAACCCACGGCGCGATCGCCGCCGAGCCGCGCGGCGTCTACTCGACGCCGCTCGACACGCCGCTCGCCGACGCGGTGCTGCGCCTCCTGGAGGCGCTCGCCTCGCCCGCCGATACGCGCGTGCTGGGGCCGTCGATCATGCGCGAGATCGGTTACCGCGTGCTGACGGGCGAGCAGGGCGACGCGATCCGCGCGGCGCTCGCGCAGCAGCATCATTTCGGCCGGATCGCGAAGACGCTGCGGCGGATCCACGCGAACCTGGAGCAGGATCTCGACGTCGAGACGCTCGCGCGCGAGGCCGGCATGAGCCTCGCGGCCTTTCATGCGCAATTCAAGAGCGTGACCGCGACCTCGCCGATGCAATACGTGAAGGCGGCGCGCCTGCATCAGGCGCGGCTCATGATGGTGCAGGACGGCGTGAGCGCGGGCGCGGCGGCGGCGCGGGTCGGCTATGCGAGCGCGTCGCAGTTCAGCCGCGAGTTCAAGCGGCTGTTCGGCCGCAATCCGAGCGAGGAGTTGCGCTGGGCGCAGGCGGGCGGCGAGCGGCCGCTCGCGCTCGATCCGTCCCGCTGACGGGGTGGCTCAGCGGCCGACGAGACGGCGGCGCTTCGCGCTGATGCCCGCGTAGCTCGGCAGCGTGTCGAGATTCTTGCCGATGGCCTTCGCGTAGAGCGGCATCAGGTCGCCCAGGCGCTTGAGCAGATCCTGCCGGCGGCGCGCATCGTAGGGGTGGGTGTAGATGAAGCCGTCTTCCTTGTCCGCGCGGGTCGCGGCGGCGAGCTTGTCCCACAGCGTGATGGCGGCGCGCGGATCGAAGCCCGCGCGCGCGGCGATGTCGCCGCCGATCACGTCGGCCTCGGTCTCGTCGGTCGGATCGTAGCGCAGCGCCGCGAGCCGCTCGCCGTTGCCGATCTGCGCGGGCAACGGCGCCGCGAGCCCGAACAGCGACGGCATCGGATTCGCGCCGATGGTGGGCGGCTGCTCGCCGAGGCTGGCGCGCGCATGCTCGCGCAGCGCATGGGCGATCTCATGCGCGAGCAGCAGGCCGAGTTCGTCGTCGCTGAGGCGCAGCCGGTCGAGCAGGCCGCTGTCGATCAGGATCTTGCCGCCGGGCAGGCAGGCCGCGCGGATCGTGCGCGAGCGGATCACGTTGATTTCCCAGTTCCAGTTCCGGACCCGGTCGTTCCATTTCACCGAATACGGCGCGAGCTTCCCGACGATCGCGGACACGCGCCGGACCCGGGCATTGCCCGCGGGCAGCAGGCGATCGTTTTGCGCTGCGCCCTGCACGAGCTGGCGGTATTCGGCCGCCGTGACCTGTTCGAGCAGCGGCGACGGAATCAGGTTGCGGAACGCGATCGCATTGCCGTAGCGGAGCTGCGGCGGGGATTCCGGCGAGGCCGCGTGGTCGGCCGGCGCGACGGCGTCGCCCGCCAGCGCGTGCGTGGCCGCCAACAGCGTGACACCGGCGCAGGCGGCCCGGGCGGCACGCCGCAGTTCAGCCTGCACGGACGGCCTCGGGGCTCGCGTCGCCGCCGCGCCACGGCGCGACCTTGAACAGCAGCAGCATGCCGGGGATGCCGAGCGCGGCGCACACCAGGAAGTAATCGAACCAGCCGATCTGCGTGACGATGAAGCCGCTCGACGCGGAGGCGAGCGTGCGCGGCACCGAGGCGAGGCTCGTGAACAGCGCGAACTGCGTCGCGGTGTAGCGCGGGTCGGTGGTGCTCGCGATGTAGGCGGTGAACGCGGCCAGCGTGAGGCCCGTGGAGAAGGTCTCGAAGCCGTAGATGCCCGCCATCAGCACGGGCGACGGGCCGACCTTGGCGAGCCAGGCGAAGCCGAGCGTCGAGACGATCTGCAGCACGCCGAAGATCCACAGCCCGCGCGCGATGCCGATCTTCATCAGCCAGATCCCGCCGATGATGCCGCCCGCGAGGCTGGCCCAGAACGCGGTGGTCTTGGCGAGCACGCCGATCTGGGTCTTGTTGAAGCCGATGTCGAGGAAGAACGACGTCGACAGCGTGGTGGCCATCGTGTCGCCGAGCTTGAACAGGAAGATGAACGCGAGCACGAGGAGCGCGCCGCGCCAGCCGTCGCGCCCGATGAATTCGCGGAACGGCAGGATCACCGCGTCGCGCAGGTTCTTCGGCGGGATGCCGTGCACCTCGGGCTCGCGCACGAAGAACGTCATCAGGATACCGGGCAGCATGAATGCGGCGGTGAGCGCGAACACCGCGTCCCAGGGCAGGTGATCGGACAGGATCAGCGACAGCGAGCCGGGGATCAGCGCGGCGACCTTGTACGCGTTCACGTGCACGGCGTTGCCGAGGCCCTGCTCGGTGTCGCGCAGCAGTTCGCGGCGATAGGCGTCGATCACGATGTCGGCGCTGGCGCCGAAGAACGCGACGAGCGTGGTGAGCGCGGCGACGGTCCAGATCGAGTCGCGCGGCGACACGAAGCCGAGCGCGGCGATCGCGCCCGCGACCAGCAGCTGCGTGACGAGCATCCAGCCGCGCCGGCGGCCGGGCCGCCAGCCGGGCAGGCGCGGCAGGAAGCGGTCCATCAGCGGCGCCCACAGGAATTTCCACGTATACGGGAACTGGATCAGCGCGAACAGGCCGATTTCCTTCAGGTTCACGCCTTCCGAGCGCAGCCATGCCTGCACCAGATAGACGAGCGTGAACAGCGGCAGACCCGACGTGAAGCCCAGGAACACGCAGATCAGCATGTGCGTATTCAGGTAGGCGCGCCAGCCGGCGTGCCCTTCGTGAGCGTTGAGGGCGGCGGAATCGTGCTGCGGTTTCGTCATGGAGGAGTACTAGGGTTATCTGCGCTTGACACGGTAGACCGCAAGACTACCACGCCAGTTCACCCCCCACCGGATCGGCTGGCCGTCGTGCAGCACCACGCGATCGAGAATCTCGATGCCGACTTCCGGCGCGAGCGCCTCGAAATCGCGGATGGTCAGCACCCGCACGTTCGGCGTGTTGTGCCACTGGTACGGCAGCGATTTCGACACCGGCATGCGGCCCTGCATCACCGACAAACGGTGCGCCCAGTAGCCGAAATTCGGGAACGACACGATGCACTCGCGGCCGACCCGCACCGTCTCGCGCAGGATCTGGGCGGTCTGGTGGATGGTCTGCAGGGTTTGCGACAGCACCGCGAAATCGAAGCTGTGATCCTCGAACAGCTTGAGGCCGTCCTCGAGGTTCTGCTGGATCACGTTGACGCCGTTGCGCGTCGATGCGAGCACGCCCGCGTCGTTGATCTCGATGCCGTAGCCCACCACGTCCAGCTCCTCGGCGAGCAGCGACAGCAGCGTGCCGTCGCCGCAGCCGAGATCGAGCACGGTCGAGCGGGGTTCGACCCAGCGGGCGATCGCGCGGAAATCGGCGCGGGCGGACAGGGCGTTCAGCGCTTGCGGGTTCATGCGCCCACCTCGTTGGCGATGCGTTCGTAATAGGCGCGCATCAGGTTGTGATAGCGCGCGTCGTCGAGCAGGAAGGCGTCGTGCCCGTGGGGCGCGTCGATCTCCGCGTAGGTGACCGTGCGCCGGTTGTCGAGCAGCGCCTTCACGATCTCGCGCGAGCGGGCGGGCGCGAAGCGCCAGTCGGTCGTGAAGCCCGCGATCAGGTATTTCGCGCGGGTGTGCGCGACCGCCGCGCTCAGGTTGCCGCCGAACGCCTTCGCCGGATCGAAGTAGTCGAGCGCGCGCGTGATCAGCAGGTAGGTGTTCGCGTCGAAGTAGTCGGCGAACTTGTCGCCCTGGTAGCGCAGGTACGACTCCACCTCGAATTCGACGTCGAAGTTGAAGTTGTAGGCGTCGAGCGCGCCCTCCGCGCGGCGCAGCGCACGGCCGAATTTCTCCGCCATGTCGTCGTCGGACAGATAGGTGATGTGGCCGATCATGCGCGCGACGCGCAGGCCGCGACGCGGCTTCACGCCGTGCGCGTAGTAGTCGCCGCCGTGAAAATCGGGGTCCGACAGGATCGCGGAGCGCGCGACCTCGTTGAACGCGATGTTCTGCGCGGACAGCTTGGGCGTCGACGCGATGTCGATGCAGTGCGCGACCCGCTCCGGATACATCAGGCTCCACGCGAAGGCCTGCATGCCGCCGAGGCTGCCGCCCATGACCGCGGCGAAGCGTTCGATGCCGAACGCATCGGCGACGCGCGCCTGCGCGTGCACCCAGTCCTCGACGGTCAGCACCGGAAAGCGCGCGCCGTACGGCGTGCCGGTGGCCGGGTCGAGGCTCATCGGGCCGGTGGAGCCGAAGCAGGAGCCGAGGTTGTTGACGCCGATCACGAAGAAGCGGTTGGTGTCGAGCGGCTTGCCCGGGCCGACCATGTTGTCCCACCAGCCGGTGTTGCGCGGATCGTCCGCGTAGACCCCGGCGACGTGATGGGATGCGTTGAGCGCGTGACAGACGAGCACCGCGTTCGAGCGCGCGGCGTTGAGTTCGCCGTAGGTCTCGACGACGAGCTGGTAGTTGCCGAGGACGCTGCCGCTCTGCAGGCGCAGCGGCTCGGCGAAGTGCATGGTCTGTGGAGCGACGATGCCGATCGATTCCATTCGTTCCGCCTTATGACTGGGCGGCTAAATGGTGTCGGCGGGCGCGGGGTGAGGCGGGGCGCGGCTGACGACCTCTTTAGCCGCATTTCTATTGAACCCGGCCGGGACCCCTGTCCTGGTGGTTCGCGCGCCCGCAATCGAGTCAGCAAATCGGCGCGTCGGCTGCCTTGGCCATCCTCGGACGGCGGCAGACAACCGCGCAAGTATAGCGGAACTCGGATGGGGGCGCGACGATGCCGCCGCGCGCGCCTGCGCATGGCGTTCGGCATGCGTGCCGCCGCGAGCGTCGAGCAAGGCCCGGCGTTCGCGGCGGCTTGCAGGGAACGGTGCCCCTGCGCGCGGCGCCGAGGTCGGCCCGGCTACTGGAGGATCAGGCGCAGCTTGGCGTCCGAATGCTCGCCGGGCGGCTTCGCGAAGCCGCTGCGCGCATACTGGCTCCATGCGCCCAGGACGAAATTGAGCAGCAGGCTTGCGCGCACGGCGGGATCGTAGTCGGCCGGCAGCGGCACGGCGCCCGGTTCCGCGGCGCCGTCCGCCGCGCTGCGCGCGACGCGCAGGCACTGCCGCAGCGACGCCTCGACCCGGTCGAGCAGCCGGTTGACCCGTTCGCTGAGGCTCGCGTGCTCGCCCACGAGCGCTTCTCCGGTCAGCACGCGCGTCATGCCGGGATTCTTCTCGGCGAAGTTCAGCAGCATCAGCGCGATCGCGCGCGCCTGCAGCACGCCGTCCTGTTCCTTCGCGACGATCTGGTTGATCAGGCCGAAGAAGGTTTCCTCGATGAAATCGATGAGCCCTTCGAACATCTTCGCCTTGCTCGGGAAATGCCGGTACAGCGCGGCTTCCGACACGGCGAGCCGCGCCGCGAGCGCGGCGGTGGTGATCTTCTCGATCCTGGGCGCCTCGAGCATCGCGGCGAGCGTCTGCAGGATATGCACGCGGCGCTCGCCCGGCTTCGGGCGGGCGCGGGGACGGGCCGGCTGGCCGGCGTCGTCGTCTGGCGGGGTTACGGCCGGATCCTGCGGTTGAGTCGGTTGCATTTCTGTCGCCCCGATCGAGTGCCCAATCGCAGCGATTTTAACGAACCAATGCGACGATCGACATAGTGCGGTCGCCCGACCTTCTGCGTATGGTCGGGCAGGTGCCCGGTGATCCATACCGTGCGCAGGCCGAGCCGCTTGTAGCGCTTCAGGTGGCTGCGCGTGTCCTCGACCAGGATCGCGTCGGCCAGCCGCGCCCGCGCGTCGCGCAGCGCGCGGCGCAGCATCGCCGCGTCGGGCTTGGCGCGCCACGCGCGCAGGCGGCGCCGGTCGCGCATGTGCTCGATCGCGATCACCCGCTCGAACAGCCGCTCGATGCCCAGTTCGCGCAGCACGTCGCGCGCGTAATCCTCCGGCGCGTTGGTCAGGATGATCTTGCGGCCGGGCAGCGCGGCGACCACGCGCGCGAGCCCGCGCTCGGCGCGCACCATCGACGGCAGGTCGGGAAAAGTATGGACGATCCTCAGAAAATCGTGCGGATCGATCGGGTGATGCCGCACGAGGCCCAAAAGCGCGGCGCCGTAGCGGTGCGTGTAGTGGGTGCGCAGGTAGTCGGCCCGGGCGGGGTCGACCTGCAGCGTATCGATGATGTATTGCGTCATCGCCCGGTTGATGGCCGGGAAGATCGCGTGCGACGCGTGGTGCAGCGTGTTGTCGAGGTCGAACAGCCAGACCGGCCGGCCCGCCCGCGGCCGGGGGCGCGGCGGGCGGCGCCGGGCGGGCGCGGCGGGCGCCGCGCTCAATGCGAGCGGATCATCGTGCCGAACGGCTGTTCCGTCAGGATTTCGAGCAGCACCGAATGCTCGATCCGGCCGTCGACGATGTGGACCGACTTCACGCCGCTCTTCGCCGCGTCGAGCGCCGACGAGATCTTCGGCAGCATGCCGCCCGAGATCGTGCCGTCCTCGAACAGCGCGTCGATCTCGCGCGCCGACAGATCGGTGAGCAGGTTGCCATCCTTGTCCATCACGCCCGGGATGTTCGTCATCATCACGAGCTTCTCGGCGTTCAGCACGGTCGCGAGCTTGCCCGCGACGAGGTCGGCGTTGATGTTGTACGACAGGCCCTGCTCGTCGAAGCCGATCGGCGAGATCACCGGGATGAACGCGTCGTCCTGCAGCGCCTTCACGACCGCGGGGTTGATCGCCTCGACCTCGCCGACCTGGCCGATGTCGACGTACTGGCCGGGATTGTCGCGATCCGGCATCAGCAGCTTGCGCGCGTGGATCAGGCCGCCGTCCTTGCCGGTCAGGCCGACCGCGTGGCCGCCGAAGTGATTGATCAGCATCACGATGTCCTGCTGCACCTCGCCGCCGAGCACCCACTCGACGACTTCCATCGTCTCCTCGTCGGTCACGCGCATGCCCTGGATGAAGGTGCCCTGCTTGCCGATCTTCTTGAGCGCCTGGTCGATCTGCGGGCCGCCGCCGTGCACGATCACCGGATTGATGCCGACCAGCTTGAGCAGGATCACGTCGCGCGCGAAGCCCTGCTTGAGCCGTTCCTCGGTCATGGCATTGCCGCCGTATTTGATCACCACGGTCTTGCCGTGATAGCGGCGAATGTACGGCAGCGCCTCCGCGAGGATTTCGGCTTTCAGCGTGGGGGCGATCTGCGAGAGGTCGATAGGCTCGGACATGGCGGCGGCTCAGGCTGGGAACGGTTGAAACAGGCCGAATTGTACAGGACTGGCGCAGTGCAGCATGCGGTTTTTGACCGTTCGGCCGGGCGTCGGAGGCCCGCCCGGGCCGGGTTTCCCGTCGATAAAAAGGGGGGGCGATCGGGGCGCGGCCGGGCAGGCAATTTCCGCCGGCCGCGCTATGCTTGTAGCGACACCCTCGCCGCTTCCCACTTCCCACTTCGATGACCGACGCCGCCGAACCCGCCATCGCGATCAAGCGCTGTCCGCGCTGCGGCCGCTCGTTCGACTGCGGCGCGCGCACCGCGCCGTTCATGTGCTGGTGCCAGGCCATGCCGAGCCTGCCGCCGGCCCCCCGGCCGGCGGGCGGCGCGCGCTGCCTGTGCCCGGAATGCCTCGCGGACGAAATCGCGCGGCGGGTCTCGGCGGAGCGTGGGTAGGAGGTAAACTGCGCGGATGCAACGAATCCGAATCACCACCACCGGCCGCGTCAACCTGAGCCACTTGTTCTGGTTGCGCAATCTGGCGATCATCGGGCAACTCGTCACGATCGCGGTCGTCCAGGCTTACTTCGGCGTCCATCTGCCGCTGCCCGCGATGCTCATGGTCATCGCGCTCGAGATCGTTTTCAATGCGCTGACCTGGGTGCGCGTCCTGCGCGCGCGCCCCGAGACCAACTTCGAGCTGCTCGGCCAGCTGTGGGTCGACCTCGGCGCGCTGTCGGCGCTGCTGTTCCTGTCGGGCGGCACCACCAATCCGTTCGTATCGCTGTACCTGCCGTCGCTCGCGATCGCGGCCGCGGTGCTGCCGTGGCACCTGATGATCTGGCTCGCCGCGTTCGCGGTCGCCTGCTACCTGGCGCTCGGTTTCGATTCGGTGCCGCTCAATCTCGACAACCCGGCCAACCTGTTCGACTATTTCCGCGCCGGGATGTGGGTGAACTTCATGGTCAGCGTCGGCTTGATCGCCTGGTTCGTCGCGCGCATGTCGAGCGCGCTGCGCCAGCGCGACGCGGCGCTCGGCGACGCGCAGCAGCTGCTGTTGCGCGACGAACGCGCGGTCGCGCTCGGCGTGCAGGCCGCCACGGTCGCGCACGAGATGGGCACGCCGCTGTCGACCATCGCGATGCTGGCGGAGGAGCTGCGCGACGCGGCGCGCACCGACCCGGGGCTCGCCCGCTACGAGGCGGACCTGAAGGTGCTGGAGGAGCAGATGGCGCAATGCACGTCGGCGCTCGCGCGGCTCAGGAGCCGGGCGAGCGAGCCCGCGAGCCGGCAGCCCGTCGCGCACTGGCTCGACAGTTTCGTCCAGCACTGGCGGCTGCGCCATCCGCATGTGCGCTTCGAGCAGCTGGGCGCGCAGCCCGCCGGGGTCGCGCTCGACGACACGGTCGCCGCCGGGCAGATCCTGACCATCCTGCTCGACAATGCCGCCCGCGCGAGCCGCGATCGCGTTACGCTGGCGGCGAAGCTCGTGCACGACGGCGCGCGCGACGAGATCGAATTCGAGGTCTGCGACAACGGCCCCGGCATTCCGGCCGCGCTGCGCGACCAGCTCGGCGCGATGCCGGTCGACAGCACGCAGGGCGGCCACGGCGTCGGCCTGTACCTTGCATTCAGCGCGGCGGCGCGGCTGGGCGGCTCGATCGAGCTGGCCGACGCGAAGCCGCGCGGCACCCGCGCATGGCTGCGGCTGCCGGCGGTGCGCGAAGTCGCGCCCGCGGCCCGCGGCGCCGGCCACGACTCAACGACACACGCTGACCAGATGGAGAACGACAGATGAGCGACAACCACTTCCTCGTGATCGACGACAACGAGGTGTTCGCGGGCACGCTCGCGCGCGGGCTGGAACGCCGCGGCTACACGGTGCGGCAGGCGCACAACAAGGACGAGGCGCTGCGGCTCGCGGCCGAGCAGCAGTACCAGTTCATCACCGTCGACCTGCATCTCGGCGAAGACTCCGGCCTGAGCCTGATCGCGCCGCTGTGCGACCTGCAGGCGGACGCGCGGATCCTGGTGCTGACGGGCTATGCGAGCATCGCGACCGCGGTTCAGGCGGTGAAGGACGGCGCGGACAACTACCTCGCGAAGCCGGCCAACGTCGAATCGATCCTGGCCGCGCTGCAGACCAATGCCACCGAGGTGCAGGCGGAAGAGGCGTTGGAGAACCCGGTCGTGCTGTCGGTCGATCGGCTCGAATGGGAGCACATCCAGCGCGTGCTCGCGGAAAACAACAACAACATCTCGGCGACGGCGCGCGCGCTCAACATGCACCGCCGCACGCTGCAGCGCAAGCTCGCGAAGAAGCCGGTGCGGCAGTAAGCGCGCGGCGGCGCGCCGGCGCGCGCCAAGACAAACGGGCGGTTCCCGCGAGGGAGCCGCCCGTTTCGTTTGCGTCGTCGCGGCGCGTGACGTGCGCCGCGACGTTACGTCACAGCACGTAACGCGACAGGTCTTCGTCCTGCGACACCTGGCCGAGCGCGCGGTCGACATAGGCTGCGTCGATCGTCACGTTTTCGCCGGCGTGGTTGCCGGCCGAGAACGAGACGTCCTCGAGCAGCTTCTCGATCACCGTGTACAGGCGCCGCGCGCCGATGTTCTCGGTCTTCTCGTTGACCGAGTAGGCGATTTCGGCGAGCCGGCGGATCCCGTCGTCGGCGAACTCGAGCTTGACGTCCTCCGTCTCGAGCAGCGCCTGGTATTGCTTGACGAGGCTCGCGTCGGTCGACACGAGGATCGCTTCGAAATCCTCGACCGACAGCGATTCCAGCTCGACGCGGATCGGGAAGCGGCCCTGCAGCTCGGGGATCAGGTCGCTCGGCTTGGCGAGGTGGAACGCGCCGCTCGCGATGAACAGGACGTGGTCGGTCTTCACCATCCCGTACTTGGTGTTGATCGTGGTGCCCTCGACGAGCGGCAGCAGATCGCGCTGCACGCCCTGCCGCGACACTTCGCCGCCGCCGCCTTCCTGGTTGCGCGACGCGATCTTGTCGATCTCGTCGAGGAACACGATGCCGTTCTGCTCGACGTTCTGCACGGCCTTCGTCTTCACTTCCTCGTCGTTGAGCATCTTCGCCGCTTCCTCGTCCGTGAGCAGCTTCAGCGCTTCCTTGATCTTCACCTTGCGGCGCATCTTCTTGGCGTTGCCGAGGTTCGAGAACATCGAGCGGATCTGCTCGGTCATCTCTTCCATGCCCGGCGGCGCCATGATGTCCATGCCGGCCTGCGGCTGCTCGAGGTCGAGCTCGACTTCCTTGTCGTCGAGCTGGCCTTCGCGCAGACGCTTGCGGAAGGTCTGGCGGGTGACGTTGTTGTCGTCGTTCGCGTGCTCGCTGCCCGCGCCGAAGCCGACCGCGCGCGGCTGCGGCAGCAGGATGTCGAGGATCCGGTCTTCAGCCTGGTCCCGCGCCTTGCTGCGCACCTTGCGCATCTCCGATTCGCGGGTCTGCTTGACCGAGATCTCGATCAGGTCGCGCACGATGCTGTCGACGTCGCGGCCGACATAGCCGACCTCGGTGAACTTGGTCGCCTCGATCTTGATGAACGGCGCATCCGCGAGCTTCGCGAGACGGCGCGCGATCTCGGTCTTGCCGACGCCCGTCGGCCCGATCATCAGGATGTTCTTCGGCGTGATTTCCTGGCGCAGGGGCTCCGCGACCTGCTGGCGGCGCCAGCGGTTGCGCAGCGCGACGGCCACGGCCTTCTTGGCCTTCGCCTGGCCGATGATGTGCTTGTCGAGTTCCGAGACGATCTCGGCAGGGGTCATGGTGCTCATTGATGCGCGTCCTTACTCGATGGTCTCGATGATGCGGTTGTGATTCGTATAGATGCACATGTCGCCCGCGATCGCGAGCGACTTCTCGACGATCTCGCGCGGGGACAGATCCGTGTTCTCGGCCAGCGCGCGCGCCGCGGCCTGCGCATACGAACCGCCCGAACCGATCGCGCAGATCCCGCCTTCGGGGTCGAGCACGTCGCCGTTGCCGGTGATGACGAGCGTCGTGGTGGCGTCGGCGGCGATCAGCATCGCCTCGAGACGGCGCAGCATGCGATCGGTGCGCCAATCCTTCGCCAGCTCGACGGCGGAGCGAGTCAGGTTGCCCTGGTGCTTTTCGAGCTTCGCCTCGAAGCGGTCGAGCAGCGAGAACGCATCGGCGGTGCCGCCCGCGAAGCCGACCAGCACCTGATTGTTGTAGATGCGGCGGACCTTGCGCGCGCCGCCCTTCATCACGATGTTGCCGAGCGTCACCTGGCCGTCGCCGCCCAGGGCGACCTTGTCGCCGCGCCGTACGGAAACGATCGTCGTGCCGTGAAATTGCTCCATCTGCGTTCCTTCAGAAAAACGGGGAAGACGCGGCGGCGCACGAGCGTCGCCGCTGGAATGTGGCGCTGCGCGGAGCAGGATGCTCGACGCGCATGGCCTTCATTTTAGGGCGTGCGCCGCGATATCAAGAGCGCGGCGGCCCAAAAAGCAAAAGCGCGCGGCAGGCCGCGCGCTTGTCTCGAAGCAGCGTGTCGGGGGCGCGGGAGGCGGCCCGCGCCGGGGCGATCAGTCGCCGAACAGCTTCTGGCGCAACTCGCGCCGCTCCTGCGCCTCGAGCGACAGCGTGGCCGTCGGACGGGCGAGCAGACGCGGGATGCCGATCGGCTCGCCGGTCTCTTCGCACCAGCCGTAGTCGCCGGACTCGATGCGCGCGAGCGACTGCTGGACCTTCTTGAGGAGCTTGCGCTCGCGATCGCGCGTACGCAGTTCGAGCGCGTGCTCCTCTTCGATCGTCGCGCGATCGGCGGGATCCGGCACGATCACCGTCTCACGCAGGTTCTCGGTCGTCTGGCCAGCGTTGTGGAGGATTTCCGCCTGCAACTGTTCGAGCCGAGCTTTGAAGAAGGCGAGCTGATCCTCGTTCATGTAATCCTTGTCGCTCATCTTCAGGATTTCGGCTTCGGTCAAGAGTTTCTTCGTCATCTGCTTGCTTCTTCAATGTGCGGCAAACCGCGAGATATTGCCCGCACTTTGGGATTACCCGCAACTGGCCTTGCAATTATTTGCCATTGCGCCGGGCGGGGCCGAAAGCCTCTGGATTACCGGTTGTCCATCATCCAAGGTCCCCCTGGGCCGGATGCGGGCGCCGCCAACCGGTCGGCGGCGTTCCATGTCGCACCGCGCGGACCGGCCAACTCGCGGCGGCGTTCGCCGGTGCGTTGCGCCCGATTCATCATGCAAGAACCGGGCCCGTTGTCGTCATGCCACTTCCAGTGGGCAGGTATTGTAACTGAATCGCAAGCGCCCACCGTATCGGGTCGATCCCCGTCCGGTACGGCCGGCATCCTGAAAATATAACCTGCAAACCGCGAAAAAGCGATGACGTCCGATGCGGCGCGAACCGGCCGCCGCACCGGCCGCGGCGCTCAGGCGAGGCAGGCGTCGAGGCCGTCGGTGATCAGGTCCTGCGGCAGGTCGATGCCGATGAACACCATCTTGCTGGTCTTCTTCTCGATCGGCAGCCACTTGGCGGCGAGGTCGCTGCCCATCATCTGGTGCACGCCCTGGAACACCACCTTGCGGTCGACGCCCTTCATGTACAGCACGCCCTTGTAGCGCAGCATCCGTTCGCCGTAGATCTGCAGGATGCCGCCGAGGAAGTCCTCGAGCTTGTTCGGGTCGAACGGGCGGTCGTTGCGGTAGACGAACGACTTGATCTTGTCGTCGTGGTGCGCGTGGTGATGGTGCGCGTGGCCATGATCGTGCCCGTGCTCGCAATGGCCGTGATCATGGTCGCAATGCGCGTGGTCGTCGTGGCCGTGGCCGTGGCCGTGGTCGTGGTCGTGATGCGCGTGGGCGTGGTCGTCCTCGGCGAGGAAGTCCGGATCGATCTCGAGCTTCGCGTTCAGGTTGAAGCCGCGCAGGTCGAAGATCTCCTTGATGTCCGCGTCGCCGAAATTGACGATCTTCACTGTCGCCTTCGGATTCATGTGCAGCAGGCGGTGCTTGAGCCCCGCGAGCGTCGCGTCGTCGACCAGGTCGGCCTTGGTGATGAACAGGCGATCCGCGAAGCCGACCTGGCGCTGCACGACCTCGTGCTCGTCGAGCTGCGCGTTCGCGTGCTTGGCGTCGACCAGCGTGATGATCGCGTCGAGCAGGAAGTCGTCGGCGATCTCGCTGTCGATGAAGAAGGTCTGCGCGACGGGGCCCGGATTCGCGAGGCCGGTGGTTTCGATCACGACCCGGTCGAAATCGAGCGAGCCGTCGCGCTTCTTCGCGGCGAGGTCGCCGAGCGCGCGCGCCAGATCGCCGCGGATCGTGCAGCAGATGCAGCCGTTGCTCATCTGGATGATCTGCTCGTTCGAATCCTGAACGAGGATCTCGTTGTCGATGTTCTCTTCGCCGAACTCGTTCTCGATCACGGCGATCTTCATGCCGTGCTGTTCGTTCAGGATGCGCTTGAGCAGCGTCGTCTTGCCGCTGCCGAGAAAGCCGGTGAGGATGGTGACGGGAATGGCCATGTCGATCGCCTGTGGTTCGTGAAACGGGGTCAAAACGTAGGAGTGCGCGCGGCGCCCGCGCGCGAAGCGCAGGCCTGCAACCGACTATTGAAGCACACCTGTCAAGCCCCCGCGCGCCGGCCGGATGACCGTCGCATTGGCCGCCGCGCGCGGTTGGCTGCCAAGATCGGGGCGATCAGGCGATTTGCAACAGCAGGCCCTTCAGATATTCGCCCTCGGGGAATGCGCTCAGGAGCGGATGGTCGACGCCCGCGCCGAGCCGCTTCAGGATCCGCGCGTCGACGCGCGCGTCGGCCGCGGCGCCCGCGACGATCTTCTGGAACAGGTCGAGGTCGATCGCGCCCGAGCACGAGTAGGTGAACAGCAGGCCGCCCGGCCGCAGCAGCCGGAAGCCGCTCAGGTTGATGTCCTTGTAGGCGCGGGCCGCGCGGTCGACGTGCTCGCGCGACGGCGCGAACTTCGGCGGATCGAGGACGATCAGGTCGAAGCGCTCGCCGTCGTCGACGAGGCGGCGCAGCGTCTTGAACGCGTCGGCGTCGAGCCATTCGGCGCGGGCCGCGTCGAAGCCGTTGGCCGCGACATTGCGTCGCGCCAGGTCGAGCGCATCGCCCGACGAGTCGATCGACACCACGCGCCGCGCGCCGCCCTTGAGCGCCGCGAGCGAGAAGCCGCCGGTGTAGCAGAAGCAGTTCAGCACGTCGCGCTCGCGCGCGTACTGCGCGACGAGCGCGCGGTTGTCGCGCTGGTCGACGTAGAAGCCCGTCTTGTGGCCGTTCGGCACGTCGACGTGGTAGCGCACGCCGTGCTCGGCGGCGATCAGGGTCGCGGGCGGCGGGTCGCCGGCCAGCACGCCCGTCACCTGTTCGAGCCCTTCCTTTTCGCGGATCGACACGTCGGAGCGCTCGTAGACGTTCGGGCAGCCGGTCGCGCCGACCAGCGCGTCGACGATCGCGGTCTTCCAGGCCTCGACGCCGGCCGCCATGAACTGACACACCAGCTGGCCGCGCGACGGCGTCTCGTCGGACTGGTAGTGGTCGACGATCAGGCCGGGCAGGCCGTCGGCCTCGCCGAACACGAGCCGCACGGCGCCGGTGTCCGTCACCATCGCCTGCCGGTGCGCGAGCGCGCGCTGCACGCGGCGCTTGAAGAAGGCGTGATCGATCGGCTCGGCTTCGTCGAAGCTCCAGACCCGCACGCGGATCTGCGACTGCGGGCTGAACGCGCCGCGCGCGAGGAAGCGGCCGTCGTGCGCGCGCACGATGACGGTCGCGCCGGACGCGGGGCGGCCGTCCACGCGGTCGATCGCGTTCGCGTAGACCCACGGGTGACGGCGCAGCAGGGATTTGTCTTTCGACGGTTTGAGCGTAACGGTTTGCATGGCGTCATCAAAAAGCCGCGTCGGACGCGGCGGGATCAAGCGCGGGATCAAGCGCGGGTTGAAGCGCGGGTTGGGCGGCGCTCAGCCGCGCTTTTTCGCGCGCGGGTGCGCGCTGTCGTAAATCTTGGCGAGATGCTGGAAGTCGAGCGACGTGTACACCTGGGTCGCGGTGATGCTCGCGTGGCCGAGCAGCTCCTGCACCGCGCGCAGGTCGCCGCTCGACTGCAGCACGTGGGTCGCGAACGAGTGGCGCAGCACGTGCGGGTGCACGTTGGCCGGAATCCCGGCCATCAGCGCCGCGCGCTTCACGCGCTCGCGCACCACGTTCGGCGACATCCGGTTGCCGCGCGCGGACAGGAACAGCGGATGCGGATCGAGGCGCACGAATTCGCCGCGCACCGCGAGCCACGCCTGGAGCGCCTCGATCGCCTTGCGGCCGACCGGCACCTTGCGCTCCTTGCTGCCCTTGCCGCGCACCGTGACTTCGGCCTCGGCGAGGTCGAGCCAGCCGGACGAGCGGTAGCCGTCCGCGTTCGCGTAGACGGCGTCGAGGCCCACCAGCTCGGCGAGGCGCAGGCCCGACGAATAGAACAGCTCGAGGATCGCGTGGTCGCGCGCGCCTTCCGTCGTGTCGGGCAGGCGCGCGTCCATCAGCGCGCTCGCGTCGTCGACCGAGAGCGCCTTCGGCAGCGTCTTCGGCCGCTTCGGCGCGCGCACCGCGGCGACCGGGTTCGCGCTCATTTCGACGTGCTGCGCGTACCAGCGGTAGAACGCGCGCCACGCGGACAGGCGGTGCGCGATCGAGCGCGCCGACAGCCCGCCGCCGTGCGCGCGGGCCACCGCGCCGCGCATGTCGACCGCGGTGAGGCTCGCGAGCGGCCGGCCGTCGGCGAGTTTGACCAGTTCGTCCAGCGCGTGCGCGTAGGCGCGCAGCGTGTGGTCCGACAGCTGCCTGACGTGTTTCAGGTGCGACAGGTAGGCGGCGATCGGATCGTCGGTCATCGCGCGGGCCGATTCAGTGCGGCAGCAGGCGCGTGAGCGCGGCGCTCGCGAGCGTGCCGATCTGGGTCAGGAAGTCGGTGCCCATACCGTCGTGGAAGCGGCGCGCGTCCGGCGAGCCGAGCACGAGCAGGCCGAACGCGTTCGCGTCGGCGTCAGCCTGCGGCGCACGCAGCGCGATCAGCGCAACCGACGCCGCGGCGCCCGATTCGGCCGCGCCCGCCGCGGCGTCGCCGTCCGCGGCCGCCGTCGCCGCGCCCGGCGCGAGCCAGTGCGCGGCCTCGAAGCCGGTGTTCGCGCCGCAGTAGGGCGTCGCGAGGCTGTTCGCGAACAGCCGCAGCTCCTCGCCGACGTTGCGCGCGAACTCGGCCTGCGCGTAGGTGTCGGCGACGTCCCACAGACGCAGCGCGGTCTGCGGCACGTCGAACACTTCGGCCAGGCCGTCGGCGATCGCGCGCGGCAGGGCGTACGGATCGCGCTCGGCGATCACGCGGGCGGTCCAGCGGCCGTACTTCTCGGCCAGCCCGTCGTTCTCGTGGCCGTAGCGCAGCAGTTCGGCGAGGCGCCGTTCGAGATGCTTGTTCTTGTCGCGCAGCATCTCCATCTGGCGCTCCTGCAGCGAGATGGCCGCCTTGCCGTGCGGATTCGCGAGACGGATGGTGGCGAGCAGCTCCGCGTGCCGGGAGAAGAACTCGGGGTTGGCGAGCAGGTAGTCGGCGACTTCGCGATCGTTCATGGCGCTGTATCGGGGGCGAATAAGGGGTCAGGCGGGCAGGTCGATCATGCCTTCGAACACGGTCGTGGCCGGGCCGGCCATCCACAGCGGCGCGGCGGTTCCGTCCCAGGTGATCGTCAGCGGGCCGCCGCGGGTATGCACGGTGACGGGCGCCTCGAGCAGCCCGCGCCTCACGCCGGCCGCGACCGCCGCGCACGCGCCCGTGCCGCAGGCGAGCGTCTCGCCCGCGCCGCGCTCGTAGACGCGCAGCTTCACTTCGCGGCGCGACACGATCTGCATGAAGCCGGCGTTCACGCGGCGCGGAAAGCGCGGATGGTGCTCGATCAGCGGGCCCTCGGCCAGCACCGGGTAGGCGTCGACGTCGTCGACCACCTGCACGGCGTGCGGGTTGCCCATCGTCACCGCCGAGATCCAGCGCGTCGCGCCGTCGACCTCGAGCGGCCACAGCGTGTCCGCGCCTTCGCGGCGGCCGTCGAGGCCCTGCGCGTCGAACGGCACGCGGACCGGATCGAAGCCGGGCGCGCCCATGTCGACGACGACCTCGCCGTTGTCCTGCATGGTCAGCGTGATGATGCCGTGCTTCACCTCGACGCGCACGCTGCGCTTGTCGGTGAGGCCCTGGTCGCGCACGAACTTGACGAAGCAGCGCGCGCCGTTGCCGCAGTGCTCGACCTCGCCGCCGTCGCAATTGAAGATCCGGTAGCGGAAGTCCACGCCGTCGACCGTCGGCTTCTCGACGAGCAGCAGTTGGTCGGCGCCGATGCCGAAATGGCGGTCGGCGAGCGCGCGCACCTGCTCGGCGCTGAGCGCGAGGTCGTGGCGATAGCCGTCGAGCACGATGAAGTCGTTGCCGACGCCGTGCATCTTGGTGAACGAGAGTTTCATGGGCGCTATTGTAAGCTGCGGCGGAGCCGCTCAGTAGAAGCCGGGTTCGCCGGGCGGACGGGTCTTGAAACGCTTGTGCACCCAGTAGTACTGCTCGGGCAGCAGCGGGATCTGCTCCTCGAGGAACGCGTTCATGCGGCGCGCGTCGAGGTCGTCGTCGCCGGTCGGGTAGTCGTTCCAGGGCCTGAACACCTTGAGCCGGTAGCCCTTGTAGTTCGGCAGCACCTCGCCGATGAACGGCACCACCTGGGCGCGGCCCGTCTTCGCGAGCCGGCCGACCGCGGTCAGCGTGCACGCGGGCACGCCGAAGAACGGCACGAAGGTGGAATTGCGCAGGCCGTAGTCCATGTCGGCGCCGAGCATCACGGGCTTGCGGTCGCGCAGCCAGCGCAGCACCACCCGGGCGCTGTCGGCGCGGCCGACCATCTCGGCGTCGAAGCGCCCGCGCGCGGCCTTCGCGGCCGCCTCGAGCGTCGGATTCGAGAACGGCTGGTACAGCGAGCCGCAGCGCCGCCGCAGCGCGTAGTTGAGGAAGATCGAGCCGGCCTCGATGCCGACGAAATGCAGGCCGAGGAACAGCGTCGGCGGCAGGTCGGGATCGGTCAGGTCGACCGCGCTGTCGACCTCGATCAGCTTCTCGAGCTTCTTCGCCGAGCCGAACCACTGGATGCTGCGCTCGACGTAGCTGCGGATCGCGTGCCGGAAGTGCTGGCCCGCGACCGTCTCGCGGCGCGCGTCGCTCCATTCCGGGAAGCACAGCTTCAGATTGGTATGGACAATGCGCTTGCGGCGGCTCGGGATCTGGTAGAGCAGCCAGCCGAGGCCGTCGCCGAGCCGCGCCACGAGGCCGTACGGCAGCTGGGCGAGCAGCTTCAGGAAGCCGAGGGCGAGTTGCGTGCCGAGTCGGCCTAGCATGCGTCGCCTCCGGCGGGCCGGCGGGCCGGCGCGGTGCGGACGGGGGAATAAAACAGCAATTCGGACGGCACGGGGTGGCCTGCTACATTTCGAGAAAGCCGTTATAATAAGGGCTTCGCCGAGTTAACTGACAACTTGCGGGGCGAAGCCGATGGGCGCCACCAGCGCTATCGGGCAGGAAATCCGCTAAAGCGTCGCCACTTCAGGCCTCAAGAAGCTGGCTACGTGAACGCACCGTAACCACAACAGGAGCCTGATACCGTGGCAAACGACTTCTTCTTCACGTCTGAATCCGTATCGGAAGGCCATCCGGACAAGGTCGCCGACCAAATCTCCGACGCGATCCTCGACGCGATCCTCGCGCAGGACAAATACTCCCGCGTCGCAGCTGAAACGCTGTGCAACACGGGTCTCGTCGTGCTGGCCGGTGAAATCACCACCACCGCCAACATCGACTACATCCAGATCGCGCGCGACACCATCAAGCGGATCGGCTACGACAACACCGACTACGGCATCGACTACCGCGGCTGCGCGGTGCTCGTCGCGTACGACAAGCAATCGCCGGACATCGCACAAGGCGTCGACCGCGCGCACGACAACAACCTCGACCAGGGCGCGGGCGACCAGGGCCTGATGTTCGGCTACGCGTGCGACGAAACGCCGGAACTGATGCCGCTGCCGATCCACCTGTCGCACCGTCTCGTCGAACGCCAGGCCAACCTGCGCCGCGACGGCCGCCTGCAATGGCTGCGCCCGGACGCGAAGTCGCAGGTCACGATCCGCTACGTCGACGGCAAGCCGCACTCGATCGACACGGTCGTGCTGTCGACCCAGCATGCACCGGAAATCGAACTGGACATGCTGCGCGAGGCGGTGATCGAGGAGATCATCAAGCCGACGCTGCCCGCCGACCTGATCAAGGGCGACATCAAGTTCCTGGTGAACCCGACCGGCCGGTTCGTGATCGGCGGCCCGCAAGGCGATTGCGGTCTGACGGGCCGCAAGATCATCGTCGATACCTACGGCGGCGCGGCGCCGCACGGCGGCGGCGCGTTCTCGGGCAAGGATCCGTCGAAGGTCGACCGCTCGGCCGCGTACGCGGGCCGCTACGTCGCGAAGAACATCGTCGCGGCGGGCCTGGCATCGCGCGCATTGATCCAGGTTTCGTATGCAATCGGCGTGGCTGAGCCGACTTCCGTGATGGTCAACACGTTCGGCACCGGCCGCGTGTCGGACGAGACGATCACGAAGCTCGTGCGCGAACATTTTGATCTGCGTCCGAAGGGCATCATCAAGATGCTGGACCTGCTGCGTCCGATCTACGAAAAGACCGCCGCCTACGGCCACTTCGGCCGCGAAGAGCCGGAATTCTCGTGGGAAGCGACCGACAAGGCGCTCGTGCTGGCGGAAGCCGCCGGCGTCGAACCGGCCGTGGAACCCGCCTGAACGCGCGGCATCCCCGTCGAATGAAAAACCCCGGCATTGCCGGGGTTTTTTTATGGGCGTCGCGCGGGCGGCCGGGGGATCAGCGTGCGCCGAAACCGAAGCCGAACCAGCCGGCGGTGCTGGCCGCGAGCCGGCGCGGCCGATTGACGCGGCGGCGCGGGGCGGCGCGCCGCGCGGCGAGTTCGCGCAGCGACGAGGGTTTTTGCAGCAGTGAACGCAGCGCGCCGCGACGCGCCGCCGCGTGCGCGCTCATGATCGCCACGAGCGCCTGCAGCCAGCCGCGGATGCCGGTGAAGCGCAGCGGTTGCTGCGCACGTTCGGCGAGGGCCCGCGCGCGGGCGCTGTGGTGGCGCAGCGCCCGCACGATGCGGCGCGGTGCGGCGGGCAGGGCGGTCCGGGCAACGCGGCCGAGACGGGAAGTAAGGCGGACAGACATGAGTACAGTGCTTCGCTCGAATGGATGACGTCCGGGACGGACGTGCGGATCAAAGGCCCGGTGGGCGCCTGGCGAAAATCTTACCGAAAGGCGCGCTATCCCGCGCCCGCAAGAACTGACAGGCTCGCCGAGACTACAGGCGATTCATGACGCCGAGAAGTCGCGCAAACCCGCGGCGGACGGCGGACCTGCGCGCCTGCTTCGAGCTTAGTGGCCGGGCGGCGTCGCGCAGTTCCCTTGCGTTACATCAATCCGTACCGGCACTCAATTCCATGCAGCCAGTATTGGTGGTGCGCGTACTGGTTCACACCGTTTTACAATCGAATCGTTCACATACAAATACATCGAGCGTCCCATGTCTTGGTTGCAGTCGGAGTCGATTCACGCGCAGGTGCAGGCGGTGCGCGAGCACGGTTTTGTCGTGGCAAAGGGGCTCGTGTCCCCCGAGCGGTGTGCGGCGCTGAAGGCGCTGGCCGAGCGACAACTCGGGGAGGCCGCGCAGCCGGTCGAATTCGAGGCCGATTTGCGTTATCCGGGCGCGCCCGAATCGAAGCGCGCGCCGGGCGGCCATACCGTGCGGCGGCTGCTCGATGCGTACGGGCGCGACGCGGCGTTCGCGCAGCGCGCGACGGCGCCCGAAATCGGCGCGTGGATGCGCGCGTATTTCGACGAGGCGCCGGTGTTGTCGCGCGCGCATCACAACTGCATGATGACCAAGCATCCGATGTACGGCAGCCTGACCGGCTGGCACCGCGATGCGCGCTACTGGTCGTTCGAGCGGCCCGACCTGGTGTCGGTGTGGCTCGCGCTCGGCGCTGAGACCCACGAGAACGGCGCGCTGTGGCTGGTGCCGGGCTCGCACACGGCCGAGTTCGGCGCGGACAGCTTCGACGCGGCCAAGTTCTTCCGCGCCGATCTGCCGGCGAATCGCCCGCTGATCGAGCAGGCCGTGTGCCCGCCGCTCGAGGCGGGCGACGTCGTGTTCTTCCACTGCAACACGCTGCATTCGGCCGGCCAGAACACCTCGGACCGCGTGAAGTTCTCGCTCGTGTTCACCTACCACGGCGCGAGCAACCGGCCGGTGCCCGGCTCGCGCTCGGCGGCCACGCCCGACGTGACGCTCTGAGCGCGCGGCTCAGCGCTTGCCGGACGGGATCGCGATGCCGATCAGTCCGGCCAGCATGGCGACCACGCCGCCCGCGATCAGCATGATGGTCTTGTTCGACGGCGAGCCGCTGAAGAAGCGCGCGACGTCGTCGTTGATCGAATGAAACGACTGGCCGCCGAAATACAGCAGCACGATGCCGCCGACGATGAGCGCAACGGAAATCGCCCGGGTCATGAAAATCCTCGCAATAACGAACCATCAGGACGTCGCAGTGTAGGGGAGCGCCGCTATCGCGTCCATGTTCGCGCGCGCCGCATGCGCGATCGGGGCGGGTTGGCTAACATAGCCGGTCCGGGATGCCGCCCAGCGGCATGCCGCCTGTCTGGCGCGATCGCGCCGGCCGCCTTCTCGACACGTCTTAACCGGGACTTCTCATGGCCTACGAAGCAGCCTCCGAACGATATGCAGAGATGCAGTACCGCGTATGCGGCAAGTCAGGGCTCAAGCTGCCCGCTCTGTCGCTCGGCTTGTGGCACAACTTTGGCGACACGACGCCGATCTCGACCCAGCGCGAGATCCTGCGCACCGCGTTCGACCTCGGCATCACGCACTTCGATCTCGCCAACAACTACGGCCCGCCGTACGGCAGCGCGGAGACCAACTTCGGCCGCCTGCTGAAGGAAGATTTCCGGCCGTATCGCGACGAGCTGCTGATCTCGTCGAAGGCCGGCTGGGACATGTGGCCCGGCCCGTACGGCAGCGGCGGCGGCTCGCGCAAGTACATACTCGCGAGTCTCGACCAGAGCCTGCAGCGGATGGGGCTCGACTATGTCGACATCTTCTACTCGCATCGCTTCGACGCGCACACGCCGCTCGAGGAGACCGCGAGCGCGCTCGCGACCGCGGTGCAGCAGGGCAAGGCGCTGTACATCGGCATCTCGTCGTACTCGGCGGCCAAGACCCGCGAGATCGCGACGCTGCTCGCCGAATACAAGGTGCCGCTCCTGATCCATCAGCCCGCCTACAACCTGCTGAACCGCTGGGCCGAGCACGAGCTGCTCGATACGCTCGACGCGGTCGGCGCGGGCAGCATCGCATTCACGCCGCTGGCCCAGGGGCTGCTGACGTCGAAGTACCTGAAGGGGATTCCCGCCGATGCGCGGATCAACAAGCCGGGCGGCGGCTCGTTGAAGGAGTCGCACCTGAGCGAGGAGAATCTGGAGCACGTGCGCAAGCTCAACGCGATCGCCGAGCGGCGCGGCCAGACCCTCGCGCAGATGGCGCTCGCCTGGGTGCTGCGCGACGGCCGCGTGACCTCGGCGCTGATCGGCGCGAGTCGTGCGGAACAGGTGCGCGAAAACGTCGCCGCGCTGAAGAACCTGTCGTTCAGCGCGGACGAACGCGCGGAGATCGATCGCCATGCGACCGAGGGCGGCATCAATCTGTGGGAGAAGCCATCCACGGATCAGGCGATCTGATCGACCGGGCCGCGCGTGCGCCACGTCGCACGCCGCGGCGATCCGTGCCGCTAGATCAGCGCGGGCAGCCCTTCCACGAGCAGCACGGCGACCATCACCCCCAGCATCGCGCCGAACACGCGCAGGACGTTGTG